>NZ_JAGXJT010000003.1:639328-700990 GCF_019091205.1 Bacillus sp. GbtcB14
GGATGGAAGTTGTTCAAGACACTGGGGAATGTCTTATAAATTAGGGAGGAACAACTTCGATACATATACTATAAAAGATAGATGTGACCTTGGTGTGAACATAGAGTGAAGGGTATGAGAATTTGAGAAATGATACATATAAAATGATTGTTGCAAGAGTTATAGAGTAAGAATAAATAGAATAGAAAGTGTCTTGTCATAAAATGAAGTAAAGTTCGAGTATAAATAAAAGTTGAAATCTTTGAAAAAAAGGATTATGCTCAACTATATTATAAGAATATAAGGTTTATCCCACTATGTAAGGGCTCTTATAAGCCTTTAGTTACGAGGGGGAAAAGGGAGTTAGTGAATATGGAAGTAACAAAAAGACAAGGGCTGTATAATCGTTTTATACGATTAAATCCACCACAAATATTAGCATTAGGTTTTTTCTGCTTAATTGTGGTTGGCGGTTTGTTATTAAAGTTACCATTCGCAACGAAAGTACATATTAGTTGGGTAGATGCTTTCTTTACAGCAACGTCAGCAGCAACTGTAACGGGATTGGGAGTAGTAGATACTGCAAGTACGTTTACGATGTTTGGCGAGATTGTTATTATGTTTTTAATTCAAACAGGTGGTTTAGGTCTTATGACAATTGCCATTTTAATTGTTTGGGTATTGGGCAAAAAAATCGGATTACGCCATCGATTATTAATCGGAGAGGCATTTAATCAGACAAATATAGGTGGTCTTGTAAAATTAGTAAAACGTGTCTTTATATTTTCAATTTGTATTGAGCTTATTGGAGTCATCTTTTTATCGTTTCGCTTTATTCCAGAGTTTGGCTTTGGAAAAGGTGTATACTATAGTATTTTTCATGTTATTGCATCTTATAATAATGCTGGATTTGCTCTATGGCCGGATAATTTAACTAGGTATGTAGGAGATCCTATTATTAATATTGGGATTTGCTCTTTAATCGTAATAGGTGGTCTCGGTTTTACTGTATTAATTGATATATGGTATAGCCGTAGTTTTCGAAAACTATCGCTTCATTCCAAAATCATGATTGTTGGAACAGTAGCGCTAAATGTGATAGCGATGATTGTAATTTTTGTATTGGAATATAATAATGTGAAGACGTTAGGGAATTTACCTTTAAATGAAAAGTTATGGGCTTCTTTCTTCCAAGGTATTACTCCTCGTACTGCTGGATTTAATACAGTTGACTACGGGGGAATGGAAGAATCATCTATATTATTTACGATGGTTTTAATGTTTATTGGTGCAGGAAGTGTATCAACGGGTGGAGGAATTAAATTAACAACGTTTGTTATTTTAGTTACATCTGTCCTTTCTTTTTTTAGAAAAAAAGAGGAAATCATTTTATTTCAGCGCACAATTAAAATGTCGACAGTAACAAGAGCGTTAGCGATTGCTGTTGCCAGTCAAATACTTATTTTTGCAGCAGTATTTGTATTAATGCTTACAGAAGACTTTAGTTTTATTCAGTTACTATTTGAAACAATTTCAGCTTTTGGTACAGTAGGGTTAACGATGGGGATTACTGCGAAGTTATCAGCGTTTGGAAAATGTATTATTATGTTTGTTATGTTTTGCGGATTAATTGGGCCGTTAACACTTGTCTTTTCTTTAGCACGACCAGCAAAACAAAAAATTAAATATCCATCGGAAGATGTATTTACAGGATAAGGTATCCCGCATAAAGCGAGATACCTTTTTCTTTTTAAAAAAGGGAGAACAATAATCCGACAAGCGCTACTCGAAATAAAATTGCAATGAGTGCAGCAATTCCGCCGACAATTGCAGCGATACCACCAGTTACAGTAGCTCCGCGATTATAAGCGTAAATCCCTAGCAATACAGAAACAAGACCAAATAGTGTTGGGAAAGTGAAGAGTGATAAGATAGATAAAGCAAGAGCGATAAAGCCAGCAGTTGATCCAGCGGCGGACGATCTTACATCATCTTTATGATCCTTCTCATCGTAATCATAATCAATGCGCTGAGGCGCAACCTCAGCTGCATATTCTTCTTTATAGTCACTATAATCACTATCTATTCTATCTCTTTTTTTATACTCATCAAATTTCTCAGTCAAAGTCATGACTCCTTTCATAACAAGGTTCAATAGTAGTATGTTTCTCTTTTTCTTTTTTATCCCGCTTTAATGGGCAGTAAGCCCCCCACCTCAAAATTCAGCGAAAGCAAAGAAGTTAGGTGGAGAATCAACTGCCCATAAAAGTCCGATTGGTTCAACTAATAATCAGTGGGGATGAAGAAAACCCCCACTGATTAAAGTTTCACTTTATCCGAGTATGTACAGGGAGTAATATCCATTTAAAAGGTGGAAATTGTTTTTTTGAAATAGGAAAAGTTAGTATGACTTCCTCTATTTTGGAAAGTATAAAAAAGAATAAGAAGGAAAGGGTGCAATACATAATGGAACATCCAATTGAAAATTTAATGAAAACAGCAATGACAAATTTAAAAGAGATGGTAGATGTAAATACGATTGTTGGGAGTCCAGTTTCAACAGCTGACGGAAATGTAGTATTAACAGTATCTCAAGTGGCTTTTGGTTTTGGAGCTGGTGGAAGTGACTTTAAAGGTGATTTTATTTCCGAAAAACATAATAACGGACAAGGGCAGCATAAAGAGAATAAGCAAAGTCATCCGTTTGGAGGCGGAAGCGGGGCTGGGGTTTCCATTAGCCCAGTTGCTTTTTTAGTAGTTGGTTCTAACGGTGTGCAAGTATTGCACCTCAATAGTAGTACACATTTAATTGAGAAGGCTTTAAATACTGTACCAAGTACTGTAGATAAATTTGTAAATAATCGTCAAAAGTGAACTTGCATTTTTTAGGAATTATGATATATTAGAAAAAGTGCGCTTTAGGATGATCGGAATAATTGAACTGTAAATATATATGATGTGTGGAATAAGGGAGAGGAATTTATGATTAATATTAAAAACTTAGTAGTTGGCTTATGTATGTTAGTAAGCGGTTTTGTTGTATATGTAATAAAAGAAAAAGCTCCATTCTAAAACAGACAAACCGTTACTGTCTGTTTTTAATTTACAAAAAAATGTTGACAAATTATTGTATTGGTGTTAAAATTTTAATTCGTGTCTCGGTTACAGCTAGTGTAAAGTAAATAAATCTTATAAATATAATACGAAAAGTTTGCGAAAGATCGGGTAGTCTTACCAACAACTTTTGTGAACAAACCCTATAAATTATTATTGTAGGCTTTATAGGTATACTAGTGAATCAAGGAGCGGTCAGTGGAACCGTAATGATGAGAGAGAGGTAGGGCTTTCATCCAGTATATGTTACTTTCCCGTTAGGTGAATATAAAAAAGAGGACTCTTTTTCAAAAGGAGTCCTCTTTCTTTTTGTATATTACATTTAAGTGCGGCTCTCAACTTGCTGACAAATTTCATCTGTTGTTAAACCATGAGCTGTAATTACAGATCCCTTAATTGATGCATCTGCAATACCCATCATATTGGAATCTTGCCCAGTTACAACACAACAATCGCAACCTTGTGCATCATGTTCGGAGCCCAGGGTAACAACTTCATATCCCTGTTGCTTAAGAGCTTGTTGAACATCTGTTAATGAGTTTTCAACGCCAATTCTAGCCATAATTCTCACCTCCTACCATCTAATTGCTAGTATGCTCAAGTACATCGCATATATTTATGCAAAGAAGGTAGGAAGTATATCTTTATTCTGCTATTTGCGGATAGTTTGATTAAAGTATCTATTTAGTCGTTATATACACCAGTAAGCATTTGACTTACGAATTGATCGTTTAAAGTATCTTGGGCGGAAGAAGTATTTGAATGAATGTCGATTGAAGCAATAAAATTGTTATGTTCTTTATTATTTGGTTCTACCTCTACATAATTATCGAATTTACAAAAACCTTTCGTATCCATTAGATCAAATAGTTGAAGCATTTCTACTACCTCTTGTCTCGTTCCTTTAATTTGTACACACGCCATATTGATTTCCTCCTTCATTTTGACAAATTGTTTTTTAAAAATAGGATTATGATTGCGAGATGAAAAATATGAATGTTATTTTTAGACAGCGTTATTTTTATTATTTTCCCCCTTTTTCAGCAAAAGTCGTTGTATATTCCCGAATTTATAAAAACGGACGTCCGTTTATTGAATACAATAGATTCGTATCAATTGATGAAAATCCTTCTTTTAAACAAATATTTTTTTTAGTGGAATTTGGCGAAAAAAATTTTTTGACTTTTTGTAAACGTTAACAACGCTGTTAAATCAGTATAATCAAAGATGTATTTACGATTAAAAATTATAAATTTTCTAAAAATTCACTTGATTTATTTAGAAAGGAGAGTAAACTAGGAAACAATAAAAAATTCATAGAACATAGGAGGCGCTTTCCAGTGAACGAGCAATGGATTTTCTTAAATGGAGAATTTGTTCCAAAAGATGAGGCAAAAGTTTCTGTATATGATCATGGTTATTTATATGGCGATGGAGTATTTGAAGGGATTAGAGTTTATAGCGGTAATGTTTTCCGTTTGAGAGAGCATCTTGTCCGGTTATATGAATCAGCAAAATCCATCATGTTAGAAATTCCATATTCTTTAGATGAAGTAACGAATATTGTTGTTGAGACGATTCGACAAAATAAATTATCTAATGGATACATTCGCTTAGTTGTATCGAGAGGTGCAGGGAATCTTGGATTAGATCCTGATTCTTGTAAGAAACCGAATGTAGTCGTAATTGCAGAGCAACTATCTTTATTCCCGCAAGAATATTATGAAAAAGGGATTCCGGTTGTAACAGTTGCAACGCGCCGAAACCGTCCAGATGTTTTGTCACCTCAAGTAAAATCTTTAAATTACTTAAACAATATTTTAGTTCGTATTGAAGCGAAATTAGCTGGAGTACAAGAAGCGCTTATGTTAAATGATCAAGGATACGTAGCTGAAGGATCAGGAGATAACGTATTTATTGTAAAAGGAAATAAATTAATTACACCACCAAGTTCTGCTGGAGCGTTAGAAGGTATTACACGAAACGCTATTTTAGAAATCGGTGAAAAACTTGGATATGACGTAAGAGAAGAGTTATTTACAAGACACGATGTATATGTAGCTGATGAAGTATTTTTAACAGGAACAGCTGCTGAAGTAATTGCTGTTACGACAGTAGATGGTAGAACGATTGGTTTAGGGCAAACAGGCCCACATACGAATCGTTTATTAGAAGAGTTCCGAAAGTTAGTTATAGAAGATGGAGAGAAGATTTACGAGGAAAATAAAGTTGGATAACAACTTTTTATAACATAAGAAAGCGTTGAGAGGGAGGAGTAGTTGATTGTGAAGCCTCACAGAGAGTCGGTGGTTGCTGAAAACCGATGGTTCACGTCGACGAACATCGCCCTTGAGTGCTAAGCTGAAGCATTTGTCTAGGCTTAGACGGTAGCTCCGTTATTAGCTAGACTCATTTATGGGTCACTGAGGCAAGAGTATTCTTGCGAAGAAGGGTGGTACCGCGAAATCTTTCGTCCCTTCAGCACATAGCTGGAGTGTGGACGTAGGATTTTTTTTATTGATAAAAGTTTTTAAAAAGGGGGCTTATAAGAACAATGTCTTCAAAAACGGAAGAGCAACTGGCAACTGGTGCACAGTTATTGTTAGAAGCGCTAGAAAAGGAAGGAGTAGAAGTGATTTTCGGTTATCCTGGTGGTGCTGTTTTACCTCTTTATGATGCACTCTATGATTGTGAAATTCCACATATTTTAGCGAGGCATGAGCAAGGTGCTATTCACGCTGCGGAAGGGTATGCCAGAATTACTGGCAATCCAGGGGTTGTCATTGCAACGAGTGGGCCAGGCGCTACAAATGTTATTACGGGTCTAGCAGATGCGATGATTGATTCACTACCACTTGTTGTATTTACGGGGCAAGTAGCAACAACGTTAATTGGAAGTGATGCTTTCCAAGAAGCGGATATTATGGGGCTTACGATGCCGGTGACAAAACATAACTATCAAGTGCGAAAAGCTTCAGATTTACCTCGAATTATTAAAGAAGCATTTCATATTGCTAGAACAGGAAGACCAGGCCCAGTCGTTATTGACCTTCCGAAAGATATGGTAGTAGAGCAAGGCGAACGATGTAGTGATGTGCAAATGGATTTACCAGGATACAACCCTAATTATGAACCGAATCTACTCCAAATAAACAAATTATTACAAGCAATTAGGGTTGCAAACAAGCCATTAATTTTAGCTGGAGCAGGTGTATTGCATGCGAAAGCTTCGAAAGAATTAACAAGTTTTGCTCGTAAATATGAAATTCCTGTTGTGCATACATTACTTGGTCTTGGTGGGTTTCCGCCAGATGATGAACTATTTCTAGGGATGGGAGGAATGCATGGTTCTTACACAGCTAATATGGCGTTATACGAATGCGACTTACTCATTAATATAGGTGCGAGATTCGATGATCGTCTTACTGGAAATTTAGCTTATTTTGCTAAAGGGGCGACTGTTGCGCATATCGATATTGATCCAGCAGAAATCGGAAAAAATGTGCCGACTGAAATTCCTATTGTTGCAAGTGCTAAGCGAGCGTTGGAAGTATTACTTCAACCAGAAGGAAGGAAAGAAAATCATCATGAGTGGATCTCTTTATTAAAGAATAGAAAAGAAAAGTATCCATTATCTTATAAACGAAATTCTGAAAGTATTAAGCCTCAATATGCAATTGATATGTTATATGAAATTACGAAAGGCGAAGCGATTGTAACAACAGATGTGGGGCAACATCAAATGTGGGCAGCCCAATATTATCCGCTGAAAACTCCAGATAAATGGGTAACTTCAGGAGGACTAGGAACGATGGGATTCGGATTTCCTGCAGCAATTGGTGCACAAATTGCAAAGCCTGAGGAACTAGTTATTGCAATTGTCGGTGACGCTGGATTTCAAATGACTCTGCAAGAATTAAGTGTGTTAAAAGAACACTCTTTACCTGTTAAAGTATTTATTTTAAATAATGAAGCTTTAGGAATGGTAAGACAATGGCAAGATGAATTTTATAACCAAAGATATTCACACTCTTTACTGTCGTGTCAACCAGACTTCGTCGCTCTTGCGAATGCGTATGGCATAAAAGGAGTTCGCATAGATGATCCACTTCTTGCAAAGAAGCAAATACAGCATGCGATTGAATTACAAGAACCAGTCGTAATCGATTGCCGTGTACTTCAATCAGAAAAGGTAATGCCGATGGTTGCGCCAGGGAAAGGTGTTCACCAAATGGAGGGAGTGGAAAAAAGGTGAAGAGAATTGTTACAGCGACAGTTCGAAATCAAAGTGGTGTGTTAAACCGAATTACAGGTGTTATGACACGAAGACATTTTAATATTGAAAGTATTTCAGTAGGCCATACAGAATCATCGGACATATCACGGATGACGATTGTTGTACACGTTGAAAATGAACAGCAAGTTGAACAGTTAATTAAACAACTTCATAAGCAAATTGATGTTCTGAAAGTATCAGATATTACAGAAGAAGCGATGATCGCAAGAGAACTTGCACTTATTAAAGTCGCAACATCAGTAGCAAGAGCAGAATTATATAGTTTAATTGAACCGTTTCGAGCCGCTGTAATAGATGTTGGGAAGGATTCCATAGTTGTGCAAGTAACCGGTACGCAGGAGAAAGTAGAAGCATTAATTGAATTACTTCGTCCATACGGTTTGAAAGAAATTGCTAGAACAGGTGTAACAGCATTTACGCGTAGTATGAAAAAACAAGATAAGCAAGTTATGTTAATTCAATAATCATTTAAATATAGGGGGAAATGAAAATGGCAAAGGTTTATTATGAGAAAGATGTAACGGTAAATGTATTAAAAGAAAAGAAAGTAGCAATCATCGGGTATGGCTCGCAAGGTCATGCGCATGCGCAAAACTTACGTGATAACGGATTTGATGTAGTAGTAGGTTTAAGAAAAGGGAAGTCTTGGGATAAAGCGAAAGAAGATGGATTTTCTGTATATACAGTAGCAGAAGCGGCGGAGCAGGCTGATTTAGTAATGATTTTACTACCGGATGAATTGCAGCCAGAAGTATATGAAGCGGAAATTGCACCAAATTTACAGGCAGGAAATTCTCTCGTTTTTGCACACGGATTTAATGTTCACTTTGATCAAGTGAAACCACCAGCGAATGTAGATGTATTTCTAGTAGCACCAAAAGGTCCAGGACATCTTGTGCGCCGTACGTTTGCTGAAGGTGGAGCTGTTCCTGCATTATTTGCAGTATACCAAGATGCAACAGGAGTTGCGACTGAAAAGGCACTTTCTTATGCTGATGGAATTGGAGCGACGAGAGCTGGTGTATTAGAAACGACATTTAAAGAAGAAACAGAAACAGATTTATTTGGAGAGCAAGCTGTACTTTGTGGCGGAGTAACTGCGCTAGTAAAAGCTGGATTTGAAACGTTAGTTGATGCCGGTTATCAACCGGAACTTGCATATTTTGAATGTTTACATGAACTAAAACTAATCGTTGACCTTATGTATGAAGGCGGACTTGAAAATATGAGATATTCAGTTTCAGATACAGCGCAGTGGGGCGACTTCGTATCAGGTCCACGCGTTGTAACGGAAGATACGAAGAAAGCGATGGGCGCAGTGCTAGCAGAAATTCAAGATGGTACATTTGCAAGAGGCTGGATTGCAGAGCATAAAGAAGGAAAACCAAATTTTCATGCGACAAATGAGAAAGAGAATGAACATGAAATCGAAGTAGTTGGACGTAAATTACGTGAAATGATGCCTTTCGTACAGCCAAGAGTAAAGGCAGGGGTCAAATAATATGAAGCAGATTTTGTTCATGGATACGACGCTACGTGATGGCGAACAATCACCAGGAGTGAATTTAAATGAACAAGAGAAATTGCAAATTGCAAGGCAATTAGAGAGACTAGGTATTCATGTCATGGAAGCTGGCTTTGCGGCAGCTTCCGAAGGGGATTTTCAATCGGTAAAACGCATCGCAAATACCATTCAAAATGCTACAGTTATGAGTTTAGCTAGAGCGAAAGAAAGTGATATTCAAAGAGCATATGAAGCTGTGAAAGGTGCGGTATCTCCTCGTTTACACGTATTTTTAGCTACGAGTGATATTCATATGAAATATAAACTTTGTATGTCAAAGGAAGATGTATTAGATAGTATTCATCGCTCGGTTACACTTGGGAAATCGTTATTTCCGACAGTACAATTTTCTGCAGAAGATGCGACAAGAACAGCAAGAGATTTTTTAGCTGAAGCAGTAGAAGTTGCGATTCGTGCAGGAGCAAATGTAATTAATATTCCAGATACAGTTGGATATACGAATCCAGAAGAATATTATTCTCTTTTTAAATACTTACAAGAATCCGTTCCTTCATATGAAAAAGCAATTTTCTCTTGTCATTGTCACGATGATCTTGGGATGGCTGTAGCAAATTCATTAGCTGCGGTTGAAGGCGGAGCATTGCAAGTAGAAGGAACAATTAATGGAATTGGAGAAAGAGCGGGGAATGCGGCGTTAGAAGAGGTCGCAGTTGCTCTTCATATTAGAAAAGATTTCTATAAGGCGGAGTCTTCTATGACGCTAAAAGAAATTAAAGCGACGAGTACATTAGTAAGCAGATTAACAGGTATGGTTGTACCGAAAAATAAAGCAATCGTTGGAGCGAATGCTTTTGCTCATGAATCAGGAATTCATCAAGATGGTGTATTAAAAGAAGTGACAACGTATGAGATTATTGAACCAGAGCTAGTAGGCGAATCTCAAAATTTATTTGTGCTTGGAAAACATTCTGGACGTCACGCGTTTACAGAAAAAATGAAAGAGCTTGGTTATGAATTTACAAAGGAAGAACGAGATGCGGTGTTTGAAGCGTTTAAAAAATTAGCTGATCGTAAGAAGGAAATTACGGAGGAAGATTTACGTGCACTTATGCTTGGGGAAGCAGCATTTGCGGCTCAGCAATATAACATTACGCAACTACAAGTACATTTCGTATCAAATAGTACACAATGCGCGACAGTTGTGCTAAAAGACGAAGAAGGAAATGTATACGAAGATGCAGCCACTGGTTCTGGTAGTATTGAAGCGATTTATAATGCAATCCAAAGAATTTTAGGATTAGAATGTGAATTGGCGGATTATCGCATACAATCTATTACACAAGGTCAAGATGCACTGGCTCATGTTCATGTTGAATTAAAAGAAGGAACACATCAAGTATCAGGTTTTGGTGTTGCACAAGACGTATTGGAAGCGTCGGCGAGAGCATATGTCCATGCAGCAGGGAAATTGAAATCTTTTATCCAGCTTGTGAAATAAGTGTTTGATAGGTGAGGGGAGCTTTCCTCACCTATCAAATTAAAGTTCTGAAAATTCAGTTAAAAGGAGTGTTAAAATTGGAAAAACGTATCGTTTGTTTAGCTGGTGATGGTGTTGGCCCGGAAGTTATGGAAAGTGCGAAGGAAGTATTGCATATGGTAGAGAGGTTATATGGGCATCATTTTCATTTGCAAGATGAGTATTTTGGCGGGAGTGCTATCGATTTAAATGGGCAACCATTACCGCAACGAACGCTTGCCGCCTGTTTAACAAGTGATGCGGTTTTACTAGGAGCAGTTGGTGGACCAAGGTGGGATAGCGCGAAAGAAAGACCAGAGAAAGGATTATTAGCTCTAAGAAAAGGACTCGGTGTATTTGCAAATGTTCGCCCTGTAACGGTAGAAAGCGCAACAGCACATTTATCGCCATTAAAAAAGGCTGATGAAATTGATTTCGTTGTCGTTCGTGAATTAACAGGCGGAATTTATTTTTCTTATCCGAAAGAACGAACGGACGAAGTAGCAACAGATACACTGACGTATCATCGTCATGAAATTGAACGTATCGTTTCTTATGCCTTTCAATTAGCGAGTAAGCGGAAGAAAAAAGTAACATCGATCGATAAGGCGAATGTTTTAGAATCTAGTAAGCTATGGAGAACTGTGGCAGAAGAAGTAGCACTTCGTTACCTAGACGTTGAACTAGAACATATTTTAGTAGATGCAGCGGCTATGGAGTTAATTCGGAATCCAGGACGGTTTGATGTAATTGTAACGGAAAATTTATTTGGGGATATTTTGAGTGACGAGGCTTCCGTATTAGCTGGATCATTAGGAATGCTTCCATCAGCAAGTCACGCGGAAAAGGGGCCTTCATTATACGAGCCTATTCACGGATCAGCGCCGGATATTGCCGGGAAAAATAAGGCGAATCCAATTGCCATGATGCGCTCTGTTGCCATGATGCTCGGGCAATCGTTCGGATTAACGAGAGAAGGGTGTGCAATTGAAGAAGCAATTTCAGCAGTCCTTAAATTAGGAAAATGTACAGCAGATATCGGGGGAACTGAAACGACAACTTCATTTACGAAGGCAGTTATACAAGAGATGGAAGAGCAAGCGCTAGTAGGGAGAGGGAGATAATGGGAAAAAGGCTGTTAGATAAACTTTGGGAAAGACACGTAGTTACGACAAACGAAAATGGATTAGATTTATTATATATCGATCTTCATCTTGTTCATGAAGTAACATCACCGCAAGCCTTTGAAGGCTTGCGGCTTACAAACCGAACAGTCCGTAGACCGGATTTAACATTCGCGACGATGGATCACAATATTCCAACGAAAGATGTTTGGAATATTACCGATCGAATTGCGAAGCAGCAACTAGATACACTCCGGGAAAATTGTAAACAATTTCAGGTGCCGTTAGCGGATATTGGGGATGAAGAGCAAGGGATTGTTCATGTTATCGGACCAGAACTTGGACTTACGCAGCCAGGAAAAACAATTGTTTGTGGTGATAGTCATACAGCAACACATGGTGCGTTTGGCGCGCTAGCATTTGGCATTGGTACGAGTGAAGTGGAGCATGTATTGGCGACGCAAACGTTATGGCAACGTAAACCGAAAGCGATGGGCATTGAGCTAAAAGGGAAATTACAGAAAGGTGTGTACGCAAAAGATATTATTTTGCATCTCCTTTCAAAGTACGGTGTAGCAGTTGGAACTGGATACGTAATGGAATTTTACGGAGAGACAATTGGAGCTATGGAGATGGAAGAGAGAATGACGCTTTGTAATATGGCAATTGAAGGAGGAGCCAAGGCTGGTATTATAGCACCAGATGAAAAAACAGTTGCTTATGTAAAAGGACGTCAATATGCACCGAAAGATTATGAAACATTCGAGAAGAAATGGTCTGAACTTTATACAGATTCAGATGCAATTTATGATTTGCATATTTCAATAGATGTGACGGATTTAGCACCGTACGTTACGTGGGGAACAAACCCGAGTATGGGTGTTCGTATTGATGAAAAATTGCCAGAAAAGCAGGATGAAAATGACGAAAGAGCATTTTCTTATATGGGATTAAGCCCTGGACAAAGTACATATGACATTCCGGTTCAGCATGTTTTCATTGGATCTTGTACAAATTCTAGGCTCTCTGATTTAGAAATTGCTGCATCTGTTGTGAAAGGGAAAAAGGTAAAAGAAGGTGTGCGAGCACTCGTTGTGCCTGGATCGAAAAGAGTAAGAGAAGCTGCGATGCAAAAAGGACTACATCACATATTTGAAGAAGCTGGATTTGAATGGAGAGAACCTGGATGTTCCATGTGTCTTGGAATGAATCCAGATCAAGTACCTGAGGGAGAACATTGTGCTTCAACTTCAAATCGTAATTTTGAAGGAAGACAAGGAAAAGGAGCACGAACACATTTAGTTAGCCCAGCAATGGCGGCAGCAGCTGCGTTATATGGTCATTTTGTTGATACTAGAAAGGAGAGTTATGATGGAGCCATTTCATATTCATAAAGGTACTGCCGCAGTACTGATGAATGATAACATTGATACAGATCAAATTATTCCAAAGCAATACTTAAAGAGAATTGAAAGGTCGGGATTTGGAAAATATTTATTTGATGAGTGGCGATATGATAATGAGCGACATGAAAACCCTAATTTCCCACTTAATGCACAAGACAGAAAAGGAGCAAGTATATTAATTACAGGTAATAATTTTGGATGTGGTTCTTCCAGAGAACATGCACCTTGGGCACTTGCTGATTATGGTTTCCGCGTTATTATCGCCGGAGGGTTTGCAGATATTTTTTATATGAATTGTATGAAGAATGGTATGTTGCCAATTGTAATGGATAAAGAAATGCGAGAAAAACTTGCCAAAACGGATGCGAGAGAACAAATAGAAGTAGATTTAGAGAATGAAGTAATTACAACGAGTACGTACAGGTTTCATTTTACAATCGAGAAAATGTGGAAAGAGAAATTATTGAATGGTCTAGACGAAATTAGTATTACGATGCAATATCAACAGGAAATTGTAGAGTATGAAAGGAAAGTAGCTTTATATTAAGGAATGACGGAATGTTCAAAATGTATTTACATTCAGAATTAAGTATTATATACTATGTAAAAATCAGAGGAGAAAGGGAGTAAGTATTATGAATATCGTGCAATCTATTAAAATGCTTACACAACTACATCATCATACATAAAGCCCTTGAACCTAGCGTGAAAACGTGTAGGCACAAGGGTTATTCCCGTTGTACCTACACTCTACTAAAGAGCCTTGTAGGTATTTTGTCTACAAGGCTCTTTTTATTTTCGGTTTAGGTGAATGAAATAGGCATACATTAGAAAGGGAAAGGTGTGAGCATTTAGATGACAAAATGGAAACGAGCAAACCCAAATGGAACGAGAGACTATTTATTTGAAGAATGTACGCTAATTGAAGAAGTGGAGCAAAAATTAAGACGTACTTTTTTAGAGAGAGGTTATGAGGAAATAAGGACACCTACAATTGAATTTTATGATGTTTTTGCCTTTCAAAATAGACCGATAGATGAAGAAAAGATGTATAAATTTTTTGATGAAAAGGGACGGATTATCGTCTTGCGTCCAGATATGACAATTCCTTTAGCGAGAGTGATGGGAACGCAGAGGTGGGATACGCCGCTTAAATTGACGTATGGCGGGAATGTATTTCGAGCGAATGAGTCCCTTACCGGAAAATATAATGAAATTGTGCAAAGTGGGATTGAAATTATCGGGATTGATAATGTAAGAGCTGAAATTGAATGTGTAATAAGCGTTATTCAATCACTTCAAAAGGTGAAGGTGCAATCTTTTACAATAGAGATTGGGCAGGTACAGTTATATAAATGTATTGTCAAAAAGCTCTCCATTCATGAGGAAGAAGAGAGAGTACTTAGGACATACATTGAAAGTAAAAATTATGCTGCTCTATCAAATTTTATTAGAGAAAAGAAATTAGATCGATGTGATGAAACAGTAAGATTACTTGAGAAATTACCAAGGCTATTTGGGAGTTTAGAAGTGATTGAGGAAGCAGAAAAACTCGCCTCAAGTAATGAAATGAAAATGGCGATTGCAAGAGTGAAAGAAATATATGAAGCAATTGAAAAACTAGGCTATGGATCTTACATATCAATTGATTTAGGTATGATCCAACATTTAGATTACTATACGGGAGTTATTTTCAAAGGGTATATATATGAAATTGGAGAAGAAATTGTTAGTGGCGGAAGATATGATGAGTTAATTGGAAATTTTGGAGAAATACTACCGGCTGTTGGACTCGCGGTGCAAGTCAATCAAATTGTGAAGGCGCTGCAAGAGCAGCAAGAACCATATGAACGAAAGAGAATAGATATTATCATTCATTATGAGTTAAATAGATTAGCAGAAGCGGAAAGATTACGAAATTTACTTCAAAAGGACGGGAAAAAAGTAGAGCTATCTTTATTCTCTAATGTAAACGACACCTTTCAATTTGCAAGAAAAAATCAAATAGTAACAGTCGTTGAGGCAAAGAATGAATCATTGGTGGAATATGTATGGAAAGAGAAATGGGTAGTCCAGAAAGAAGGAGAAACCTCATGCGTAACATTCAAATTGCGTTAACGAAAGGAAGATTAGAGAAGCGTGTGATTCCACTCTTTGAGCAGATTGGAATTGATTGTTCAGAGCTCAAAAATAAAGGACGAAAGCTTGTCTTTCAAAGTAAAAATACAGATATCTCATTTATTTTAGTGAAAGCAGTAGATGTTGCTACTTATGTAGAACATGGAGTAGCTGATATTGGGGTCGTTGGAAAAGATATTTTAATGGAAAACGAGAAAGATATTTATGAAATGTTGGATTTAGGAGTAGGCGTATGTAAGTTTTGTGTAGCTTCTATTCCTACTTATAACCCAAAGAGTTACCGGAAGAAACGTATTGCAACGAAATATCCCCATATTACTTCTAACTATTTCCATGATAGAGGAGAGGATGTAGAAATTATTAAAATAGAAGGTTCTGTAGAAATCGCTCCTATTCTTGGATTAGCGGATGCAATTGTTGATATTGTTGAAACGGGAAAAACATTACAAGAAAATGGACTCATTGTATTTGAGGAAATGTGTTCTATATCTGCTCGAATGATTGTAAATAAGGCTGCATTAAAAACTAAAAAAGACGAAATATTCAGTATTATAAATATGATGGAGCAAGAAATTTTGTCAGGAAAATAGGGGGACTTGTAATGGAGATAGTTTGTGAAGATTTTCAAAAGGCATTATCGAAAATAAAATTGCTACGAGAAAACGCTAATATAATAGAAGAAACTGTTCAAAGAAGTGTAAGGGAGATCGTTCAAAATGTAAGGGAGAATAGGGATGAGGCCTTATCTTTTTATACAAACAAGTTTGATGGTGTGGAGATGGATGAGTTTCGTGTAAGTGAAGACGAAATAAAACGAGCGAGTATATTTGTAGAAAATTTATTTTTAGAAGCGTTACAAGAGGCGAAGAAAAACATTATTTCGTATCACGAAAAGCAAAAAAGGCAATCTATATTCGATTGCGAGAGTAAAGGCATCATTAGGGGACAAATCATTCGGCCGTTAGAAAATGTAGGAGTATATGTGCCAGGGGGAACTGCTTCGTATCCTTCTTCAGTATTAATGAATGTATTGCCAGCAAAACTCGCAGGTGTGAAAAAGATTGTAATGGTAACACCGCCGAGAGAAGGAGGTGTTGACCCCTATATTTTAGTTGCAGCAAGTCTTGCAGGGGTAGATGAAATTTATACAATAGGTGGTGCGCAAGCAATTGCAGCTTTAGCATACGGGACGGAATCGATTCCGAAAGTAGATAAAATAGTTGGACCAGGAAATTTGTATGTCGCTCTAGCGAAACGAGAAGTATACGGAATAGTAAATATCGATATGATTGCTGGACCGTCAGAAATTGTAGTTATTGCTGATGAAACCGGTAATGCAAAATATATCGCTGCTGATTTATTATCACAAGCAGAACATGACGAGAGAGCAACGGCAATTTGTATTACAACGAATATAGAGTTAGCAAAAGAAGTGGAAAAAGAGATAGATAGACAGTTAGAAACATTACCAAGAAGCGAAATTGCACGTGAATCGATAAATAGAAATGGAGCCATTTGTATCGTTCCTTCTTTAGATGAGGCACTCCAATTATCGAATGAAATTGCTCCAGAACATTTAGAGTTACATATAAAAGAACCGATGAATGCTCTAGCTTATGTGAAACATGCAGGATCTATCTTTCTTGGACCATACGCACCGGAACCGCTCGGTGATTATTTAGCAGGACCGAATCATGTGTTACCGACAAGTGGAACGGCAAGGTTTTTCTCACCGTTATCAGTCGATGATTTCGTGAAAAAATCAAGCTTTCTGTCTTATACGGAGGAAGCGTTAAGAGATGTACAGCATCATATTGTAGAACTTGCCAATAAAGAAGGGTTACATGCGCATGCGAGAGCAATTCAAATAAGATTTGAGGAGGAAGAATAATGCGTGAGTCTAGTCAAATACGTGAGACGACAGAAACAAAAATAAAGTTAAGTTTGCAGCTTGATGAAGGAAAGGATGTTTCTGTACAAACGGGAGTAGGATTTTTTGATCATATGCTAACTTTATTTGCAAAGCATGGAAGATTCGGCTTGCAAGTGGAGGCGGAAGGCGATGTATTCGTTGATGCGCATCATACAGTTGAAGATGTTGGAATTGTACTCGGGAATTGTTTGAAAGAAGCATTGCAAAATAAAGAGGCGATTAACCGTTATGGCTCTGCGTATGTACCAATGGATGAATCTTTAGGTTTTGTCGCAATTGATATAAGCGGACGCTCGTATATTGTATTTCAAGGAGAATTAACGAATCCGAAGCTAGGGGATTTTGATACAGAACTAACAGAAGAATTTTTTAGAGCAGTTGCGCATGCTGCAAATATTACGTTACATGCTCGCATTTTATACGGAAGCAATACACATCACAAAGTTGAAGCATTATTTAAAGCATTTGGTCGAGCACTTAGGGAAGCGGTTGATAAAAATGCTAACATTACTGGTGTAAATTCAACGAAAGGGATGTTGTAATTGATTGCTATTATAGATTATGGAATGGGAAATATTCGTAGTGTAGAACAGGCATTAAAATATATTGGAGCAGCGTACATCGTAACGAGGGATAAAGAAGAGATTTTTAGAAGTGATGGAGTGATTTTACCAGGAGTAGGTGCATTTCCGAAAGCGATGGATGTATTGGAAGAAACAGATTTAGCGCGTGTATTAAAAGAAGTCGGGCGTTCAGGAAAACCGCTTCTAGGCATTTGTTTAGGAATGCAGCTTTTATTTGAAAAAAGTGAGGAACTACAAGACTGTAACGGATTGAGCTTATTACCAGGTGTTATTCGAAAGCTAAAAGTCCCTTATAAAATTCCACATATGGGATGGAATGAGCTAAAGAAAGAGGGAGAAATAGCGCTTTGGAATGGAGTAGAGGACGGTTCTTTCGTATATTATGTCCACTCTTATTACGCAGATTGTCCAAATGAAATTGTGTATGGAATAAGTGAATATGGGGTGAAAGTACCTGGTTTTGTAGCAAAAGGAAATATATACGGCGCACAGTTTCATCCTGAAAAAAGTGGTGACATTGGGATGCAAATGTTGAAAAATTTCAAAGGGGTGGTAGAAGCATGGAAATCTTCCCAGCTATCGATGTAAAAGAGGGGCGATGCGTTAGGCTTTATCAAGGAGAGTTTAGTAAAGAAACAGTAATGAATGAAGATCCGGTTGCGCAAGCGATTATATTCGAAAAATTGGGAGCAAAAACACTACACATTGTTGATTTAGATGGTGCAGTTGCTGGCGAGTCAGTAAATTTGCTCGTTATTGAAAGAATTTGCAAGGCAGTACGTATTCCTGTGCAAGTTGGAGGCGGAATTCGATCACTTATCGCGGTAGAGAGGTTATTGTCAGTAGGTGTAGATAAAGTGATTTTAGGAACAGCTGCTCTTTATGATAAGGCATTTTTAGAAGAAGCAGTTCTTCTATATAAAGAAAAAATCATTGTTGGCATTGATGCGAAAAATGGTTTCGTAGCAACGAGAGGCTGGCTTGATGTGTCTGAAATTTCTTATATTGATTTAGCAAAGCAAATGGAGAATGTAGGTGTTCAAACGATTGTGTTTACAGACATTTCGAAAGACGGGACACTTGCAGGGCCGAATATAGAGCAATTGGGGTTACTACAAAAAAACGTTGCTATTCGTCTTATTGCTTCTGGAGGAGTGGCATCTATTCAAGATGTGAAAAAGTTAAATGATATGAATATATACGGCGTCATAATTGGTAAGGCTCTTTACGAGAAAACGATTGATTTAGAAGAAGTGTTAGAGGTAACAAAGTTATGTTAGCGAAACGTATTATTCCATGTCTAGATGTAAAAGAAGGGCGAGTTGTAAAGGGGGTAAATTTTATAGGGTTACAAGACGTCGGTGATCCTGTTGAAATAGCTGCTTTATATAATGATGCGGGAGCAGATGAAATTGTATTTTTAGATATTACGGCAACGCATGAAGGGCGAAAAACGATTATAGATGTTGTAGAAAAAACAGCTTCGAAAGTATTTATTCCTCTTACAGTTGGCGGGGGGATTTCAAATGTTAAAGATATGTACAATTTACTAAGAGCTGGAGCAGATAAAGTTTCAATCAACTCAGCGGCAGTGCGAAATCCAAAGCTAATCGAAGAAGGAGTAGAACACTTTGGCTCACAATGTATTGTCGTAGCAATTGATGCTAGAAAAATAGCAGAAGATAAGTGGAATGTATATGTGAACGGCGGAAGAATTAATACCGGTATGGATGCAATCGAGTGGGCAAAGTGCGTTACCGAGCTAGGCGCAGGCGAAATTTTATTAACGAGTATGGATGCAGATGGAACGAAAAACGGATATGACCTTCGTTTAACAGAAGAAATTTCAAAAAGTGTTTCCGTACCAGTCATTGCGTCAGGCGGATGTGGTCATGCTGATCACATTATAGAAGTTTTTCAAAAGACAACAGTTGATGCAGCACTTGCGGCATCAATCTTTCATTATGGTGAGGCGACAGTGCAGGATGTAAAGAGAAAATTAAGAAATGCAAATGTTGAGGTGCGGTTATGAAACCTAACTTTTCAAAAGGATTACTACCGGCAGTTGTCATTGAAGAGGATACGAAAGAAGTTTTAATGCTAGCTTATATGAATGAAGAAGCGTATGAAAAGACGCTAGAAACGAAAAAAACGTGGTTTTATTCCCGTTCGAGACAATCGTTATGGAATAAGGGAGAAACATCTGGAAACGTCCAATATGTTCAATCCTTGTATTTAGACTGTGATCAAGATTCAATCGTTGTTGTCGTAAAGCAAGTTGGGCCTGCTTGCCATACGGGAGAAAAAACGTGTTTTCACTACAAAATTATATAGGGGGATACATATGGAAAATGTTTTTAAGTTGCTGTATGAAACAATTGAAGAACGAAAGGAAAATCCACTTCCTGAATCATATACAAATTATTTATTTTCAAAAGGAGAAGATAAAATTTTAAAGAAAATTGGTGAGGAGTGTACTGAAGTAATCATTGCTTCTAAAAATAACGATAAAGAAGAACTAGTAAAAGAAATGGTCGATGTATTGTATCACTGTTTTGTTCTATTGGCTGAAAAAAATATTGCACTGGAAGATGTCACGCGAGAAGTGAAAGAAAGAAATGGAAAGCTTTCGAGAGTAGGAGATCGAAAAGAAATAGATACATTATAAGGGGGAATACATATGAAAGTGGATTATCACCTTCATTTAGAAGAAGGACCTTATTCAATAGGGTGGCTTGCTAAAATAAATGAGGCTCTGGAATATTATGAGCCGCTTCAAGAAGAAAGGCATTCTATCGATTGGCTTATGAAAACACAAGAACGCCTGCAAAGACGTGTGAAGGAAGGGCCGTTTACAGCAAAGTGGATTGATTTATATTTAGAAGAAGCGTTGCGAAAAGGTATAAAAGAAGTTGGCATTGTGGATCATTTCTATCGTTTTCATGAGGCGAAAGGATATTATGAAAAATATGTAGATATTAGTGATTCAAAGCTTGGTCTTTTACAGAAGGAATGGTTAGACCAAGTAAGAGTAGTTTCACTATATGATTTTACAAAGGCAATTGAAGAGGCGAAAGAACGATGGAGTAAACGGGGGGTAACACTAAAACTTGGAATTGAAGCGGATTATTTTATTGGTGGTGAACAAGAATTACAATCTTTACTGGCATTAGGAGACTTTGATTATGTAATTGGTTCTGTTCATTTTTTAAATGGATGGGGATTTGATAATCCAGATACGAAAGAATATTTTAAGGAACATGACTTATATGCTTTATATGATACGTTTTTCAAAACGGTTGAGTGTGCAGTTCGCTCTGAGTTATTTGATATTATAGCTCATCTTGATAACATAAAAGTATTTAATTATCGGTTAGATGAGAATGAGCAACTTTCGTATTATCAGGAAATTGCGCGTGCATTAGTAGAAACAAATACGGCAACGGAAATAAATGCGGGATTGTACTATCGCTATCCTGTGCACGAAATGTGTCCGAGTCCGCTATATTTACAAGTATTAGCTAAGCATGGCGTTCCGATTACTCTCTCCTCAGACGCTCATTATCCGCATGATTTAGGAAAATATGTGGAAGAGAATATAAAGACGTTACGTAATCATGATATAGCTCACTTAGCTACATTTACGAAACGAGTCAGAACGATGAGATTACTGGAAGAAGAAGTATCAATTTCAAAATGATCACGATTTTTTGATGAAAACTCTCCTTTTAGTTCAAAATAAGAAGGAATAAAAAGGAGGGTAAGAAATGGCGAAACAACAAAATAAACAAAATGTACAAGGTGTACAGCAACAAGCTTATACTTCTGAAACGAATGCTGCATCTCAATCAGTTATTGAGGAGCAAATTAGCGATACAGTTGCAGAAGGAACAATTGATGTGAAGCTCGGAAAAGAATCGCAGGAAAAAGCGTAAGAAGAGGGGGGAGTTGCATCTCCTCTTTTTTCATGGAAAAGTGTCGATTTTCAAAACTATAATCAAATTCCTTGGTTTTTATATGTGGATTTCTTACAATGAAATATAAGAGATATCTTATTTTCTATAGAAGAGGTGTTAGTAGTGGCGAAAATATTAATAGCAGGAAAAATTCCACCAATCGGATTAGAACTATTAAAGGATCATGATGTAGAAATGTACGATAAAGAGGCTTTAATTTCTTTAGATGAATTAACAGAGCGTGCAAAAGATAAAGATGCATTGTTAAGCCTACTTTCTACAAAGGTGACAAAAGAAGTGATTGATGCGGCACCTAATTTGAAGATTGTTGCAAACTACGGTGCTGGTTACGATAATATTGATTACTCGTATGCCGGAGAAAAAGGGATTGCGGTAACGAATACACCGAAAGTATCAACTGAAGCGACAGCAGAATTAACATTTGCACTTCTTTTAGCAGCTGCACGTAGAATTCCGGAAGGCGATACGCTATGTCGTACAACTGGATTTAACGGATGGGCACCATTATTTTTCTTAGGCCGTGAAGTACATGGTAAAACAATTGGAGTTATTGGCCTTGGAGAAATCGGAAAGGCAGTTGCAAAGCGTGCGAAAGCGTTTGGAATGAAGGTTTTATATACAGGACCAAATCGAAAACCTGAAGCTGAAAGTGAACTAGAAGCAACACATGTAACATTGGAAGAATTATTACAAACAGCAGACTTTATCACGATTAACTGTGCGTATAATCCAAAATTGCATCATATGATTGATGAAGAACAGTTTAAAATGATGAAGAAAACAGCGTATATTGTAAATGCTTCACGTGGACCGATTATGCATGAAGCGGCACTTGCTCATGCATTAAAAACGAATGAAATTGAAGGGGCAGCTCTTGACGTATTTGAATTTGAACCGAAAATTACTGAAGAGCTAAAAGGATTAAAGAATGTAGTACTTGCTCCTCACGTAGGAAATGCAACATTCGAAACGCGTGATGCGATGGCTGAAATGGCAGTAAGAAATATTTTAGCCGTATTAAACGGTGAAGAGCCTGTAACACCTGTAAATCAAAAGGTATTAGTTACAAAATAAAGTGCAGCTTTGATGAGAGCGGGCATCCCACTCTCATTATTCCCCTACACCAATCGGGCTTTTGCGGCATAAAAAGAAACCTTCCGGAGTCGGAAGGTTTTTCTTATTTTTCTTTATTTGCTCTTTTAGATGGTCTTTGTCTAAGAAATTGAGATAGCATATACAAAATATATAGTGGAATAGCAATGAATAAGAAAACAGAAAAATTACCGAACCCTGTTTGGTACATTGTGATAATGATTCCAACTAAAAATAGTGTAATAATGATGCTATATCGTGGAATTGGTACATCTTTTAAACTTGGGATACGAATGCGGCTCACCATTAAAAATGCGAACGTTACAAATACTGTAATAAGAACGATTTTTGGAATGGTATGTGAAAATAATGTTAAGAAAGCAACAAGCCCTCCCGCTGCTGTAATCGGTACCCCAGTGAAATATTTCATTGAAGTAGAAGATGGTGTTACATTAAATCGTGCTAAACGGTATGCCCCGAAAAGAGGGAATAGTCCCGCTATGTATAGTCCGATGATCCCATAATTGGAGAAAGATGTGTAATACATGAGAACAGCAGGTGCTGCACCAAATGTTACGACATCCGCCAGCGAATCAAGCTCTTTTCCCATTTGAGAATCAACACGTAGTAAACGAGCAACACGTCCATCAAGACTATCTAACATCATCCCGATAAGTACTAAAATAGCAGCTGATTTATAATATCCTAAAGATGCATAGCCGATTGACAAGAATCCGCTATATAAATTTCCGAGCGTAAATAAGTTTGGAATAGCTGCTCTATACAAAATCTGATCCCTTGCTTTCTGTAATAAATTCTTAATTAGTGTATGAAATTTTACTTATTTTATCATACCATAAATTTCTTCCTCATACGAAAAAAATTCCCAATTTGTGAAAGATTTCATGGAAGAATGATTTGAAAAATAAGTAAAAAAAAGAAGCAACTTTTATAAAGTTGCTTCCTGCACTATTCAAATTTCGTTGTCATTGTTCCGGTTTTATACCGATTGTTAGGATCGAAACGTAATAAATCTCCATAAATGAGTTTGTCGGAGAGTTTCAATTCAGTTTTTGCTTTTTCAATATTCGGTTGACATAATGAAATGTCCGCTTCTTCACCTGTATTTCGTTTATAGCACATGTTTTTTGTATAAACATAATCTTCCGAAACGAAGCTACCATCACGCATTACCATAAGTGGGTCTTTTTCTTTAATAAATAAGTCAGTCCCAAATTCAACGGATTGATTTGTTTTAATGCCAAGTAAATGAAGTAGCGTTGGTTTAATATCAATTTGACCAGATACTTTAGAAATGACTTTTCCTTCTTGACCAGGTACATGAATAATGAGAGGGACGCGTTGTAATTGCATAGAATCAAACGGTGTAATAGCGTCTTTCCCAAGGAACTGAGCCATAGCTGCGTTATGGTTTTCAGAAATACCGTAATGATCTCCATAAATGACAATAACGGAATTATCATACAGTCCTTCGTCTTTTAATTGTTTAATAAATAATTTAAGAGCTTCATCCGTGTAACGAACGGTTGGGAAGTAGCGGTTTACAACACCACTTTCCGAATTAAACTCATCAACATATTGATCTTCTGGATTTAGAAGAAATGGAAAATGGTTTGTTAAAGTAATAAATTTTGTATAGAACGGTTGTGGTAAAGATTTTAGCTTTGGAATCGATTGTTCAAAGAACTCTTTATCTTTTAATCCCCAGCCGACAGACATTTGTTCTGTGCCTACGTAATCATTTAAATTAAAGTAACGATCATATCCGAGTGCAGGATACATTACATCCCGATTCCAAAACGTTTTATCGTTTGAATGGAAGACAGCAGAAGAATATCCGTATTTCTTTAATTGCTCTGGTGTAGCTGTATATTCATTTGTTGCGTGAGTAAAGAATACAGAACCGCGGTCTAACGGATAAAGTGAATTTTCAACGATAAATTCAGCATCAGAAGTTTTACCTTGTCCTGTTTGATGATAGAAGTTATCGAAATAAAAACTATCTTTAATAAATTCATTTAAAAATGGAGTAATTTCTTTTCCATTTATTTTTTTATTTATAACAAAACTTTGTGTAGATTCCATTGAAATCAAAATTACATTTTTCCCTTTTGCAGCTCCAAATAAGTTTTTATCAACTTGCTTATCTTTTGAGTCTGTATAGTTTTTAATTTCAGAGAATCCGTCGCCGCTTGCAAATACACGTTCAGCTGAAGATTTAGATTGAAGTGTAATATCGAATAGATGGTATGTGTATAAACCTAAATTTTTCACGACAGTTTGACGATCAAATGAGCGTGAGAACATTTGTGGTTTATAAATAACTGAAACAACAATTTGTAGTGCTAATAAAGCTGTTACACCGCTAAAGAAAGTTCGCTTCTCAGAGCGAGAAAGCGGGGTCTTGTCACAAAATGCCGGAAATTTACGCGAAAGAAACATTAAAATAATTGCATCTGCAAATAAAAGTAATGTTTTATACGTAAAGAGCTCTTTTATACTCGTTCCTAAATCAGCCATATTATTTGTTTGGAATAAAACTGGGAATGTAACGAAATCGTTATAAAACCCATAAAACATTGCATTTCCAAATAAAATAAAGGACAGTATAAAACTGGTTCCAATAATAATTCGGTTTCGGTACTTAGATGCAAGTAAAGCGAAACCAAAAAATAAAAGTAACGAAGCTAGTGGGTTAATAAAAAGCATAAATTCTTCAAAGAAGTTATCAATTCTAATATCAAATGCTAGCTTGTACACAATATATGTTTTTATCCATAATAAAACGACTGCAACGAGTGCAAATCGCAGTTTTGGAAACAGATTTTGTAGCATAATATACTCCTCTCCTAAAAGCATGACGGTTCTTGTGAGCCGGTTTGATTAGCGCCTCATTTTCTATATACGAACAGTCCTTTGTTATTATGTTTATTATACTATGAGTATCATTATACGAAAATAAAAGAGAGTTGTGGGCTTTTTTATAATAATTGAGTAGAAAAAGGGCAGTGGGAGACAATAAAACGGAGTTTCTATGTATGATAATTATCGTGCGCAGAAAGAATCGAGTAATAAAACGGAGGTTATAATGCGAAAATTATTATATTTTATAGTATGCAGTAGTGTTATACTTTTTGCCTCACCGAGTATGTCAGTAGCGCAATATGATGCACCCCTTATGGAAGATGCACTTTATTCTGTTTTATTTCCAAAAATAAATAAGGCAATTGAAAAACAATATGGGAGCTTGAAGCCTTATGAATGTCCTAAAATTATTAGTTTAAAAAAAGTGTATAGTGGTACATATTTATTTCAAGCGAGTATTGAAGTAACGAAGTATGAACGTGTTGCTGGGAAAATTGCTCCACCATTTGAGAAGGTAACGATTACATTTAATAACGAAGAGGGCGAATGGGAAGTGACAAAGGTTTCAGTAAAGCGCTTACCAAATGATACGAAATTAAACTGTAAAAAAACAATATAAAAAATTGTTTGACAAATAAAATGGTCCTTTGGTATTGTTAATAGCAACAATTAGATGTTTGAAAATTAAATAGACTTACCTCATCTACTCTCAAAGGTAGAGGCCGCAATAGGAAAGAGTAAGCTATGGGAGATTTAATGGAATCTGTGATCATAGGTTGAAAGGGACTATTGCCGAAATATAAGAATAACCATCTTATTCATATATTGGGACTGCATTGAATAAATGTAGTACTGTCATAATATTTATTTTATGGAGAGCTATTTGGAGATGTTGATGCGGTTTCTTATTTTGAGGAGATAACAACTCGTTTATTTTTTCAATATATATTTTTCCTAATAAGAAACGCGTGTGAACATTGTTCCGCGCGTTTTTTGTCTATCTAAAAGCGTGCTGCAATGAATAGAAGATTGGGGTTATGAGTTTTAGAGGAAATAAGGGAGGAATTCAAATGTATTTACACGGCACAAGCCGAATCAATGGGCAAGGACACTTAGAAATTGGTGGGTGCGATACGACGCAGCTAGCAAAACAATACGGAACACCACTTTATGTATACGATGAAGAGTCTATTCGAGGAAAGTGCCGCGCGTTTCATCGTGCTTTTAAAGAAAGTGGTTTCTCTTATCAAGTAGCATATGCAAGCAAGGCGTTCTTGTGCATGGAGATGTGCCGAGTAGCTCGTGAAGAGAATATGTCTTTAGACGTTGTTTCTGGAGGGGAATTATATACTGCGCTCCAAGCTGGTTTTCCGGCATCGCGTATTCATTTTCACGGAAATAATAAAACAGAAGAAGAAATGATTATGGCTCTTCAGGCAAATATCGGTTGTTTTGTAGTAGATAATTTCTTAGAATTAGAAATCTTACATGATTTAGCAATGCAACATGGGAAATTTGTGAACATATTAATCCGTGTAACGCCTGGAGTAGAGGCACATACACACGAATATATAACAACAGGTCAAGAAGATTCGAAATTTGGATTTGGTGTTTCAAATGGTCAAGCGATGCAAGCGATTGAGTTAGCTTTGCAAAAATCAAATTATAATGTGCTAGGAATTCACTCGCACATCGGATCACAAATATTCGAAACGGCTGGTTTTGTTCGAGCAATTGAAGTTCTTCGCCAATTTTTAGAAGAAGTGAGAGAGCAAATGAATTATGTAGTAAAAGTGTTAAATGTGGGCGGAGGATTCGGAATACGCTACACAGAGTCAGATACGCCATTAACTCTTGAGACATATGTGCGAGCTGTAACAAATGCAGTGAGAGAACAATTTACAGTATGTGAATATCCGCTGCCAGAAATATGGGTTGAACCAGGTCGTAGCATTGTAGGTGATACTGGAACGACAATTTATACAGTCGGATCTGTGAAAGACATTCCTGGTATTCGGAAATATGTATCAGTGGATGGCGGAATGACAGATAATTTAAGACCTGCCTTATATAGCGCGCGTTATGAAGCGATGCTAGCGAATCGAGGGAATGATACGAATGAGGAACTCGTTTCGATTGCTGGGAAATGCTGTGAGAGTGGAGACATGCTGATTTGGGATATTAATCTACCGAAAGTTGCTTCTGCCGATTTACTAGCAGTTTCTTGTACGGGGGCATATGGGTACTCGATGGCCAATAATTATAATCGGATTCGTAGACCAGCTGTCGTCTTCGTGAAAGGTGGTACATCACAAATTGTTGTAGAACGCGAAACATATGAAAATATTATTGGGAACGATCGCATACGTATTAAAGAACTTGTTTAAATAGAGAAAAGGAGTTGTTCGGATGGGCAATTCCTTTTTTGTAAAATAAAATAATTAAAATATATCGGAAAACTAGGATTGAAAAAAATCAGAATTGTGATAAAATACAAATACAAAGCTTATCAAGAGAAGCGGAGGGAACTGGCCCGACGAAGCTCGGCAACCTGCTTATAGAAAGCAAGGTGCTAAATCCAGCAAAATGGAATCCATTTTGAAAGATAAGGTAAAATATATTACCGAACAGTCTTTTCGAAATGGGAAAGATTTTTTTTATGAATAAAAAGGGGGGCTGTTCGCGTGAGTGTACGAGAACATTTTGAGGAAGTATCTGAGAAAATTCAAGCGATGCTTGCTGATATGAAATATGGTTCAATTACAATTGTTGTGCAAGACGGAAAAGTCATTCAATTAGAGAAAAGTGAAAAAGTACGTTTAAAGTAAAAAGCGCTGACTAGAAAAACTAGAGGCGGTTTTAACCTATTTTATTAGGTTAAAACCGTCTTTTTGCTTTTACAGGGGGAAAAAACATGTTGACGTATGAAACGTGGGAAGAAAATAGTGTTTCATTTTCAGAAGAAGATGAAACAAAAGGCGCGCTATCGGTATTAAGTTGGGCTTATAAAGAATATAAAAATGAAATTGTATACGCATGTAGCTTTGGAGTAGAAGGGATGGTATTACTGCATCTTATAAACCAAGTAAATCCATCTGCTAAAGTTGTATTTTTAGATACAAATGTTCATTTTCAAGAAACGTATGAATTAATTCAAAAAGTGCGGGGACGATTTCCTTCATTAAATATTATAGAAAAACAGCCGGAACTTACACTTGATGAACAAGCGAAGTTGCATGGTGAAAAATTATGGGAAAGTAATCCGAATCTTTGTTGTAAAATCAGGAAAATTTTACCGTTAGAAAAATCATTAGCAGCGGAAAAAGCGTGGATATCGGGCTTAAGGAGGGAACAATCAGAAACGCGTAAGCATACAAAGTTTATAAATCAAGATCATCGCTTTCAATCTATTAAAGTTTGTCCGCTCATTCATTGGACGTGGAAAGAAGTATGGCGATATGTATACAAACATAGCTTGCCATATAACCCGCTGCATGATATTGGATATCCAAGTATTGGGTGTGAGAAGTGTACGTTACCTGTAGGAGAGGGTGGCGATTCGAGAGATGGTAGATGGGCTGGGAAAGTGAAAACAGAATGTGGTCTTCATTACCAATAAGAAGAATTTGAAAATAAAGCTAAGAGAGGGTATAGAAAATGAGTACAAGAAACGAATTAATAAATCGAATAGACGAGACATACGACGTATCACAAATTGAAAAAGAAATTCAACTGGATAACATTGCGTTAAGTGATTTAGAGCTATTAGCAACAGGGGCGTATAGCCCGCTTACTGGTTTTTTAGGAAAGAAAGATTATGATTCGGTCGTAGAAACGCTTCGTTTAGATAATGGGAGCGTTTGGAGTATACCAATTACATTACCAGTAACAGAAGAAGTAGCAGAGAGTCTGAAAGCTGGAGAGGAAGTAAAACTTGTTAACGGTGGAAATGTATATGGTGTCATTCAAATAGAAGATATTTTTGTGCCTGATAAGGAAAAAGAAGCGTTACTAGTGTATAAAACGACGGATGAGGCTCATCCTGGAGTGAAAAAATTATACGAAAGACCGAACGTTTACGTCGGAGGAGCTATTGTTCTTACAAAACGCTTTGAAAATAATCCGTTTCCTTCTTATGATTTAGATCCAATTGAAACGAGAAAAGAATTTAAAAAACGTGGTTGGAAAACAGTGGTTGGATTTCAAACGAGAAATCCGGTACATCGTGCCCATGAATACATTCAAAAATCTGCTCTTGAAATTGTAGATGGCCTCTTTTTAAATCCGCTTGTTGGGGAAACGAAGTCAGACGATATTCCTGCTGATGTAAGGATGGAAAGCTATGAAGTATTACTTCAAAACTATTATCCGAAAGATCGTGTCTTTTTAAGTGTATTTCCTGCAGCAATGCGTTACGCGGGACCAAGGGAAGCGATATTCCATGCATTAGTCAGAAAGAATTTTGGATGCACCCATTTTATCGTAGGGCGCGATCATGCAGGAGTAGGAGATTATTACGGGACTTATGAAGCGCAAGAAATTTTTACAAACTTTACAGTGGAAGAGTTAGGGATTACACCGTTATTTTTTGAACATAGTTTTTACTGCACGAAATGCGAAGCGATGGCTTCGACGAAAACATGCCCGCACGGAAAAGAGGATCATGTCATTTTATCAGGTACAAAAGTAAGAGAGCTATTAAGAAACGGTGAGGTTCCACCGAGTACATTTAGTCGTAAAGAAGTAGTGGAAGTGCTAATTAAAGGTTTGAAAAAAGAAGTAGTAACAGAATAGGGAGAGAATGAGATGGATACGAATATTACTTGGCATACAGCATCTGTTTCAAAAGATGAGAGAAGAGTAAAAAGTGGGCATCATAGTTTTGTAGTTTGGTTTACTGGTCTATCAGCTTCAGGTAAATCTACGGTGGCGAACGCGGTTGCTCGTAAACTATTTGAAAAAAATATTGGAAACTATGTACTAGATGGGGATAATATACGCCACGGTTTAAATAAAGACTTAGGTTTTTCTGAAAGTGATCGTATGGAAAATATAAGACGGATTGGCGAAGTGGCGAAGCTATTTGTAGATCAAGGTACGGTTGTTCTTACAGCGTTTATTTCACCATTTCGAGTAGACCGAAAACAAGTTAGGGATTTATTAGCTGTAGATGAGTTTATAGAAGTGTTTGTAAAGTGTCCAATTGAAGAGTGTGAGAAGCGTGATCCGAAAGGGCTTTATAAAAAAGCAAGACAAGGTGATATTAAAGAATTTACTGGTGTTGATTCACCGTATGAGGAACCAGAACAAGCGGAATTAATTGTAGAAACGCACAAGTATTCTATTGAAGAATGTGCAGAACAAATCGTGAAGTACCTACAAGAGCGTAGTTTTATATAGGGGGATTTAAAAATGAGTTATGAAAAAGCATGGGCTAACAATGAAAAGTTAAATCAAACTGAGAAAAATAAATTAAAAAAAGATGGATTGGAAATTTTTAATGATATTCCTTACTATGCGGAGAATGGGTTTGAATCTATTCCGAAAGAAGAGTGGGACGCATTCAAATGGGCAGGGTTGTATTTACAAAGACCGAAAGAAGCTGGTTATTTTATGATGCGTGTAAATATTCCTTCAGGGATTATTACGAATGCACAGGCAGAAGTGCTTGCTTCTATCGCTGAGGATTATGGGCGTGACGTAATAGATATTACGACAAGACAGGCGATTCAGTTTCATTGGTTAGAAATTCATCAAATCCCAGATATTTTTAAAAGATTAGCGAGAGTTGGGTTATCTTCAGCTGGGGCTTGTGGTGATATAACGCGTAATATTACAGGGAATCCACTTGCTGGTATTGATGCAAATGAGCTGTTTGATACAACTGGTATTGTGAAAGAGGTATATGACTATTTCCAACATAATGAAGAGTTTTCTAATTTACCACGTAAATTTAAAATGTCTATTAGTTCTAACGTTTATAACTCAGCAAACGCAGAGATTAACTGTGTTGCATTTACACCTGCAACGAAAGAAATAGATGGTGAGAAAAAAGTTGGTTTTCATATAAAAGTAGGTGGTGGATTATCCGCTCGTCCATATTTAGCTGATGAATTAGATGCATTTGTTTTACCAGAAGAAGTGAAGACGGTAGCGATTGCGATTGCTACGATATTCCGTGATTTTGGATACCGTGAAAAACGTCATTTAGCTCGTTTGAAATTTCTTGTTGCAGACTGGGGAGCAGAGAAATTTAAAGAGAAACTAATAGAGTATACAGGGCCTTTACAAAGTAAGGGAGAAAGTGCTCTCAAAGGATGGAATGCAGGATATTTCTATGGTGTTCAAGATCAAAAACAAGATGGACTAAAATATGTAGGTTTTAATGTGCCGGTAGGACGTTTACATGCAGAAGAAATGTTTGAGATTGCAAGAATCGCTAAGCAGTATGGAAATGGACAAATTCGTACATGTAACTCGCAAAATTTCATTATTCCGAATGTTCCGCCAGAAAATGTAACGGGTTTACTAAATGAGCCGTTGTTTGAAGCGATATCAGCAAGTCCGAAATCATTTATTGGTCATGCGGTTTCCTGCACTGGTATTGAGTATTGCAATCTTGCTTTAGTAGAAACGAAAGAAAGATTACGTCAAATTGCCGAATACTTAGATACACAAATTGCACTCGATGTTCCGGTACGAATTCATATGGTAGGATGCCCGAATTCATGTGGGCAACGTCAAATTGCTGACATTGGATTACAAGGGGTGAAAATGAAAACGAAGGAAAAAGGAATTGTTGAAGCATTTGAAATATATGTAGGTGGAACGTTGTTAGAGGGCGGTGCTTACAATCAAAAGTTAAAAGGGAAAATAGATGGCGAGGATCTACCTGATGTACTTGCATCATTTATAGGTTATTTCAAAGAGAATAAATTACCAGCTGAAACGTTTTATGATTTTGTCGGTCGTGTTGGTGTAGAGACATTACAAATAGCGTTAAATATTGTTTTAGAAGAAGTAATAGCGTCTTAGGGGGGACAATATGGATTTATATCGATTTGAAGCTGTGTTAGTAAATAGTGTTGTTCCGATTGTTGTTGTTGCTCAAAGTGAAGAACAGGCATTTAAGCTCGCGGAGATGGAGCTTGAAAAGCATTTTTTACCGCTGCCAGAAGTAAAGGAGATTTCCCTATTTGAAAAGAAGAAGATTCGAAAAGGTGCGGCATTTGTTATTCATGAGTAGGGAAAAGGTAATACGAAATAATGAAAACTTCCATTCGTATATAAGGATGGAAGTTTCACTTTAATAATAGAAATGAGGAGAGATGATGGGGAAGGTTTATATCGTTGGTGCAGGTCCTGGTGATCCAGATTTAATTACTGTGAAAGGGTTGAAATGTATTGAGAAGGCAGATGTTATTTTATACGACCGTCTCGTGAATAAAGAGTTGCTTTCCTATGCACAGCCTGAAGCGGATTTAATTTATTGCGGAAAACTACCAAATTATCACACGATGAAGCAAGAGACAATTAACACATTTCTTATTAAATATGCGAAAAAGGGAAAAGTTGTAACGAGGCTAAAGGGCGGGGATCCATTTGTATTTGGTAGAGGGGGAGAAGAAGCTGAAGCGTTAGCAAAGCAAGGTGTACCATTTGAAATCGTACCTGGTATTTCAGCTGGAATAGCTGCTCCTGCTTATGCTGGTATTCCAGTGACACATCGTGATGCAAGTGCAAGTTTTGCTATTGTGACAGGGCATAGGAAAGAAGATGCTGAAGAGGAAGTGAAGTGGGAAAATTTAGCGAAAGGTGTAGAGACTTTAGCTGTATATATGGGGGTTAGTAATTTACCCTACATATGTGAACAACTGATGAAGTATGGAAAAGATAAAAGTACGCCTGCTGCTATTATTGAGCGGGGAACGACATCTATGCAGCGCACAGTTGTTGGGACGTTAGGAACAATTGTAGATGTTGCAAAAAAAGAACAAATTCAAAATCCGAGCATGATTGTAATTGGAGAAGTGGTCCGTTTTAGAGAAAAGATTCATTGGTTTGAGAAACAGACAGAAAGTACGTATCAAGTAAGCGGAGTGTTATAAAATGAAAGCCATCTTATATATATGTCATGGAAGTCGTCTGAAAGCAGCTAAAGAAGAAGCGGTTGCATTTATTACGTCATGCATGAACCGTGTAGAAGCAAGTGTTCAAGAAGTTTGTTTTTTAGAGTTAGCGAGTCCAACTATTGATGAAGGGTTCCGTACATGTGTGAAGCGTGGTGCTACAGAGATTATTGTTATTCCAGTTTTTCTGTTAGCGGCAGGTCATGTAAAAAAAGATATCCCGTTTGAATTGAAAAAGTTAAATAATCAATTTTTGAATGTTAAAGTGACCTATGGTAATCCGTTTGGTGTATCAGAAACACTTGTTAAATCGGTGTATAGCGGAAGCGGTATCGAACAGGAAGATAATAATGAAGTGACGCTACTTCTCGTTGCAAGAGGGAGTAGTGATCCTGAAGTATTAAAAGATATAAACTGGATCGCTTCTTTATTTCAAACGGAAGAGAAAATTAAAAAAGTAGAGGTTTGTTTTTTAGCGGCTGCTGAGCCGAAATTTGAGGAGAAGTTAAAGGAAGTTGTTGAACGAAAAGAAAAGAACATCGTTGTGCTGCCTTACTTGTTATTTACAGGTTTACTTATGAAACATATTGAAAAAGAAGTGCGCCAATATGAGGTGGATGAGATAAAAATAAGTCCGTATTTAGGAAAGAATGAAGCGTTTCAATATATGTTAATTCAGAAAACGAAGAAATTATTGAAGGGAGATCAATATGTATCCACTTACAGTGCGAGTTGAGAAGAAACGTGTTGTTGTCATTGGTGGAGGAAAAGTCGCTGGATTCAAAATTATTCCTTTACTAAAACAAGGTGCGGATATAGTTGTGGTAAGTCCTGAATTGGATGCGAATTTAGTGAAACTTGTGGAAGAAAAGAAAATTCGTTGGTATCAAAGGGAGTATGAAAAAAGTGATATTAAAGATGCTTTTCTAGTTGTTGCAGCGAGTGGTGATGCTGTATTAAATGAACAAGTTGCTGAAGATAGCACAGAGAATCAATTAGTAAATGTTATTACGAACCCGGAAAGTGGAAATGTTCATTTTCCGGCGGCGATTCATCGTGGTTTGCTTAATATAGCAGTTTCTACTGGGGGGGCGAGCCCGAAGCTTGCAAAAAAAATTCGTGATGATATCGCAAATAAATATGATGAGGCGTATGAAGCGTATCTTGATTTTTTATACGAAGTTAGAATGAAAGTGAAAGAATTACAAATAGAGAAAAGGCAGAGAAATATATTGTTGCAAGAAGTATTAAAGTCGATATACGTTCAAAGTGAACAAAAAAGAGAACTGTTTTTACAAGAATTAGAGAGAAAAATTCATGTCGGCTAGTGAATGAATTGTACTTTACAAATATAAAAATATAATTTATAATCACAAGTAACTTCAATAGATGAAATCGATGAGCAAGAAGAGTATGTATATTTGATACGTTCAGAGAGCTGGGGTAAGGTGTGAGCCCGGTACGATAAAATATACGGAATGGGCTTGCGAGAGGTATGTTGAACATTGTAGTAGGCAACCCGGGTTCCGCCGTTAAAAGGATAGAGTATCGGAATTATTCCTGTACTTGAACAAGTGGGATTTATCAATCCAATTGAGGTGGTACCACGGTATTTATATTACATATATCGTCCTCTACATGCATATTTGCGTGTAGGGGACTTTTTTATTTTCTAAAGGAGGTGTGCGAGTATGAAATGAAAGTGTATAATTAGTAAAAGTTTAAATATTCAGAAAAGGAGAATTTATGATGAAAGAAACACAGCAATGGACGTCGAAAATAGGCTTTGTACTCGCAGCAGCCGGAGCCGCAGTAGGTCTTGGTGCAATATGGAAATTTCCGTATGTTGCAGGTAATGGTGGAGGAGGCGCATTCTTCCTTGTATTTTTACTATTAACTGTATTTATAGGTATGCCGCTTCTTTTAGCTGAATTTGTTATTGGACGTAGTACGCAAAAAGAGGCAGTTACAGCGTATAAAGTATTAGTGCCAAATAGCAAGTTGTATCCTTGGATTGGTCGTATGGGAGTTGTTACTTGTTTTAGTGTACTCTCGTTCTATAGTGTTGTAGGTGGATGGATCTTACTATATTTATACTATAGTGTTACAGGAAGTTTCTGGAATGGTGTTGCTGATTATGGGCAATTGTTTGGTGAAACGATTTCAAATCCAGTAAGTGCGATTGGAGCGCAATTTCTCTTTATGCTTTGCACGATTTTTGTCGTAAGTAAAGGAGTAGAAAAAGGGATAGAGAAGGCAAGTAAGTACATGATGCCGCTATTATTTATTTTATTTATTGCGATCATTGTTCGTGCGTTAACACTTGATGGTGCTATGGCTGGGGTAGAATTCTTCTTAAAACCAGATTTTTCAAAACTGACAGCAGATACGATTTTATATGCGATGGGACAATCTTTCTTCTCACTAACAGTAGGTGCCTCAGTAATGGTCACGTATAGCTCGTATTTAAAGAAAGAAGAACATTTAGCTAAATCAGCAACATCTATTGTAAGCTTAACGATTTTTGTTACTGTACTGGCAGGATTAGCAATTTTCCCAGCGATTTTCGCATTAGGCGTTAAGCCGACTGAAGGGCCAGGACTACTGTTTATCGTCCTTCCAGCAGTATTTGCGAAAATACCATTGGGACAATTTTTCTTCATTATGTTTTTAGTTTTATTCTTTTTTGCGACTTTAACATCTGCGATTTCCATGCTTGAAATTGTAGTAGCATCTGTCGCGAAAGGCAATGAAAAAAAGCGTCCGTCAGCATCATTATTAATTGGTATTCTTATTTTTGCAGTTGGAATTCCATCAGCTTTATCGTTTGGCATTATGAGTGATGTGAAAATATTCGGGAAAACATTCTTTGACTTAGTCGACTTCTCGGTAAGTAACGTATTGTTGCCGCTAGGAGTACTGGCTATTTCATTGTTTGTACCAAATAAAATGAGTAAAGAGTTATTAATGAAAGAATTAGAAGTTACGGAAACGAAAGGGAAAACATTATTTAATATTTGGTTCTTCTTGCTTCGTTATGTTATTCCGGTAACTGTAATTATTGTATTTTTAAATGCGATAGGCGTATTTAAAATGTTTGCATAATAAAAAGACGGAGATTTCTCCGTCTTTTTATTATGTTGTAGGTGTATTTAATAAACGATTATATGCTTTATAGGCTGTGATGACTGCGAGAAATGAGCCGATTAAAAATAACGCGGAGCCGCCAAATGTAAATAGCCGGCCAATGTAAGTTTCTCTAGCTTCTTCTATTTCTTGTAGTAATTGTGTATTCATAGTCGATCACCCCGTAAACTATAGGCATTTAGTTATAGTCTATGTGGGAAGCCTATATTGTGTGAAGTGTAAATAAAAAACTCGGTATGCACCGAGTTTTTTATAATCCGATATAAGGAGATGGATCAACTGCGTTTGTCTTGCCGACATTCCATTCTCCAAGGTGAAGTTCAAAGTGTAAATGTTGTCCGTATGATTGACCAGTATTACCCATAAATCCAAGTTGAGTGCCTTGTTTTACAGTTTGTCCATTTGATACAGAACGGCTACTCATATGAGCATATACTGTCGTATATGTTTTTCCGTTTATACGGTGGGATAAGTACACAACGTTTCCGTAACTAGATGATAGTTCCGAGCGAATAACAACACCATCTGCAGCAGCGATAATTGGAACAGTTCCCGAAGCTGCGATATCGATTCCTTTATGATTATCTATAGAGCGCACGCCAAACCCAGAAGTTTTTGATCCAGCTGCTGGCTTAATAAAGCCGCCAATATTTGTATCGTGTGGTGTTGGGGCTGCTTGAACAGCTTGAGTTGTTTGGGCAGATGTAGCAGCTTGTTTCCGAGCTTCTTCAGCTTTGCGGGCTTCTTCAGCTTTACGAGCCTCTTCGGCACGTTTTTCTTCTTCAATTGCTTTTTGAACAGCTTGACGCTGATTTTCTAAAATACCTTTAGATTCTTCTAATCCTTCAATCTCTGAATCTACTTTTGCTACTTTCGTATGTAGATCGCTAATAAATGTTTGCTGCTGTTGTTGATTCGTTTGCAACTCTTGTTGTTTTTGAACTAATTTCTGTTCAGATTCTTTTAGTTGTTGCTCTTTTTTCTCGACAGCCTCTTTTTCTTTCGTCACAGCATTTTGGTCAGTTGTTTGTTTTTTCACAATATCAGTATCATTGTTTAAAATTAAACTGACAGAATACATATTATCAACAAGATCAGCAATGTTTGTAGAATTTGTTAATACCTCTGTAATGATATTTGTACGAGGTTTTTCTTGCATAGATTGTAAACGTTGCTTAATAACTTCCTGACGTGTATCTATGTTTGTTTGTAATTGCTCTATATGTTTCTTTTTCTCAGTAATTACTTGTTGTGTTTTACTAATTTCTTTTTTTGTATCGTTTAATTCAGCTTCGTTTTTATTAATAGAAGTAGTTAAATCGTCGATTTTCTTTTGTAATTCTTGAATTTCCTTTTCTATTTGTTCTTTCTCGGCTGATTTATTTTGTAAGTCATTTTGTTTTCCTTCTAATTCAGATTGAATATTAGATAATTTATCTTGATTCGTTTCAGCGTATGCAGGTGAAAGTAACGGAGAAACAAAAATCGTTCCTGCTGCTAAAACACTGAACGCTGCAAATTTCTTTTTCATGGTTGTCTGGCTCCTTTCCCTATGAATGTTATATATCATAAGAAGAAGGGTGTCTATCGTTGTAACCATAATGTAAAGAAAATTTTATAATTTTGCTAAGTTTTGTCGGAATTTATCATTTTTTAGCCTTAATTGTTATGTGTTTGCATTTTTTATGCGTGCCACAAAAATTTGGTGTTGATTAAATTTGTAAAATAAAGGTAAACGGAAGGCTATTTTATATAATGAAAGGTTATTTAGGAAACCAATAAAACACTGGTGAGGAATCGTTCTCATGTGAGGTTTTCTGACATGGGTTTTGTTTTTGTCAAGAAAATTATTTGCGTTCGGGCAAACTTATTTTGTTGTCAGATTTTAAATTTTGATTTATGATTTTTAACAGGGACAAAATGTAGTGAATTGTCGAATAATATGTAATACTCTTAATTTCAAGTTTTATAGAGATAGAATGAGAGATAGAGTGACACATCGAAGAGGGGGTTACAACAAGTATGAAAAGAATAGGACTTGCATGGCAAATTTTAATAGGACTTGCCCTAGGTATCGCGGTTGGGGCAATTTTTTATGGCGATAGCACAGTTGTAGGGTACCTAAAACCAATTGGTGATATTTTTATCCGATTAATTAAAATGATCGTTGTGCCGATTGTTGTAGCAAGTATTGTTGTTGGGGTTGCTGGTGTTGGCGATGTAAAAAAATTAGGCCGACTAGGCGGAAAAACAATTATTTACTTTGAAATTATTACAACACTTGCAATTGTTGTTGGTCTGTTAATAGCGAATATTTTCCAACCGGGAAAAGGCGTGAATATGGATCAATTAACAAAGACTGATATTTCTAAATATGCAGAAACAACATCTCAAGTACAAAGTCATTCGTTTGCAGATACATTTGTGAATATCGTTCCAACGAATATTATGAAATCATTGGTTGAGGGCGATATGCTTGCGATTATCTTCTTCTCTGTACTATTTGGTTTAGGAGTTGCGGCGATTGGTGAAAGAGGGAGACCGGTTCTTCAATTTTTCCAAGGTGTAGCAGATGCGATGTTTTACGTGACTAACCAAGTTATGAAATTTGCACCGTTTGGTGTATTCGCATTAATTGGTGTAACAGTTTCGACGTTTGGCTTATCTTCATTAATTCCATTAGGGAAATTAGTCATAGTTGTATATGGTGCGATGATTTTCTTCGTTGTAGTCGTACTAGGACTTACAGCGAAACTATTTGGAATTAACATTTTCCAATTCTTTAAGATTTTAAAAGACGAGCTGATCTTAGCATACTCTACAGCAAGTTCAGAAACAGTTTTGCCGAAAATTATGGAGAAGATGGAAAAATTCGGTTGTCCGAAAGCAATTACATCTTTCGTTATTCCAACAGGTTATTCGTTTAACTTAGATGGATCAACACTATATCAAGCAATTGCAGCAATTTTCTTAGCGCAAATGTATGGTATTGAATTATCCATTACACAACAAATTACATTATTACTTGTATTAATGGTTACATCAAAAGGTATTGCGGGTGTACCGGGCGTATCATTCGTTGTATTATTAGCAACACTTGGTACAGTAGGTATTCCAGCTGAAGGTTTAGCCTTCATCGCTGGTATTGACCGTATTTTAGATATGGCCCGTACAGCAGTTAACGTTGTAGGTAACTCTTTAGCAGCTGTAGTTATGTCTAAGTGGGAAGGTCAGTATGACGCTGAAAAAGGACAAGCTTATTTAGAGGAAATTTCCAATAAACAAGCAGCTTAAATTATAATTTGAACAAGCTCTCACATAATATGTGGGGGCTTTTCTATATAGAAGGGGAGCGGACGTAATGAAACGTAAATATGGTGACGGTTCTTCGTGGAAGCGACTAATAGAGAAAGATTATACGGTTAAGCAAATAGAAGAGGGAATGCTAGGAATACTGGAAATAAAAAAGGTTAGGGAACCTAGTTATAAAGAATATGATGGGAAAGAACTTTGTATTGCAGGGAATCAGTATACGTGGATTCAATATTTCATAAATGGGGAGAACTTTGCGATTACAGCCATGTTAGATGATCAGAAAAAATTAGTGCAATATTACATCGATGTGACGAAAGAATATAAAATAGACGACCGTGGTTTACCGTATTTTGATGATTTATATTTAGATGTAGTGTTATTACCGAACGGTAAGATGTATGTACTCGATGAAGATGAGCTAGAGGGTGCTTATAAAAGTGCCGATGTTACAAAAGAAGAGTATGATTTAGCTTGGTGCACTACGAAATGGATAATAGCTGCAATAAACAATAGTGAATTTTATTGGATTTCAATATTAGAAGAAGAAATCCAAAAGTTAAAATGAGTATTGTATTCAAATTTTTGCATAATTACCAAAAAAATCTATACAAAAAATAATTGACTTTTGTTTTGTAAGCGAGTAAAGTTAGGGAAGAAATTATTATTAAAAAATAAATATGAAACCTTCTTATAAAGAGAGGCGGAGGGACTGGCCCTACGATGCCTCGGCAGCGGACTCGATTTCAGAGTGCTGTGCCAAATCCAGCAAGCATGTGCTTGAAAGATGAGAAGAGCGTTTCTTATAGATGTATAAGACCTCTTCTCGTTGGAAGAGGTCTTTTGTTGTTCAGTAGAAAAGGTTTAAAACTAGGGAGAGATGATACTTTGAAAGAAACGAGAGGAAATGGTTTAGCTTTATTACCGCTTGGAATATTTTTGGCACTATTTATTGGTTCTGGAATTATTACAGGTGATTTCTATAAATTGCCGATACTTGTAGCGATTTCAATTGCTGTAGGAGTCGCTTTAGCAATGAATCGTAAAGAAAGCTTTAATGTAAAAGTGGAACGATTTGCTAAAGGTGCAGGGAATCCAGATATTATGATTATGGTTTTAATTTTTGTACTGGCAGGAGCGTTCTCTGAAACAGCAAAAGGGATGGGCGGCGTTGATTCTACAGTTAACTTAGCGTTATCAATTTTACCGCAAGGATTTATCGTAGCTGGAATTTTTGTTATCGGGGCATTTATTTCATTAGCGATGGGAACTTCAATGGGAACAATTGCTGCATTAGCACCAATTGCTGTAGGTATTAGTGGGCAAACTGATATCTCAATTGCACTTACGATGGCGACAGTTGTTGGCGGAGCGATGTTTGGTGATAATTTATCATTTATTTCAGATACAACAATCGCAGCTGTACGCTCGCAAGGAACAGAAATGAAAGATAAGTTTAAAACGAACTTTTTAATTGTATTACCGGCAGCTATTATTACAATTGTACTATTAGTAATCATTACTTTAGGAAGCGACACGCAGATTAAAGCGCATAGCTTTGACTGGATAAAGATTTTACCGTATGCAGGAGTACTTATTACAGCGCTACTGGGTTGGAATGTACTTATTGTGTTAACTGGTGGAACTGTACTATCCGGCGTTATCGGTCTTTTAGATGGTAGTTACACGTTAGAGAGTTTCTTTAAAAGTGTAACGACTGGAATGGGCGGTATGATGGAGTTAGTATTACTTGCTATTTTAATTGGTGGTATGGTCGAACTGATTCAATATAATGGTGGTATTCAATATTTAATGAATATTTTAACTCGTAACATTCGTTCAAAAAAAGGAGCGGAGTTCGGTATTGCTGGCTTAGTGAGTATGACGAATATGTGTACAGCGAATAATACGATTTCTATTATCTTTACAGGTCCGCTTGCGAAAAACATTGCAGACCAATATGAAATTGATCCTCGTAAATCAGCGAGTGTATTAGATCTTTTCTCGTGTTGTGTGCAAGGATTAATTCCGTATGGTGCGCAAATGTTAACTGCAGCAGGATTTGCAGCGTTATCTCCGATTGAATTGTTACCATATGCGTTTTATCCGATTTTAGTTGGAGTATGCGGAATCATTTCTATATTAATTGGTTTCCCGAGGTTTTCTAAAGTAGCGGGAAAGAAAGAGTATCATAAAACAGCATAAGTAAAATGAAGTTTATGAAATAGTAACGAAAGCCGTACAGAGAATGTTCTCTGTACGGCTTTTTATGTGCGATAAAAGAGTGAATCATCCTATCCTACCGTATGTTTTTACAAAAGGCTGAATGCAACTCGGTCTTAAGTCTGAGTCGAAAACGGTTCTTAAGCTCGTTATGGAAAAATGAAAAAATAGTTAAGATAAGAGTATCAAATCGAAGGGAGGCAAGCACAAGATGAAACAATTTCTAGCGTTTATCGCGGCCGGTATTTTGGCTTTAATTGCTCTTGGTAGCCTTGCTGGTATTGTAGGATTCGCAATCGGAGCAGGAGTTGTGTACTGGAGCTATAAATCATTTGTGCGAGCACAATCATTTTTTGGAAAGTTAGCTTGGGGTATTGTTGGTTTAATCGGTTTATCCATTGCACTTTCGCACTCCCCAGCATTAATCGGTATCGCAGCATTAGTAGTTTTATACTACGGATACCGTGAGTGGAAAAAAGAAAAAAATGTAGTTGTTGATTCTGCATCAGAAAGTTCTAAACCATATAGCAACTTTGAAGATGAGTGGAACAAGTTAATGAAAAACTAATAAAAAACTAATAAAAAACTAATAAAAATCAAATTTATAAAGTAGAAGAGAGGAAGATTATAATGAAACAAACTTTATTCGGACGTGTACGCGATGCAATTTTAGCAGATTTTCATAATGTGTTAGATGAGAAAGAAAGAAAAAATCCAATAGCGATGTTAAATCAATATTTACGCGATAGTGAGCGTGAAATAACAAAAATTGAGAAGTTAATTGAGCGCCATAAAACATTAAAATCAAATTTTGCTCGTGAGCTTGAGCAAGCACGTTATTTCGTTAATAAAAGATCAAAGCAAGCTATCATTGCTCAAGAAGCAGGCGAATTACAACTACATGAGCGTGCGTTAGAAGAAGTAGCGTATTATGAAGGGCAAGTAACTCGATTAGAAGAAATGTATGCAGGTGTTGTAGAGCAAATTGATGAGTTGGAGCGTCGTCTTTCTGAGATGAAAAATAAATTAAAAGAAATGCACGCGAAACGTATGGAATTAATGGCACGTGAAAATATGGCACATGCAAATCGTCGTATGAATACTGCTATGCATAAAATGGATGAGAATAATCCGTTCTTACGCTTTGAAGAAATTGAAGATCATATCCGCGACTTAGAAACTCGTATGAATGAGGAGCATGAACGTGACACATTTGATATGAAGATTGCAAAGCTTGAGCGTGAAATGAAAGAAAAGAATGATGTATCGTTAACGAAAGAGTTAACAAAATAATAGTAGTATATTATAAAACAGGCTTATGATATAGTGATAGGAGAAAAGGTGTTGGAAAGCAATGCCTTTTCTTCTATGTATATGTAACAAGAAGGGGGGAGCTGAAATGAAGAAACAATTTTCAAAAACACAATTAATGGGGATGCTCCTCATCATATTTGGATTCGGTCTTTTTCTTGATATGATACTTGGACATTTTGAACCAGGTGGTCTCATTTTTGCATTTATTATGCTTATGTTCGGAAGGCATTATCGTAAAAAGAATCGTTACGTACGGGGAAATGTATTTTTATTTGTTGGTGGTATCGTATTTTTATTCTTCTTATTTTCATCAGCAGCATTTGTTCTTGTCGTATTTGCTTGTTTAGCTTTAATTGGTTATCAACTGATTCAACAAGGACATCAGCAAAAAGCAATGAAGGTTGAAATTAAAGAAAAAGGGATTATAGACGAAGAGAAGCAAATATATCGTACAGAACCATATTTAAAAAATATGTTTGTAGGGAATATACGAATGATGGATCATATTTATGAACTTGAGGATATTAATGTTCAATATGGTGCTTGTGATGTGGAAATAGATTTAACAACTGCTATGATCCCAGAAGGGGAGACAGTAATTGTTATTCGAGGTGTCGTTGGTAATATTCGTTTATATGTGCCATATGATATTGAACTGTCTTTAAATCATTCTGTTATTGTCGGACGTGTGCTCTTGCCAGGTCATGAAGAGACAGGGTTTAATCGCAATGTTACATTTAAAACAGAGCAGTATAAAGAGGCTCCTCGTCGTATTAAAATTATTTCTTCGCTTGTCGTAGGCGATACGGAAGTGAGGAAAGTATAATGAAAAAACAAAAAAATATTTCGTGGATGTATATTCGTTATTCTATGTTGTCCTCTGTTAGTATCGCACTTATTTGTACAATTGTATATGTATGGAAAAGCGAGCAACAAGTGTATGATTTATTATGGAAGGAATCCATCGCTTCTGTTCCAATTGGCTTGTTTATTATGACTACAAGTTTACTTATCGGGGGAATTGTAGGATATGCAATCGGTTACTATATAGAGCAGCGTATACAAGGATTAAATACTTTTCTATTTGAAGTAGAGCGAGGGAATTTTCCGAGCGATGTTTCATTTACTGCAGATGATGAGTTTCATGAAGTGGAACGAAAAGTAATCGTTCTGGCTCGTCGATTAGAGGAGCAAGCTGGACTCTTTCAAAAAGTAACGAATGAACGAGCTCATTGGAATGAAGAGATGAGACAAGAAGCGATTTCCCAGGAAAGGCATCGATTGGCGAGGGAGCTGCATGATTCTGTAAGTCAGCAGCTTTTTGCAATGTCGATGATGATGTCGGCTATTAATGAACAAGTAGCTGAAATTCCAGAAACGACGAAAAAGCAGTTGCAGCTCGTTGAAAATATGGTTGTAAATGCACAATCAGAAATGAGAGCATTGCTTCTTCATTTACGCCCAGTGCAGTTAGAAGGTAAGAAACTAACAGAGGGTATAGAAGAATTATTAACAGAACTGTCTAGAAAGCAACATATGAAAATTGAATGGTTAATTGAACCGATTCAATTAAAAAAAGGTGTAGAAGATCATTTATTCCGTATTGTACAAGAGGCGCTGTCTAATACTTTACGGCATGCGAAGGCAAAGAAAACGGAAGTACGTCTACGCAAAATTGAGCAATATGCAATATTGAAAATTATAGATGATGGTGTCGGTTTTAAAGTAGGGGTTAATAAAGCTGGTTCGTACGGATTAAGATCAATGCAAGAGCGAGTTCATGAAATTGGTGGTACATTAAAAGTGCTTAGTTTTCCAAATAAAGGTACACAAATAGAAGTGAAAGTACCGATTATAATTGAGAGAGGGGGAGAGTCATGATAAAAGTATTACTAGTTGATGATCATGAAATGGTTCGAATGGGTGTATCGGCATATTTATCAACGCAGCCAGATATTGAAGTAGTTGGAGAAGCTGAAAATGGAAGAAAAGGTTCAGAGTTAGCTTTGCAATTAAGACCAGATATTATTTTGATGGACCTTGTCATGGACGAAATGGATGGGGTTGAAGCAACACGTGCAATTATTCAGGAATGGCCAGAAGCGAAAATTGTAGTTGTAACGAGCTTTTTAGATGATGAGAAATTGTATCCTGTTATTGAGGCGGGAGCGACAAGTTATTTATTAAAAACATCAAGAGCGAGTGATATAGCAGACGCTGTACGAGCTACTTATGATGGAGAAACGGTATTAGAGCCAAAAGTTACTGGTAAAATGATGTCTCGTATGCGTCAGAAGAAAGAACAACCTTTGCATGAGGAGTTAACAGAAAGAGAGTCTGAAATTTTGTTATTAATTGCAGAGGGGAAAAGTAATCAAGAGATTGCGGATGAATTATTTATTGCCCTCAAAACAGTAAAGACACATGTGAGTAATATATTAAATAAGCTAAATGTAAGTGACCGGACACAGGCGGTTATTTATGCGTTTAGACATCAATTGACGAAATGATAAAGTGAAACTTTAATCAGTGGGGGGTTATCCCACTGATTATTAGTTTGCACCAATTGGGATTCCAAATCTTTTTATTGACGCCAATAAATGTAAGCGTTATCATTGAGTTGTTAACAGTACATACAAAGGGGAGAGAGTGTATGTTAGTTCAAACGATATTTGGCATGGATAAGTCTAAAAAATTAGGGGATTATGTGAACGCATTACAAGCGCTTTGTGAACAATATGATGTTGAAACAGATAAAATTGCAATTGTCGAGGCGACAGAAGAGTACTATTTATTTTTAGTGAAACAAGAAGATTGCTATGATGTTGTCAAAGTAGAAACAGTGGATACAAATATCGACTATTATACGAAAGCGTATAAAATAAGCAGTTTTAATCATACTGCCTATCAAATGTAAAAAAACTCCCTTTCGGGAGTTTTTTTAGGATGCTTTTACTTCATGAGATTCGGTTAGTAAGGGCACTTTTTTCGCACCGCTTAGCTTAGCGATTATAAGGCCGATAAGAGCTCCGGCTAATGCTGGTATTAACCAGCCGATTCCTTCCTTATATAAAGGGATGAATTCAAAATATGGTGTGATAAATGAAACTGAAATACCACCTTGTTTTAATCCATCAAATATGCTTACGATTGCTGCTCCAATTAAAGCACCTACATAAACAGAGCGATATCCACCGAAATATTTATGCAGTAACGATAGTAGAACGAGTACAATTGCAATTGGATATACAACAAGTAGAATTGGAACAGAGATGGCAATAATTTTTGTTAAACCTAAGTTGGCAACTAATAATCCTAATGCACAAATGATGCTAGCGAACGTTTTGTATGAAAATGTAGTCAATAATGTTGAGAAATATTGACTACATGCAGATACAAGTCCAACACATGTCGTTAAACAAGCGAGTGTAACGATTAGAGATAATAGAAGCAAACCGTATGGACCGAATAATTGCTGTACGATAACAGTAAGTAATTGTCCGCCATTTTTTGCATATCCGAGAGAGACGCTAGTTGCACCAAGCCAGCCAAGTGCACCATATACAAGTACGAGACCAGTAGCGGCAATAAGTCCTGCTTTCGCTGTTGCGATGGCAATGGATTTACGATCCTTCACACCTTTAGAGCGAATGGCATTTACAACGATAATTCCAAATGCAAGCGCAGAAATGGTATCCATCGTTAAGTATCCTTCCATAAAGCCTTTGAAGATTGGAGAAGTTTGATACTCTTGCATTGCGGGTCCTGATTGCCCGAGTGGTGTAAATACACTTTTAACAAATAATAAGAAAATAGAGAGTAATAAAATAGGTGTTAATATATTTCCGATGCGATCGACAAGTTTAGATGGATTTAAACTAAGCCAAAATACGATAGCGAAGAAGATGACCGTGTATAAAAAGAGTGCTAGGTTACTAGAGCGAATTGTTTCTGGTAAGAAAGAACTAACACCCATTTCATAAGCGACATTTGCAACGCGTGGAATTCCCATAGAAGGACCGATTGCGATGTATACAACTACAGTAAAGAAAATTCCGAATAATGGGTGGACATGACTTGCGAGTTGTTGCATACCGTTTCCTGATAAAGAAATTGCAATAACAGTTAATAATGGTAAACCGACTCCTGTTAGTAAAAATCCAATCATTGCCGGCCAAAAGTTTTCACCTGCATTTTGTCCAAGCATGGGAGGGAAAATTAAATTACCTGCCCCAAAAAATAAAGAAAATAGCATAAGACCCGTGAAAAAAATATGTTTTTTTGATACAGTGTTCATTGTTTTTCCTCCTTTTTTAAAATTCATTTGTAAGAACACAAAAAACTCGTCCCTAAAGAAAGGGACGAGTTATATTTACCCGCGATACCACCCTAATTTATACATGTAGAAACGAGTCTATATGTATACGGCTTTACAACGTACAACATGATACGTGTTCCTTGTAACGGGGGACAGCCGGTAAGAACTTACTGTAACATTCGGTTCTACTTCTCGGAGATGATTTTCCGCTACGCACTGAACGTTGGCTTTCAGCAAATCGCCAACTCTCTGGGGGACAGTCCTATAACGTACTCGTTCTCGTCAATGAATTTTTATTCAAGTATTCTGACAGTATTGTTGCATGTTTTTTTTTGAAAGTCAATATTTTTTTTGAAAGATATATTTATATGCAGAAATATCGAATGTGATATTCGGTGTAGTAAAAGGAATGGTGAATTGTAAAAAGGGAGTAAAATTTTGTAGAGAATTGTAAAGTTTATAGAGAAAGTTGATATTTACAGGAGTAAAGAAGGTATTGTTTGAATTTACAGAGAATAATACATCAATCCACTTGCTGGAAAGAACAAACCAAAAGAGGTGACTGAAATGCTTGCGATGGGAGTATTATTTGGCATTATTGCTATAATTGGTTTTATGTGGTTATATTATTCGCGTTCGTTTAAACAAGCAGAAGTTTTACTCTTTCAAAAAGGTAGTTTGTTGACAAATCAGTCTAGATATTTAGTATGTCCGAAGTGTGGAAGTGCACAGGCCAGAAGTGGAGGATATCAAGAGTGTTGCAAAAGTAGATTATGAAAGAAGGAAGCCTCACATTATTTTGTGAGGCTTCCTTCCTTACAATTTCATGGCACTCCAAATTGTCCACCGATCTCTTTCAATTATAGGAGAGGTGTTTTGTAATGCGATCTGGACCTGTTGTAGAAGTTGAGAAAGTTCATGATCTGTTAATTCGTAAAGAATGGATCGACCTGTTCGAGGTGATAAATCTTGTAGCAATGCCTCTACAGAATCATGTATTTTTCGTACTTCCCATTGTGTTTGAGTAGGGAACACGTGAAGAAAATATTTTTGTAATTCTTGTTGTATCGTGGTGGTTTTTGGACGTCTTTTTGATTCAATTTCAATAAGTTTTGGAAAGATAGAGAAAAAATATCCACGAATGTGTTCGGGGCTTCCAGGAATTATGCAATCTTCAATAGTTCGATCTTGTACAATGAGTACACCGTTTTTCTTTAATATACGAGAAGCTTCACGTAGAAATGGAGGAATGTCTTGTAAATGATGAATAACTGCGCGTGAAATAACAATGTCGAATGTATCATTAGGATATGGGACGCTATGTGCATCACCGTGAATGAAAGAAATGTTTGGAAAATCGCTACAATTTTCTTTTGCGGCCTGTAATATTTCTTTTGAAAAATCAAGGCCAACAACACTTTTTGCTCCCAAAAGGGCAAGTTCTTTCGTATAAATACCGCCACCACAGCCGATATCGATTATTTGCTTGTTTTGTATATTTGTAATACTCTTTATCATTTCGTCCCAAGAAATATGGGCGTTTCGCTGTGCGTATGTGTATTTATTATTTGCATCGTGAAAATTAATGGACATGAAAAAGACCTCCTTTCAATGCTTAGTATAGCGTATTTTATAGTGTTTCACGTTTTTGTTTTTTGTATGAAGATTATAAGGATTTCTTATTGTAAAGGGAGGATTAAGTTGAAAAGGAAATATGTATTATTATTGTTGTTTGCTATGCTACTAGCATCTTGTAGTCAAGTTGAGCCAAAAAAAGAAACAAAAAAAGTAGAAGAGACGGTGAATGAAGTGAAAGAAACAATAGAGGTAACCGTTATACAAAAAAAACATAAAGAGAAAAAGTTACAGGAATCAGAAGCGAAGTTAGTAATAGATATTATAGATAAAGCGGAAAAACAAGACGTAACAGGTAGTTTTGGTGAGCCGGAATATGAAATACAAATTAGTAGAGGTGGAAAAAAAGAAACCTATTATGCATGGCTAAGAGGAGAAGATAGACGAGGATGGCTACAATATAAGAACGCTATGTACATGCTAAATAAAAAAGATACGGAAAAGCTTTTAGCTATATTTCCAAATGTTTCAGAACAAAAAGAAGATGAGATGCAGGCAGGTCCTTTAACGGAAGTCACAAAAAAAGATTTGCAGATTACCGCGTTTCATATTAAAGCAGGTGATCAACAAGTGAATTATACGGTACGATATACGATTTCACAATCACTATACAACAAGTTAGAGAAGGAACAAGAATATTATTTGCAAATTATTTTCCCAGAAAAAGTTCAAAAATTAATTGGAGCAAAAGAGAGTGAAAAAATTTCAGGTGAAAAGGTAAAGGAAGGGTATAAACAGTATGAATTGCATGCTACTGTCCCGATAAAAGATGCTTCAGAATCACAATTAAAGTCATTAGAAACATATTATGAAAATTATGATTTGAAAATATTAAATAGTAAAAAAGAAAAAATAGGTGTTTTTCAAAATATCATTCAAATTGTTAAAGAGTATGGTGAAAAAATGAATTTACAAAGATAAAGTGACACTTTAATTAGCCCTAACGGATCAGGATGAATGTAATTTGTAAAGTTTATATGGCCTTTCCTAGGAAATGATAATAGAGAGGGGGAAAAACACCCCCTCTCTATTACTTTGCTTTTGCAGATGGCTCATTCATTGATTTTCGTGTAATAAGAAAAGAAATCATAAGAGCGGAAAGGATGATAAGAGCAATAAATACGTGATTGGGCAACAAATCTAATAATAATACGTAACTAACGGTATAAAAAATAAGAGTTGAAGCTAAAAACGATAGAGCACCTATTATGAGAGATTGCAAATTCATCTGTATACACCTCCTTTTATTTATATTTTTGGCTAAAAATGGATTAAATAAACATTATTTCTAACGATAGAAAAAAATATGTCATAATAGAGAAAAGAACAAGCTTTCATGAATATGACTCATTAATGAGAGATAAAGGAGAGAAATATGAAAAAAAATAAAAAAGGATTATGGGGAATTATAGTTGCCATAGGTTTGTTTCTACTTTCTAAGTTAAAGTGGGTATTTGCAATTTTTAAATTAGCGAAATTTTCAACGGTATTTAGTATGTTTCTATCACTTGGTGCATACGCAGTTATATATGGTTGGAAATTTGGAGTAGCGCTCATTTATTTATTGTTTATTCATGAAATGGGTCATTTATGGGCTGCGAAAAGAAAGGGTATACCAACATCGCCAGCAATATTTATTCCATTTATGGGCGCTCTTATTGGGATGAAAGAGATGCCGAAAAATGCAAAAGATGAAGCTTACATCGCCTACATGGGACCTCTTTTCGGGTTGTTGTCATTTTTACCTGCGATTCCACTTTATATAATAACGAAAGAGCCATTTTGGGCATTAATTATTTTACTTGGAAGTATGATTAACTTCTTTAACTTGATTCCAGTTTCTCCATTAGATGGTGGGCGAATTATCTCAGTTGTAAGTACAAAGATTTGGGGAGCGGGCCTTATTGTATTGCTCGGTTATTCCATTTACTTTAAAAGTATTTTGGGAGGATTTATTTTTATTATCGGCTGTATGGAATTATATAGAGTAATAAAGAGAGATGAGCCAATCAAGGAATTAGGATATAGGATTGATGGAATGAAAGAATATGTTGCAAGGCTTGAAGAGGAGTTAAAAGAAACAGGTGCGGTGCATCGAAATATATATATGATGCAACATGAAATAAATATATTAAGGCAAAAAGAAAGAGAGAAAGAATTAAAAGTAGGAGAACTTCAAAAGATTGAAGTGTTAGAGTACCTTTTACCAAAGTTTGAGCCGCTTGATTACGTTCCATATGAAGATGAAAAAGAAACGCATACAATTCATATAAGAGAAGCATTTGAAGTGTCAGAAAGAAAATTACAGGAATGGGATACAGAAAAGAGACAACAAGAAAATTATTATAAAGTGGATACGAAAACGAAATGGACGGTATTTGCTTGTTATATCGGACTAATGGCTATTCTTGGTTATACAGCTTATGAAGGGTACATTGTTTTACAAGAGCATTTGCCAAGGCGAAGTGTGTAGAAAAATAGTGTCGAAATGATGGGAAGGATTTATACAGGAATTATAATTCTACGAGAGAATGTTACAAGTATAGTCATACATTGTAATATCTTTAGTAGAGAAGGAGTTCTGTATATGAAGAAATTGTTACGTGTATTCGGGATTATTATCGTAATGATCATTGCGAGTTATAGTCTTATGAAAGTGCTGTTACATTATGCGAATAAGCCTGCTGAGGTAAATACAATAGCTCAAATAGAAGATGCGCAAGAAGAGACGAAAGTGCTAGATTTTATTCGTATGACGCATGAGAGTTATAATAATTTCTTAAATTATGGTAAAGCAGAGAATTATACAGAAGGGGACTGGAACCAATTTAAACAATGGTTTCAACAACAAGAACCATCTTTAAAAAATATACATACGGAAATAAAGAATGAAAAAATAAAACGCGATGTAAATAGAAGCTATGAAATTGTGAAAAAAGGTGTGGAACTTCAAAATATTGAGTATGTAGTGTATGCCCACCGTGTATATCATGACTTAGATATTATCGTAAATAAATATAGAGGTGAAACGAACATCTGGGGGTATACAGAGTTTGGCGATGGGAAAGATATAAGGATAATTGAACAAGCAATACAGTCTAAATAATAAGCTAGCTAGCATTCTAGTTGGCTTATTTTCTTTTTGTAAGTGCAATGTTCATATATTTTTCACAAAAACACCGTGTTAATAGTGATTAAAATCACAATCTGTATTATACAATTCAGTTAAACTAAAAACAGTTAAGGAAATAGAGGAGTGGGATACAATGTTAAGTGCAAAAACAATTGAAATCGTAAAGTCAACAGTACCATTATTACAAGAAAAAGGCGTTGAAATTACAACGAGATTTTATGAAATTTTATTTTCGGAACATCCGGAGTTATTGAATATTTTCAACCATACGAATCAGAAAAAGGGAAGACAACAACAAGCGTTAGCGAATGCTGTTTATGCAGCTGCAACGTACATTGATAATTTAGAAGCAATTATTCCAGTTGTAAAGCAAATTGGTCATAAGCATAGAAGTTTAGGTATTAAAGCTGAACATTATCCGATTGTAGGTACATGTTTACTACGTGCAATTAAAGAGGTTGCAGGTGCACCTGATGAAGTTTTAAATGCATGGGGAGAAGCATATGGTGTCATTGCTGATGCATTCATTAGCATTGAAGCAGAGATGTATGAAGAAGCAGCACATAAAGAAGGTGGATGGAAAGATTTCCGTAACTTTGTGGTTGTTAAAAAAGTGAAGGAAAGCGATGTTATTACGTCATTTTATTTAAAACCTGAAGATGGAGGGGAAGTTTCTTCATACATCCCAGGACAATATGTAACGATTCAAATAAATATAGAAGGTGAAACGTATACACATAATCGTCAATACAGTTTATCAGATGCTCCTGGAAAAGAATATTATCGTATTAGTGTAAAGAAAGAAAAAGGTGTAGATACACCAGACGGTAAAGTGTCTAATTACTTACATGAACATGTAAAAGAAGGAGATATTTTACCAGTAAGTGCACCAGCAGGAGATTTCGTATTAAATATGGATTCAACATTACCAGTTGTACTAATTAGTGGTGGAGTAGGGATTACACCGATGATGAGTATGTTAAATACGTTAATTGAACAAGATTCAAAACGTAATGTATATTTTGTTCATGCAGCGATAAATAGTAATACACATGCAATGAAAGAACATGTTAAGGCAGTAGACAATGAATATGAACAAGTTAAAGCCTATACTTGTTATTCTGCACCAACTGAAAAAGATTTGGAAATGAAGAACTTTGATAAAGAAGGATTTATTGAAGCAGAATGGTTACAAACTATTATTCCGACAACTGAAGCAGAATTTTATTTCTGTGGTCCAGTAGCATTTATGAAGCATATAAATGCTGCACTAACTGATTTAGGTGTGAAACAAGAGCATATTCATTATGAATTTTTCGGTCCAGCAACAAGCTTACAATAAGACGGGTGAGAATAAGCAAAAAAACGAGGTATTTATTTTACCTCGTTTTTTATTTGCTCTCGTAATAAACGGTTTACTGTTTCGCGACGTATACCTATGAGTTGACCAATTTCAGTTTGCGTTAATATTTCATATATAGGAATGTCACCCAAATATAATGTGAACCATTCTTGTAAACGATGAAGACGTTCTTTCGGAGAGACGGTTGTCAATTGATCGATACGCTGCTGCATCATTCTTAATTTTGATTGTAATTGCATAGCGATATTTGCGTATGATGCGGGATTTGCCTGAAGTTGATCGTACCATTCACTACTAATGATAGGTTCAACTTCTGTTTTCATTAAAGCGATTGCTGTACCGTGATACTCCTTCGGTGAAATTAAAGAATGGTGAGGTATCGTTTCACCTGGAACAATAATGTTGAATAAAAATGGTGTTCCATCTTCTTCGATCCTTACTACTTTTAATAAGCCTGTTTTTATAAAATATAAAGGACCGTCCTCGCCTTGACGGAATAGTACATCTCCTTTGTGTAGAATCAATGTTAGCCCCCCATGTAAACATTTCTATTTCTTTTATTGTAGCGTATATGTATAAAGACAATATGCTATTTAAACAGCAATTTCATTGACGAAATGTATGCTATTACAGTAGTATACTATTTAGTGTGTCATAGTACTAGCAATGAATACGCTGTAGGGGGTTTAGTATATTGTTAGATGCGATAAAAATGACGGATATGAGAATTCCGGCGAATGCTATCATTCATGTAGAAGAGATGAAAGGTGGAGTCGTATTATCCGTTGAAGTAGATGGCCAAATTATTTATACGATGGCTTATGATGAAGAAACAGATAGTTATGCTGAATTATATGATCGAAACGATAAGAGGGCGTGCCAAGTACATGAGGATTTTATGGGATGGTCACTTCTTCATTAAAAAAGATGTCAATATGACATCTTTTTTTATTAAACCGATAGAATATACAAAGAAATGAAATATAAGGATAAAATTTGTAATAAATGATTTTGCATTGTTAGCACTTTGTAACTGCAAGTAAACTATTTTTTCGCTATCATAAAGATAACAGTCGCAGTTATAGGAGTGGTCAACTTGAAGAAAGTACATATTTCAAATTATATGCTATTATGTGTTTGTTTAATTTTATTTGTTCTCTTAGGAGGATTTTTATATTCATGTGTATAAGAAAAAACGTATTCTAAAAAGAACACGTTATAAAAAAGAAGTAATAATTAATCTAGTCCCGAGAATAATTAATGTGATACGTAATAAATTAATTACGGCTTTACCACTTAATTTTGTATTGATATAAGCCCCGATTTTTCCGCCAATCCATGCACCAGGAATAAGAATTAATGCATAAATCCAGCTGACATTTCCAAGGGAGATGTGAGTTGCAGAACTTACAATGGCTGATAGAAATACGATAAACATCGAAGTTGCTACAGCGATATGTGCTGGGAATGCAAAAAGTAGCATCATTGCTGGAACAAGTAAGGCACCGCCACCAATTCCGAATAACCCAGATATAAAACCAACTATAAAGGCGATAAAGATAGCGAGAAGCGGTGGAAATTGATAGTGTACAGTGTTTCCTTCGTTATCTGTAAAAGAACGTTTAATTACAGTCATATTTGATAAAGAAAGAGGGTTTAATTTGTCTCGTAACATAAGAAGAATAGAGACAAAAATAAGAAAAATCCCAAAATATAAAGAAAATGTATCTTGGTTTAAAAATTTGTTTGCCCACGAGCCGATGATACCACCAGGGCCACTTCCGATAAATAAAATAAGTCCACTTTTGTAATCTACTCGTTTATGCTTCATATAAGTAAGGGTGGAAGATAGTCCTGTGAAAACGACTGTTACCATTGAAGTTCCTACTGCAAGTTGTGGTGATAGACTGTGTAATCCGATTAATAACGGAACAATAATAATTCCGCCACCAAGCCCGACTAGACTCCCGACTGTCCCGGCGATTAGCCCGATGAAAAGTAACATGATGTATTCCAAAATTGCCAACTCCTCTATATAACTTATCCACCAATTATTATACACGCTTTTTCATGAGAAAAAGGTTTGTTCACAAAAAAGTCGTCTTCCTAGAAAAATAAGGAAGACGACTTTTGATTAAAAGATTAAATGTAATAAAGAGTAAAATAAAGCAGCTAAAGAAGCTGAAATAGGAAGTGTGATAACCCAAGTAATTAACATGCGTTTTGCAGTTCCCCATTTTACACCTTTCACACGATGAGAAGCACCAACCCCTAAAATAGAAGAAGAGATAACGTGCGTCGTACTAACTGGTAAGTGAATGAATGTTGCACCGAAAATAACAAGTGATGATGATAAATCGGCAGCTACACCATTTACAGGACGAATTTTCATAATTTGTCCACCGACAGTTTTAATAATTTTCCATCCACCGACAGAAGTACCAAGACCCATTGCAATCGCACAACATAATTGTACCCAGAACGGGATGTCGCTAGAAGTATGATAGTTATTAGCCATAAGAGCCATCGTAATGATTCCCATTGCTTTTTGCGCATCATTTGTACCATGTGTATAAGCTTGTAATGCAGCAGTGAAAATTTGGAATATACGGAAGTTTTTGTTCGTCTTCGTTAAATTAAAGTTTTTAAAGACTACTTTAAATATACTGTATACGATATAACCAATAACAAAAGCGATAATCGGTGAAATGATTAAAGCTTCAAGAATTTTTATGAACCCTTTAAGATTTAATGAGCTAATACCGGCCGCAGCGATAGCTGCACCTGCGATTGAGCCAATGATTGCATGCGAAGAACTACTTGGAATACCATAGTACCAAGTGATCAAATTCCATGCTATTGCCGCAAGTAAAGCAGCTAAAATTACAAGAGAACCATTTTGCAAGGCAAATGGATCAACGATATCTTTTGTAATTGTTTTTGCTACACCTGTAAATGTCATCGCACCTAAAAAATTCATAATAGCTGCCATAATAATTGCATGTCTAGGCTTTAGAGCTTTCGTTGAAACAGCCGTTGCAATAGCATTTGCTGTATCGTGAAATCCATTAATAAAGTCAAAAGCTAAAGCGCAAATGACTACTAAAACGGTCAGTAACAAGAGTGTATCCATGATCAAACTCCTTACGCGTTCTTCATAATAATTGTTTCTAATACGTTTGCAACGCTTTGACAGCTATCCGCTACTTCTTCAAGCTCTTCGTAAATCTCTTTGTATTGAATAATTTTAATCGGATCTTTCTCACGAGAGAATAAGTGCTTAATCGCATGACGGCGAATATCATCACATTGTGATTCGTAATCCTTAATCTTAATCGCGTTCGTACGAATGTCGACTAACTTCTTTTTAGACAGTAGTTCAACAGAATTTGCAATCTCAATCGCACATTGATTAATTGCTTCAACGAATTTAATCATGTATTCATCAGCTTCTGTAATAGAATACATTTCGAATAGACCAGCACTATGATCTAATCCGTCTAATACATCATCCATACTCATTGCAAGTTGTAGGATGTCCTCACGTTCAATTGGAGTAATAAACGCTTTGTTTAGCTCCATAATGATTTCGTGAATAAATGAGTCACCTTTTGACTCATACTCTTTCATGCGCATAGAAAACTCTTTTAAATCGCTAGCATTTTTAATTTTATACTCCACGAAAAACTGCGCGCCTTCTTTTAAATTTTCTGAAACATTCATTAACATTTCAGAAAATTTATCTTTTTTTGATTTAAATACCATTATTAGTTACCCCCACAAAAGTAATATATGTAAAATATATTGGCTAATCAATTCTAACAAAAAACTGTCGTTTTTTAAAACATTTTATCGAAAAGTTTACAAAAACTTAACATAACTCTTATTGTTGTATTAATAATATTAATAATCAATAATGAATATCTTACTTGTAGAATGTCCTTTTCTTGCAAAAAGTATGAATGTGAAAGAAAAGCTTTACACTATAGGAACGACTACGTTATTATAATAAATTTAAAAGGAGGTATATTCTTCCTTTTGAAAAGAAGAGTGTAAACAAACGAAGGAAGTGAACGAATGAAATTGAAGAACACTCACTTAAAAAAAATGCAGGAGTGGTTCAACAAGAGGAAGAAATTTCGTAATTCATTAATTGTATTAGGGAGTTTACTCGCTACTCTATTTATTGCTATAAATATAATAATTTCCATTCAAGACATATCTGAATTAAAACAAGCTGTTCCGCAACCGACCTTAATTTATGATGCAAATAATGAAGTTGCGACTAAATTAGCTTCTTCTAAAACAGAAGGTGTTAAAAGGAAAGATATTCCTGACATTATGGTTCAGGCAATTGTTGCAGTAGAAGATAAGGAGTTTTTTAACCATCACGGTATTTACTATAGTGGAATTATAAGTGCAGTTTTTAAAAATATTACAGCAGGAGAAGTTGTAGCAGGGGGAAGTACAATTACGCAACAACTTGCGAAAAATGTATTTCTGACACAAGACCGCACGTTCTCGCGTAAAATAAAGGAATATTTTTTAACTAAAAAAATAGAACGTACGTATACGAAAGATGAAATTATCGAAATGTATATGAATCAAATTTATTTCGGTGAAGGTGCTTGGGGCATAAAAAGGGCAGCTAAGTCTTATTTTGATAAAGATGTAAAAGATTTAACAATTTCAGAGGCTGCAACGATTGCTGGCTTGATTAAAGCACCGTCTGCGTATTCGCCTTATAAAAACTTTAATAAATCAATCGAACGACGTAATGTTGTATTAAGTTTAATGAAAGAGCAAGGATATATTTCTGACGAACAATATAATAAAGAAAAAGAGAGCGGTCTTGTGTTAAAGCGTGGTGTTGATGATAAATATAAGGGAAAATACTCTCAATATGTAGACTATATTGTTAGGGAAGCAATGGACAAGTACGAATTAACACAAAATGAAATTTTAGCAGGTGGTTATCGTATTTATACAGAACTTGATCCGAAAAAACAACAAGCTGTAGAAGACGTTGTGAATAATGAGAGTTATTTCAAAGATAATGGCTCAGACCAGCTTATGCAAACGGGTGTAGTTCTTATGAATCCAAAAACAGGTGGTGTACCAGCTTTAGTTGGAGGTAGAGGACCGTATCAGTTTTTACAGTTTAACCATGCAACCCAATTAAAAAGACAACCTGGATCAACGTTAAAGCCTCTGGCTGTATATGTACCAGCGTTAGAGCAAGGGTATGAAGTATACGATATATTAAAAGATGAACCATTTAATATTAAAGAATATAAACCGCAAAATAGTGATCATACTTTTCACGGTGATGTGACAATGTATGAAGCTGTGGCAAAGTCGTACAATGTTTCAGCTGTTTGGCTATTAGAGCAAATTGGATTAGATAAAGGATTGAAATCTTTAGAGCGATTTGGTATTCCATTAGTGCCAGAAGATCGTACGTATCCGATTGCTCTAGGCGGGATGCATGTGGGAACCTCTCCATTTGTAATGGCTCAAGCGTATAGTACATTTGCAAATGACGGCGTTCAAGTGGAAGCTCATGCGATTAGGGAGATACAAAATGCTGAAGGTGAAACGATTGGAAAGTGGTATAAGAAAGAGACTCGGGTTACGAGCGAGAAAATTGCTCAAAAGATGACATATTTATTAAAAGGTGTTGTCGAAAAGGGAACGGGCGAAAAGGCGAAAGTTAATAATGTTGATACGGCAGGTAAGACAGGAACAACTCAAATTGTAAATGGACCAAGCACCGGTGCAAAGGATTCGTGGTTTGTTGGATACACACCAGATTTAGTAGGTGCGATTTGGGTAGGATATGATAAAACAGATAGCGATCATTATGTTCCGGGCGGGAGTCAAATTACGACGACAATGTTCCGGGATATTATGAAAAAAGCGGATGCAAATCCAGCTCAAAAAGCATTTCAGTTATCGCTCATATCTGAGGCTGATTATAAAAAACAATTGAATACAATAGAAGAGGAAAAACGAAGAAAAGAAGAAGAGAAGAGAAGGAAAGAAGAGGAACAACAAAGAAAAAAAGAGCAACAAGAGTGGCTTGATAAAGTGAAAGAATGGATTCCATCATTTTGGTAAAAAAAAGAGGCGAATAACGAAATTCGCCTCTTTTTCGTATGAAAAATAAAATGCAACTTTAATCGGTGGAGATTTTTGTCGATTTCTACTAGCTATTAATCCATATTCATTGAGATAGATGATATTAATCGTTAAGTAGAATGTTTGTACTGCCAAACGATTCGGAATCGTAGGTGATGATTATTTTGCCTTTACTAATAGGTTCGTAAGGTAATTCTTCTTCATAATCACCATTATTTTCATTGTGGATAGAAAGTGTAATTTCATCGATTTCTTTATTTGTATATTGATCTTTAATCGTTTCAGCAATTTGAAGTAACGCTTCGGAACTAGAAGCTTGCGTAATAAGCATTCCTTTTATAACTTTTTTTTCATTTTTTGTAGCATTGGAATAAGGGATGTTGCTTTGTTTTGTATACAAAAGTTTGTATGGAACAGTTTTTCTCTCTGCTTTTGATATAGTGGAATATTTTAGAGTTAAAAAAAATCCTACACATAAAATAATGCATACCATAAGAGCAAACCAAATGCGCATTAGTGACATCCCTCTCATTTTCATCCCTCTTTCATATCTTTGACTTCACTATTTATCATACAAAATGAGGATTAAGATAGAGTAAATTTGAGGTAAAGAAACGTAAAGAAAGAGCACTTATCCTCCCAAATAAGTGCTCCTTTTTATTAAAAGAGAGATTTAATAGACAATCGACAACCTATTACTTATAAATGTGCTTGGTCACTTCAAAATAGTATTGAAAATTGTGATTAGTAAATTCGGAAGACCGAAAGTATAGCAGTTGTTTCGCCTGTGTTAGGAATAGAAATAGTATTTGCTGTAGGTTGTACAGAAATTGTTGTACCAGCTTGTAAAGTAACGATTGTAGAGAAAGAAACTGCACTACCGATAACGTTAGTTGAAAAATTACGACTAGGTGGTTGGCCGTTAAATGAAAGACCGAAGCCAAATGGTGAAGAACCTGGGAAAGTTGTAGATGCAGAGAAACTAATATCATATACACCAGTTTCTAAAACAGTTAGAGTATCAGAACCATTAAAGGAGATGTTTGTTAATTCAAATGTTTCATTGAATTGTACATTGCTTCCCGGTGATACTGTTTGTGCAATTGTGTTTCCTAATACAGCTGTAGTTACAGGAATTGGAGTACCCGCTGCTCCTGTCGCGCCAGTAGCACCTTGAGCACCCGCTGGTCCTTGAGCACCAGTAGCACCTTGAGCACCCGCTGGTCCTTGAGCACCAGTAGCACCTTGAGCGCCAGCCGGCCCTTGAGCACCAGTAGCACCTTGAGCGCCGGCTGGTCCTTGAGCACCAGTAGCACCTTGAGCGCCGGCTGGTCCTTGAGCACCAGTAGCACCTTGAGCGCCAGCTGGTCCTTGA
>NZ_JAGXJT010000030.1:0-9865 GCF_019091205.1 Bacillus sp. GbtcB14
CGGGAGTCGTTGGCGGGCCGTTTGAAGCTAAAGGCAAAATCCCAGAAGACTTCGATACCCTCCATGAAGATTTATGGCTCGGACAAGATTCCTATGAAAAAGCACATAAAATTTTGTTCGAAGAAGCTTGTAGCCGCGCTACTGAAAAGGCAAAACTTCGTAAAGACGATATTCAATTTGTACTCGCAGGCGATTTAATTAATCAAATTACCCCTACAAGCTTTGCTTGCCGTACACTGGGCACTCCTTATCTCGGACTATTCGGCGCTTGTTCTACTTCTATGGAAGGTTTAGCACTTGGTGCAAGTATCGTAAATGCAAAAGGCGCAAAATATTTATTAACTGGTGCATCCAGTCATAATACAGCTGTAGAAAAACAGTTCCGCTATCCTACCGAATATGGTGGGCAAAAACCACCTACCGCGCAGTGGACAGTAACCGGAGCAGGAGCTGCTATTTTAAGCGATACTGGACACGGTCCTAGGGTAACATCTGCCACAATCGGACGAGTGGTTGATATGGGATTAACAGATCCATTTAATATGGGAGGTGCAATGGCTCCAGCTGCCGTTGATACAATTGAAGCCCATTTACGCGAACGACAAATTGATGCCTCTTACTACGATTTAATCGTAACGGGTGACCTCGGACATGTAGGACGCGAAATTGCTTATGACTTATTACATAAACACGGAACGAAAGTAACGAGCGAACAGTTTCAAGATTGCGGGCTGCTCATTTATAGAGAAGGGCAACCTGTCATCGCTGGCGCTAGTGGACCAGGGTGTTCCGCAACGGTCGTATACGGTCACTTATTAAACCGAATGAAAAGAGGAGAGTTTAATAAAATACTTGTCGTTGCGACAGGCGCTTTACTATCTCCACTTACATTCCAACAAGAAGAAACGATTCCGTGTATCGCTCATGCCGTTTCGATTGAATTTGGAGGTGCAACGCAATGATTTTTTTCTGGGCTTTCGTCATTGGCGGACTTATATGTGTAATCGGCCAACTTATGTTTGATGTTGGAAAGCTAACACCAGCTCATACAATGGCAACACTCGTTGTTGCTGGAGCTATATTAGATGGATTCAATTTGTATGAACCATTAATTGATTTCGCTGGAGCTGGGGCAACTGTACCTATTACAAGCTTTGGTAATGCCCTCGTTCACGGTGCAATGGAAGAAGCTGCAAAACATGGCATCGTTGGCGTTATTACCGGCATGTTTAAAGTAACAAGCGCCGGTGTATCCGCAGCTATTATTTTCGGCTTCATCGGAGCATTGCTATTCAAACCGAAAGGATAAGGTGTTCGTATGACAGTTATCGCTAGCGTCAAAACCTGCCTTGCTAGTGTAAGGGGCGCTCAAGCAAGTTTGAGCTCCCTTTCACTACATTCACAGGACGCAAAATCAAAACGTGTATTTCATGAATGTATGTTAGAAATGGAGAGCATCATCGCGGATTTACAAAATAGAGTTTCAGTATTAGAACGTGAAGAACCTCAATATAAAGGGTTTTAAGTAGACTGGAGGAAATGACTATGTCTCACCTGCCGGAATGGACACTTGTCATTCTTCGCTCTGTATTCATATTAATTATTTTATTCGCTATTACGAAATGGTTAGGGAAAAGACAAATCTCTCAGCTCTCCTTTTTTGAATACATAGCCGGAATGACAATCGGTGCCATCGCTGCCCAAGTATCTACAGGGCTCGATTCAAAATTTTTTCACGGCGTCTTTGCGATACTCATTTTCGCTGTGGTACCTTTTTTAACAGGAATCCTTTCTTTAAAGAACAAAACAGCTCGGGACTTCTTTGAAGGGAAATCTACCGTATTAATAAAAGATGGAAAGATACTCGAAGACAACTTAAAGAAAGAAAAATATACAAGTGACGAATTACTGGAACTTCTTCGTGGAAAAGATGCCTTCAGCGTAGCTGATGTTGAATTTGCTGTACTAGAACCGAGCGGAGAATTAAATGTATTATTAAAGAAAGATCGCCAACCACTCACAGCAAAAGACATCGGTTTAAAAGTAGCAAACGAAAAAGAACCACAAACTGTTATTATGGATGGCAATGTCTTAGATGAACCGCTATCCGCAAGTGGACATAACCGCGCTTGGCTACATGCTGAACTAGAAAAGCTCGGTGTTGTTATCGAAAATGTCTTTCTCGGTCAAGTTGATTCATACGGACAACTGACTATCGACATTTATAATGACAAACTACAAATGCCTTCTCCTCAAAACAAACCTTTATTATTAGCATCATTAAAAAAATGTCATGCTGATCTTGAACTATTTTCCTTAGAAACAAAGTCGAAATCAGCGAGCGAAATGTATAGTAAAAACGCGAAACAAATCGAAAAGATTTTAAATAAAGTAACCTATCTTTTAAAAGAATAGATATCGAAAGAACGCTTCAGTCAAAAGGCGTTCTTTTCTTTTTTTCTACAGTTTTTATAACGTTTAAATTTATGTAATTCGGTTATGATGTTGAAGATACATAAGCAGGGAATTTCAAAAACATAGCGAATATTTCATGGTACAACTACATATTTTTTTGATTTAAAGTGGTTTCGTTTGACCTTTATTGACCATAATTGTATTATAAGACTAAGAAAGCTTTATAAGGAGGAAATAACAGATGAATTTAATTCCTACAGTAATTGAACAAACAAATCGTGGAGAACGCGCTTACGATATTTACTCTCGACTATTAAAAGACCGCATCATTATGCTTGGTAGCGCAATTGATGACAACGTAGCTAACTCAATCGTTTCCCAGCTTTTATTCTTGGAATCTCAAGATCCAGAAAAAGATATTCACATCTACATCAACAGCCCTGGTGGTTCTATCACAGCAGGTATGGCAATTTACGATACAATGCAGTTTATTAAACCGCAAGTATCAACAATCTGTATCGGTATGGCTGCATCTATGGGTGCATTCTTACTTGCAGCAGGTGAAAAAGGAAAACGTTATGCACTTCCAAACAGTGAAGTAATGATTCACCAACCACTTGGCGGGGCACAAGGTCAAGCGACTGAAATCGAAATCGCTGCTAAACGTATCCTATTCTTACGTGAAAAACTAAACCAAATTCTTGCTGACCGCACTGGTCAACCACTTGAAGTGCTACAACGCGACACAGACCGCGACAACTTCATGACAGCAGAAAAAGCTTTAGAATACGGTTTAATCGATAAGATCTTTACAAATCGTTAATAACTAAATTACTGAGGCAACCCTATAGCGCCTTGTCTAAATACCTATACAGCGTGGTCTTACTGATACCAGTCGCCACTGTAATTTGCTTAATTGTATAGTCTTTACTCTTATACATCTTAACAGCCATTTCCACTTTATCTTCTTTCTTAGTAGGTCTCCCACCTTTCTTTCCTCTTGATCTTGCTGCTTGAAGACCAGACTTTGTTCGTTCACTAATAATATCTCTTTCTAGTTCAGCGATGCTTGCCATTGTACGAAAGAAAAACTTTCCCATTGCGGTTGAAGTGTCAATACTGTCAGTAATTGATACAAAATGTACACCCATATCGTTAAATAATTCGCTCAGTTCTATCAAATGTTTTGTGGAACGTGAAATACGGTCAAGTTTATATACAACAATTTTATCGCCACTTCGTAAAATTTTTAAAAGGTCTTCTAATTGAGGCCTATCTCTTCGTGTGCCAGTTAATTTTTCTTTATAAATCTTCTCAACCCCGAATTGTGTTAATGCATCAACTTGCATATCTAGGTTTTGTTCCTCCGTACTCACTCGCGCGTAACCAAAAATCATAATTAATCACCTACTAAAAACTATTTATATGAATATATTAGCACCAAAAACGGTGTTTGTTATTAAAAATGTTACTTTGATTTTGGGAATGAGTTTTGGTACCAAAGATCAGGGTAAATAGAGTGTGTTTTGCTCCAATAAGGACCAGCCCCATAAATGTCCGTTTATGGGGCTAATTTTATTAAACTAACCAGCCGCAGTATGACTGAAGAGAGCTCTTTTATTTTTGTTCCGCAATAGGGCCAGATTGTTGAATAAGGATTGTAGTTAATTATGGTTTTACATACAATTATTGAACTATTGGAAGATAAGTTTAATATCAACCTCGGTGAGCTCTTCATAAGTAAATGAGGTTCTTCACAAGTAATTCGTGAACTAATCAACTGCCCCAGTTCGTTTTATTTCTACCTTAATATTTGGTTTTAAATTTAATGTGGAATACTTTCCTCTCAAATCTTTTTCATTTAAATTGGAATATTTTCTTATACTTTTTATTTTTCTTCCAATGCCAATTGGATCAGTATTTAATTTTCTAAACTCCTCAAGAATATCCCCGAATTCTTTGTTTAGTTCTTCTTCAATTATTAGCTCCATTTTTTTTATTGATTCCTTATTTTTAAGAGTAACAGAAGGCTGTAATTCTATAGTTGAAACTAAAATAGATGCATTTAAATTAACCGACTCTTCCTGAGATAATTCAACATTTCCGCGGTACTTTATTGGGTGAATTGTAATATTAAATTTATCTCCTTTTTGCTTTTCGACTAGTTTTATTCCCTTTTCTTCTAATACCTCTGCAGGAATATTTAAAGTTATATCCCCCAAAAAAGCATTATGATTGGTGAATAATTTTATATACAGGTTTTTTTTCATGGAAATAGAACCAACTATTTTATCATCCCTAAATAATGCAACCCCATCTAAATAGGGTGCTACACCATTCTCATTCGATAGAATAGGTAAGGTAGGATCGATACCAATTTCATATAGTGTGGAAATAAAATCATGCAAGTTGGAGTTGACTAACATTTCTTTCTTTTCGTGTTTATCCAATAGTTGATAGATATAGGATCCCATTTCGGGATATTCTTCATAGTTTTTATTTTTAATCGTCTCCTCAGCATTATCAGTAATGGCCAAAAAGATTAAAGAACTGATACTGCTATCTCGTTGCATAGTATCCAGAAAAGAAGAAATTCCTACTGTTTCTGCCATATTTTTATTAAACAGTATGGTCCTTAATTGACCAGAAGTAAGGTGGTGGCTTGTCTGTTGTTCTAAATTTTGTCTTATTTGTTTGCTTGTAGTTCCGACGGCAGAAATGGTTACACTCGTCTTTTCTTCTTTACGGTCGAATTGTAACAAGCTAATAGTGCCTTTGTATGTATTCTCATCAAGTAAGTCAAAACCAATAATAGTTGAAATTCCTTGCCTTTCTAATATTTTTTCAGGTGGCATACATGCCGTACAGAGAAAGACACAAAGTAGAATAAGCCGTATTTTCATTTTTTCAACTCCGTTTTGAACGTGAAAAGATTTTAGATTTAATGATTGAAATGAAATATAAGAATATTGGATAGATAAACCATAGGTAAAAGCCTACTTGACCAACTTTATCAATCAAAAGGTTATTGTCGACTCTTTTTGTGATAAAAAAACTCGTGATAAAAATGATTATTGAGATTACCCATATTCCATGTTTTAGTTTTAAATGAAATATTTGTTTAACTCCTTTGGAAGAAATGAATAGGATTATACATAAATTTGGAAAAATAACTAATATCCATAATGAAACTGCTATAGATTCAAAGCGCTCAATAAATGGAAAATGGACAGCGCTTATCATACTGACAATAGGCCAGATCTGTTTTTCTAATTCTTTAGGGCTATAAAATAATATGGAAATAACAGTTGCAATTAAAACAAGAAGTGTGGTAAACCAGATTGCTAATTGACTGAATAGAAGTAGTTTTTTTTCTCCTTTATAAAAGGAAAAATAAAAAATAAAGTCTCAAAACCCAACATTGTATAACTGCTTTTAAAAACTCCTTTCATCATTTCTGACGGAGTTGTCGACATGATGGGTAAAATTCTAGTTAAGTTTATGGAATCAAGTGGTTGATACATCACAAATAGCAGCCATATAGTCATTAAAAAGGATAAGAAGCATATCCCTGCAACTACTCTGAATCCACCTGATACTGCATAAATTGTTATTAATAATAGTGCTAAAGTGCCTACCCATTCATAAACTCCTTCATATCCCCATGTTAGGGACAATTCAACATAACTGATGATGATAGAGTAATGTACAGCAATAAAGTAAATGACAATTAAGGTATTGATGATACTTCCTATAAAGCGACCAAATAAATTTTCGTGTATTTCATAAAGATTACAGTTTCCATGTTTTTTAAGTATGCTAATAATAATCCAAGTGATAATACTAATGAATAGACCGGATAGTAAAACTGAGATCCAAGCATCTTTCTTAGATTCAAGATAAATAATTTTCGGGACTCCAAGTATGCCCATACCAATTTGCGAAGTGTGTATGATAAAGAAAGCCATATAGGCATTTACAAAACTAATATTTGATTTCATTATCCACCTCAAAATTCATCTAAATCTTTTTCTGTTTTTTTAAATCTCCACCTTGTGCGGAATGAATCTTTTGGGCGATTGACAACAGGACGTCTCATATAAAAATGGTGGGGTAGACGTATTAAGAAGTATTTTATATCCTTAATCCTAAAAGGGTATAGAGGTGCAAGATAAGGTTTGTTTAATGATGTCAATTTTAACAAGTGGACCATCATTACACAGACACCGATAATAATCCCATTTAATCCCCAAACACCTGCTAGAATAATGAAAGGAAATCTAGCAATTCTTATAGCAGTGCCCATTTCATAAATAGGAGCCGTAAATGCCCCTAATGCACTAAATGCCACAATAATAATTAAAATGTTGCTAGTTAAACCTGCCTCAACAGTTGCTTGGCCAATAACAATACCTCCAACAATCCCCATTGTTTGCCCTACTTTTGACGGAAGGCGTGCCCCAGCCTCTCTAAGTAATTCAATTAATAATTCGAGTAAAAGTGCTTCTAGCAAAGGTGGAAAAGGAACTTGTGAACGTGATTGCCCAATTATAAGTAACAATTTAGATGGAATTAGTTCAGAGTGAAATGTCATGGTTGCAACATAAAATGCTGTAAGAAATAGTGACCCTGCCATAGCAAATAATCGTATAAATCTTATAAAAGTACTTAAGGACCATCTCAAATATATGTCTTCTGTTGATTCAAAAAACGAAAAAAAATTAGCAGGTCCAATAATAGCAATTGGACTTTCATCTATAAGAACACCAATCCGTCCGTTTAAAATAGAGTAGAGGAATCTATCGGGCAACTCTGTTAATATAAACTGTGGAAAAAATGAGTAATGATTATCTTCAAGACATTGTGCCAATACTGAACTGTCACTTATATTATCAGTTTTTATATTTTCAAACTTCTCCTTAAGTGTTTTAAGTGTGTCATCATCCGCTATATCTTTAAGATATATAATTCTTACTTGCTTCTTAACACGTTCTCCTATTTTTAATTCATCTGTACACAAATTAGAATCATTTAGATTTCGTCTTATAATTTTAATGTTAGAAGATAATGATTCTGTAAACGATATTTTAGGACCGTATACCAATGATTCTGTTTCTGCTTTCTCAATAGATCTTTCAATAGGGTTGGCGCAATTTACCATAAATGCTTTACTTTCGTCTGATAAGTAAATATAAGCGAATCCATTTAAGAGGGAAGAGATAATCTCTTGTTCCTTAAGGTTTTTCTTTACTTCGTTCATTGGTATGTTTTTCAATAAATAAGAGTAAGTTATGTATTCTATCGGAAGTTGTTGAATGTATTTAATTACATACTCATTTAGAAACTCTTGTTTAATTAAATTTTTCATGAAAATAACTTCGAGACAATCTCCACCAACTTCAAGTGTTCTACACATTAAGTCTGGTGATTCGTTGAGGATGTATTTAATTTTTTCATAATTAGGGCAGTTATTTTTATTTAGATGGAGTGTCATTTGAATCATATCCTTCAATAGTTTTTTTTTAGTATTTGAAGTAGGAATCATTTTATACTTGTTTTAATAAAGAAGTAAGGATTGAGAGTAATTTTAGGACCTATGGTTCTGAAACGAATATGGAACAAGGAATTTTAGATGGTAACCAACAACATGTTGTAGAAATCAATTGGCCAGAACTAGCTGGTATATATGAGGTTGAATTTAATGAAATGTGGGGCAGTTCTACATTATCTTTTGATAAAGTAAATTCTAACATCAGTACTCGTAAAATCGATAATACAACACATGTTATTGATATTAACGGTAAAACACCGGAGGCGCGTTCGAAGTGTTTGTAAAACAGCAATCTCATAATTGATTCGGTTAACCCTCTCCATTCCCTTACTATCCGTCTCAATAATGATATCCTTCCATTTGGGCTGGATCACTCCTTCAATAGGAACTTCGTCATTAGCTGCAAAAAAACGTTGACCACTATCACCATATTCTCGAATTAGTTGAAGAGCTTCAATGACAGGTTGATGAGATTGATTATTAGATCTGAACGTAAGATTTTTTAAGATATTACAGAAAGCAATCCGATAATGCCCCCGATAGGAAGAATGCATCTTTATATAGATTTTTTCTTTGTATTCTCGGTGATTTCTTGTCATGTCTTTAATAATATCCCGAATTGTTGAAGCGCCTACAATCGGATATAGAGTATCTTGAATAATTCCATCTGGATGATTAACCGTCGCTTTTAATAAGTTGATAATATGTTTATTTTTCCCTTGAACCCTTTCCAACTCTTCTACTGCTTCTTTACGGGTAGTATTCTTGGCCTTATTTCCGAACTTGAGAGTGATTTCATCCAACAGATCAGCTAAATAGTCGATAACTTCAGCATGACGATGCCAAAATAAGATGGCAAGTAAGGTGTAGCGAATGGGTGCTGGATGTGCTCGCAATTCCGTTACAGTCTCAGTAGCTGCACGAAGTCGATATTTCTTTAGTAATTTTGGAGTCATATGATGAAACAAACCATTAGGAATTTGGAGATGTCGTATAGCTAACAGTTTTTTAACCTCCATCTCCATCGCATTTACACTTGGTTTACGAGGAGAAGATAATAGTTGACGAAAAGTTAAAATGTCGGTTTCCTCTCCATCAGAATCCTCATCAGCATGGGACTCAAGTAAAGCATCTAACCGAGTGCACGTCTTAGCAGATAATTGCTGATATGTCATTTTATATAAGCTCTTTTCAAAAGTATCAATGGCAGAGTCAATCATACGCTTTAAGCTCCCAATAGAAGGAGGTTCAACTTTCCATTTACGAAAGAGACTGTATGCTTGGTTTTTTAAATAGTCTGTATCATGTGTAGACTGAACTTGTTCTTCTAACCATTGTCCCAAACGATCATTATCTGTACGTGTAAGCTCCTGAAATCCAAAAAAATCCCTTATATTTTTTCGATGTCGGGTATAAGTCTTTTCTTTTCCACCCCAACTATATTCATCAAATTGATCATGCGAAACATCAAGCTGTTTCGCTATGTACTCGATCACTACTTTTGGGATGTCTTGCTTTTGGCTAGGGAATCTAGCTTTCTGTTGGAAATACTTTAGTAACACGGCAAAGCCCAAACGGTTCGTTTCTGTTTTATTCCCCATAGATAGATGTAGTTCATTTGGCATTAACATAAAGTTTGCTAAAAGCTCTTCTTCATTCCAATTTTTCTTCACTGGTTCTCCCTCTGATCTACATGTTTTTTTAATAGTATAATTTCAAACATAGAGACCATCAAGATAACTAAGAAAAGCAGCAAAGCTAAACCATTTTCCTTTTATTGTAATATATCTGACGGACTAGAGCAGTAACCCTGTGATTAAGCCTGAAAGAATATAGAATGACATTTAAGCACCTACATCAATTGGCTTTGGAAAATGGTGATGCCATTCATCTACTACA
>NZ_JAGXJT010000298.1:0-238 GCF_019091205.1 Bacillus sp. GbtcB14
TTTTAGGTTAAGATTAGCAAATTTGTCTTCTTCACTCACTACCCCAACTCCTTTTTTCTGGAAGTTCAATTTTATTGTATCATGTAACATATATTAAAAAACTACGAATTATGTGAAAATAAGGTGACAAAAAGTAAGATTTCATGTAAAATTATTAATAAGATTTTTATTTAACTAAATGAAATAAAAGAGGCTGTCAAAGTTGTCTCAAAATCGAGAGCAATTAATGTAAGAACTA
>NZ_JAGXJT010000299.1:0-238 GCF_019091205.1 Bacillus sp. GbtcB14
TTGGCGACAGATAGTCCGAATCAAAGAGAAATACAAAATATTGTTGGGCTTTCAACAATTTACTACAGGATTTTATAGCATCCAAAAAAGATACAAAGCTTTAAGACTGGAAGTTAATAAAGTACCATGGCATCGAGAAATTTGGAGCTGCCACAATGTACCAAAGCCCAGTTTTATTACTTGGCTGGTAGTCCAAAATTGTCTACGAACCAGGGACAGGTTAGTATCCTTTCAAATC
>NZ_JAGXJT010000300.1:0-238 GCF_019091205.1 Bacillus sp. GbtcB14
TGTTCGTTAATTCCTGAATCAAATAGACTATCTTCTTCTTTCTTTCTAGAACTTAAACATAATCCAATGCACAGTTGCTTTTTTGTAGACATACACACCATCCCCTTGTTTATAATTCACTTAGTTAAACAAATGTTACTGTCATTATGTAATTCCATTCCTATAGTAGAGCAAAAAATGATAATGATGATCAATATCACTTTAAGCTGTAACTGCACATACAGCATTAAGAACAATG
>NZ_JAGXJT010000301.1:0-238 GCF_019091205.1 Bacillus sp. GbtcB14
ACTTTTCCCGAGAGCTGACCTTGACTTTGATTTTGACTTTGACTTTCGGGTTGACTTTTGACTTTGGGCTTTTGAAGACCTCTTTTGAATAGGGTCTTGGGTTGTTGATCCCTTGATGAATCTTTTGCTCTTGATATGCTTGTTGAACCCATTTAGGGTTGCTTTCAAAAGTTTGGTAAAAATACCAATTTATCGTGAAAGATGTATTTTCTCTTTTAATTTTGCTACCAAATCAACA
>NZ_JAGXJT010000302.1:0-238 GCF_019091205.1 Bacillus sp. GbtcB14
CCATCTAAGTAAAATTTATAAATATTAAATTAAAATTTATATTTAGAATTTTTCATTCTAAATTGGAAATTTTAAATAAATATATATTTAAAATAAATAAATTAAATAAAGAGAATCAAAGAAAATACAACTCACTTTAAATAATGAGCTTGATTATTATTAAGATATTCGATCTCCATTGTTGGTCTTACAATAGTTAAAAGTTTTCAAAATAAACTCGAGACGGTAGGCTTCGTCA
>NZ_JAGXJT010000303.1:0-237 GCF_019091205.1 Bacillus sp. GbtcB14
GGTGCGGCTGGATCACCTCCTTTCTATGGAGAATTGATGAACGCTGTTCATCAATATAAGTTTCCGTGTTTCGTTTTGTTCAGTTTTGAGAGAACTATCTCTCAAATATAAATGTATGTTCTTTGAAAACTAGATAACAGTGTAGCTCATGTTTTTTTAATTTTAGTTTGGTTAAGTTAGAAAGGGCGCACGGTGGATGCCTTGACACTAGGAGTCGATGAAGGACGGGACTAACGC
>NZ_JAGXJT010000304.1:0-237 GCF_019091205.1 Bacillus sp. GbtcB14
GCGACGTAGTGCAACACCGTTATATGTCTTGCAGCGTAGATCATCTTCACGAACGGTTTCATTTGCTGTTGTAATTAAGCGTACGACACTCGGTTTATCAATTAGTGCACGTAACAGAATACGTGAAGAGTTAATTGTTGAGAATACGGCGATATGATCTTGCGTTGCTTTATCTTGTAGAAGTGGATCTTCTACACTTGCAATAACATGTTCAACACCTAGATCTTTCGCATGTTC
>NZ_JAGXJT010000305.1:0-237 GCF_019091205.1 Bacillus sp. GbtcB14
CCACCGGGACATCCTTCACCCGATATCTTTTTAAATGTAATAGAACGACTCGAATACATACGAGGAATGGAATTAGAAACGGTGCAATTTAATCATTTGCACCGCAATCGCCTGTTACAGCTGTCTCGCTTGGGCTCAAGATATGAACCTTATGCATGCCGTGATTTTCAGGAAAATACTCGATATTCATTACTAACCGTCTATTTATTACATCTTAATCAAGATTTGACGGATAAA
>NZ_JAGXJT010000306.1:0-237 GCF_019091205.1 Bacillus sp. GbtcB14
TCTGGTTTATAGCGTTTTTGCCAGCTTGAAGTACCGCTCTTTCCTATAAGAGCGGGAGTTGCACTTGATATTGCTAAAATGAATGAATCGTTAGATGTAGCAATCCGAATTTTTTCTTCGCTACTAAATGTAACGTAATAACCTACCTCAATAAGGTTATTGTCTGCTGATTCAAACATTTGTGCAAAATCAGTTCCACTTGCATTGTAAGAAGCGCCATCAACATACATTTCCCCA
>NZ_JAGXJT010000307.1:0-237 GCF_019091205.1 Bacillus sp. GbtcB14
TGGTTTCGTTTGGCTCACACCACATCGGATTTTGTAATCATTGTTTTCAGCCTGGAGCTCCTGTTTCTATTTCGGATTGGCCGCGCTGGAGGTGAAATGGTTTGACAGAAGCGCAATACCGATCATCGAAACGGCTAAAATCACATTCATACACCACCTGACCACCTAGCTGCTTTTAACTTGGTTGGGAACATCCTTAAGTATTGCCTTAAGAGTAATATGTACTTTATTACGCCC
>NZ_JAGXJT010000031.1:0-8229 GCF_019091205.1 Bacillus sp. GbtcB14
GAACACGGAAGTTAAGCTCTCTAGCGCCGATGGTAGTTGGGACCTTGTCCCTGTGAGAGTAGGACGTCGCCAAGCAACTGTAAGACGAGTCAGAATGACTCGTCTTTTTTGTATGCTTTCATACCTCTGTTAATTGCCTGCTTAACACCTTCTAAATAGGCGAATCCATGCTTTTTATCTGGTTCTAAGTAAGTACCTTCTGCCCATTCATTCCACGCATTAATAAATAAAAACTCGCTGTTGTAAAGAGAATAGGTACGTTGAATTTGCTTACTTAAATATATCGTGAACTTTTTAGGGGTGGAGCCTAGGAAGATGCTGCTATTTAAGTCTTTGCGGCGTGCCGTGTTGTCCCAGTCGACAAAGGCACCGGGAAATGTTTTTTTCTCTGTAGGAGATCGCTTTAGTATATACATCCACACTTTATCATAATCCCAAGCGCTTATTTGTTTACCAGACTCATATATTGTCTTATTTATGTCTGAAGAGCTATCATGAGCAATTGTATAAAAAGGCTCAAATTGAATACTAGCATCAAATCCATTTATATTAGGAAGTGGAAAGCTGTTTAATGTTTCTGCGAAGTATATACCTTTCAAACCATTTTCTTGTGCGAGTGTATGCCAGTAATTAAGCATTTGCTCACAATCAGGGATATGCCCAGGACGATAAATAATGAATAGTGGTTTATCATCTATACGGATATATCTCTCATCTTGGAAAGCTTGTAATAAATACTCAAAGTGTTCTTTCCAATCTGATAACTCTCCGTAATTTTGAGGCATTAATATGTGACTATCAAGACCATCCCAAGTTTTTGTCCACGGTTCATTTGCCCAAGAAAGGCAAAATGGAAAATCTGGTTCGCCCGTCTTAAGTACTTCATTAAAGGGTGTCTCCAATAGCCTCTTTCCTTTAAACCAATAATGGTAATAACAAAAACCATATATGCCGTACGCTTTGGCAATTTTTGCTTGCCACTTTCTTACGGATGGGTTGGTTAAGTCATAATAAAAATTTTGATAAGGTTCTCTAGGTTGATAATGTCCTGAAAATAAAGGTCGTGCACTTTTAGTATTTGTCCATTCAGTAAAACCTTTCCCCCACCATTGGTTATTTTCTTTTATTTGATGAAACTGTGGTAAGTAAAAAGCGATTATTTTCAAGGTATATCCCCCTTTTGTTCTTCATAGTTCAAGTGGTGGGAAGTTACTTTTGATTTTTGGGATCCAGTTTAAGGCGCGAGATATGTTATTTACTGTTTTTATGCTCTATATTGAATTTGTTTTTACAGTCTACTCGATATGGGAATCTTGGATGATTCAATATATATAGCTGAGATAAAAAACGATTTTCATTATGAAATTACGTACATTATCATGAACGAAAAGAGTTAATCTTTTTGGAGAACAAATAGGGCTTGGGATAATTGGTTTACATTATCAAAAAGGTCCCACAGCTTTAAATATTTCTGATAGTGATTTTTAATATAAGTTCTAGGTATAACGGTTTCCCCGTAGAAGCTACTGTTTCTAATGTCTCCAGCTCCCGTAGGGCTGTGGACAAAATTTCCGCTTTCATAATCCGAGATGGCACGATTTCCTAACGTTTCATTACAAATAGTAATCATGAGGGGATCTACATCAATACCAAGTAAATTTTCATCGTGAACATCTTTGAAAAAGAAACGTATAATTCTCTCCCATCCGCAACCGAAGTCTAAAATTTTACGTTCGTTATTCAAGGGAACACCTAAATTTTGGGCATATGTTTTGACATGGCTATAAAACAAATATGCTTCATAAAGAGCATGTTCATAGGAAGCACCTACAAACTGTTGTTGAATTTCTTCGGGGGGGAACATAGGTACTAGGGTGCCGTTTATCTTTGTTTGTGAGCAACTTTGTATAAATAGATTTAGAAGCTCAATAGCAGATAGTGGACTAACAAGGTTATCAAAATCACTTCCTAACTTAAAGTTATTCATTTGTTAAATCTCCAAATGATGTAGTGATTAACAACTATTTATTTGTTTTTTACTAACAAAAACATGCAAAAATTCAGCATCTAACCCCAGTGATCTATCCTTTTGTAAATAAACAATGGTATACATGTTTGCATGTGTATAAATATATTCAATCATATCTTGACCCCAATCAAATGTTACTAAAGACCCATTCTCATCAATAGGATTTCCATGATAAATTGGCTCCTCAATATACTCAATTCCTTCTTTAATGATTCTTGCTCTTTGCAAAGTTTTTGTGAGTGTATGATACCAAGGGACAGTAAAGACATGAGCGCCGCCAGGTTTTAATACACGCTCTATTTCTTTAAAGGCTTTGTTTGGCTCCATTACATGTTCAAAGACATCTTGAGTAATGAACAAATCAAAAGATTCATTTGGAAAAGTCATGTTTTCTAAGTTCTCAGATCTAATTCCTTGAAAGTATTGACCGAGAGGATAGTTTTTAAAGTATTGAGAGTATGTATAGTTTTTGCAGTTTTTTATTAGTAGTTGAGTTGTAATCCCTCCAGGAGAGGATTCGTGGATATGATAGGAACCCCATTTTGGAAAAAATGTATTTAAAACATGGATTAAAGCTCGCTGCCTTGGTATAGAGTGGCATGTAGAACATAAGTAATGATCTCTAAGCCAATCATTATGCTCTATAAATGTAGTTTCCTTCTCACAAATAACGCAGTAACCATTATTGTGCTTTAAATTACCTTCCACATGACATCACTCCTGTGTAAAAAATGCATATGACACACACTTCAACAATCAGTGAAATCAAAGAGAGTGGGTGAAAATAAGGAATCCCATAAAAGTAAGATTGGTAGAATGGAATAATTAGCGGGAGAAAACCCCACGCTAATTAAAGTTTCACTTTATGCTATGCGTTACATTCGCTTTTATTCATTGAAAAATGTATCGACTTAGAATATCCCCTTTGTGTACGGATACATTTCAAAGTCTTGTGCATATATTTCTGTAACTAACGCCATTGTTTCTTCATTATAAAAGCTTTCATATGTTGGAAAGCGAGGGAAGGCTGCATCTGTAAGGCTGAGTTCTGCATAGCTTCCTGTATAAAGCATTTTATGAGCGCGATGATGATCTGAATTTGTAAGTAACGCTAAATTGGATTTAATCAAATCGTACGTGTGTTCTATCTTGGTGATTTGTGTATTAAAATCTTCTAAAGGAATATAGTATTGGATGAAATTTTCTTCACCTGGAACGTATTGCTGACTAAAATGTATGTCCATTGCTAGGGAATTTGAACCCAATGCTCGAATGTAATATAAAAATTGTTTAAATGATACTCCACGGTTACTATATTTGTCATTATACAAATAATGGCGGATACTTTCCCATTGAGGGCTAGCGTATGGATTGTCAGCAAGTAATAAAAATGAGCTGACGGCCCTTTTGTAGGGATTCCGTACAAGTTTACAAACATCTTTATTTGATGATAGAAGACCATTTTGTAACTCTGGTATGTAATTTATATTGTTTTTATACACCCAGAACTCATAGTAATGAATAAAGTCATTGTATTTCTTTGCTTCAGTAAATAATCCAATTTGAAAAAAGAACCAATTAGCTAATGCGGTACATCCGCTTCTATGGCTCCAGAATAGTATAAGTGGAAAGTCTTTATGGAAATGTGGGATTCGATCTTTATGTAGGATTACATGATTTAAAAGCTCTTGATTTACATTCTTCATAAATGTAGTGCTCCTTTTTGAAAGTTTTATTTATGGAGAAGGGAAGTTTTTACTAATCCAATATATTCATGGGAATGAGTAAATAGTAGGAGTGTTTTTTGCGATCATCTTAAATAAGGTGGCGATTCTAAAATGAAAATATAAAATAAAGATAATGAAAATTTATAAGAGGCATATAATTATAAGAGAATGAATAATAGAAGTGACCAAGTTCATGTATTTCTAGGTGTGATAAGCAAAAATCTTATTACTAGAGAGGATATTATGAGGAAGAATAATTATTTAATAGTAGGTGGAAATAGTTTCATTGGTATTAACCTCGCATTAGGTTTATTGAAACAAGGTCAAAATGTAAAAGTATTTTCCAGACATATAAATAATTTTCCTCAAAATATTATAAGTGATGTTGAATTTATTAAAGGGGATTTAGCAAATATTGAAGATATATATAAAGCTTTAGTGAATGTGGATATAATTATTTATTTAGCTGCAACGTCTAATGTAACAACTTCAATTGAAGATGTTTTTGGAGATAGGAACAGTAGCTTTTTTTTCCTTAATTTTATGGAAAGTGTTAAAAACTTTCCTATTAAAAGAATTGTATTAGCATCTTCTGGAGGCACGGTGTATGGTGAACCTGAATATTTACCTATTGATGAGAAACATCCATTAAAACCACTTTCGCCTTACGGAATAACAAAAGTGACGCTTGAAAATTATTTGTATTTTTATAAGAAAAAATATGAAATTGACTATGTTGTATGTAGATATTCTAATCCATATGGAAAATATCAAAATCCTTTAAAGAAAGTTGGGGCAATAAATTGTTTTTTGTATCAGCATCTCAGTAATAAAAAGATTAATATATATGGGAATCCACAAGAGATTATTCGAGATTATATTTATATTGATGATTTAGTTGAAATTACAATACAACTATCGCAATTAAATCGCTTGAAATCTTGTGTGTATAACATAGGAAGCGGTAAAGGACTTTCGTTAAAACGAATTATAGTAGAACTGGAGAAATTAACGGAAAGAAAAGTGGATTTTATCTGTTATAAACAAAAACAAGAAAATGTTCAAAAAATCATTTTAAATATAGATAGGGTAAGACAAGAATGTAATTGGGAACCGAAAATAGATTTCAAAAGTGGAATTAGATTAAATAAGCTATGGATTGAAGAGTTTTTATATAGTAAAAAATAATAAACCATGCCCTACTTGTGTATAAGTAGAGCGTGGTTTATTATTTTATTTCCTTTTTTATTACCCAAAGGTCTTGATGTTCCCACCAAAAACCTTCAGTGTATTTTTTGATGACAGGGTTATAGGGTAATAATTTAATTTTGGCACATACGTAAGAAGGGCTAACGATCGTTTGCCCGTATTGATGAACATCTAAATCCAATTGTTCACTAGAGGGGAGAAACCAATAACCCTGTTTATTTAAATCTGGAAAGCTGAAGTACTTTTTACTTTGATAACCATGAGTTGTGAAAATGAATAAGCCGCCAGGAGAAACAGCGTTATACAATGTTTGAAGCCAACGAAACCAAGTTGTATCAGGCATATGAGAAAAAAAGGATAGACAAAAAACGATATCATACATAGACGAGGCCAAATTTACTTGTTCAGGTTCAGGATGAGATAAGATAGAAGAAGTATTTAATGTACGTTCAATAAAAGTAATAGCCTCTTCATGTATATCGCAAGTAGTTATACTTAAGTTCGTTTGTAGGTTTAATAAATGACGTGTTACGCAGCCATATCCGGATGCGAATTCTAATAATTTTATTGGCGTGTCTATAGGAGGATAAAAGGAAGTAATCAAATCTAAGAGTGTTTCTGCGGATTTTCTCCCATCTTGAAAATAATAATCTATCGCTTCTTTTTTAGATGGGAAGACTGGATTCGTGACAAGGAATTGAAAGATATGATCCTCTGGATGGATATTTGCATTTACATTGTAGTTGTGTGCAATTTGAGAAATCAAATCTTTATTTGCCTCTATAAATTCTTTCAAAGAGTAACCCTCCTTAAATTATAGTAACCTCTTACAAGAGATACTGATGGCGAAGAAAATATATCATTCAATCTTCAAATATGCTTTAAGGTACTTTCTATATGTGTACATTTTCTTTTTTGATATGTCGTCGATAGTAAAGGCTTCTTTAATGAAATTCTGCATTTGTACAACTTCACTGTAATGGGAATATGAATCTTCTGTTCTCGTTACGCTATTTGTATGCCGTCTATGGTAGTTTAGGGGTTTGGGATTGAAATAAATATTCCCCTCTTTAAGAATAGAAACATAGAAAAACCAATCACCGGCTACTTTAAACTTTTCTAATTGTTTTTCTGTTGCTTGTATATCTATGTTTTTAAAAACTACACTTGAGACATTAGGTATGGTGTTTTTGATAAGTAACGTATCTTGTATTTCATCTGTCCCTTTTCGAAAATAAGAACTTTTCCATTTTTCTTTATCGATATCATTTGTGTAATCTAAATAATGATTGGCCAGGATATTTCCTCGTTCATCTATTTGTTTTGATTGTGTGTAGCTTAAGGTAACATCACCATGTATATGAAACCCTTGTATGACTTCTTCTAAAAATGTCTGATCACATAAGTCATCGGCCTCTGCAATCCAAATATAATCACCGGTTACTGCAGAGACGCCTTTTATCCATTGTTTAAATACAGAACCAGAGTTTTTATCATTAATAATCTGCTGAACTTTTAGGTGAGGCTTATTTTCGTTTGAGAGCAGCTGTTCAAATATAGATACGCTATTGTCAGTGGAGGCATCGTCTAGGAAAATTAGTTCGTAAAGAGGATAGGTTTGGTTTAATATTGATTTAACTCGGTCAGGTAAGTATTTTTCGTAATTATAATTCGGTATGATTACGCTTATTTTTTTATAATTATGCTCAAGCAGGTTTAATAATTGATAAATATAATGAAGAAAGTTGAAATCTTTTTCAATAAGTTCTTGGCCAAAGCAACCTTTTTGTAATCGTAAATCCTCATCCCCAATAAATTCATATATTCTTTCCAGCATCTTCGGTAAATTTAAAAAGTCTACTAAGGCACCAGTTTGTTCCGTAACAACATCTTCAAAACCTCCAGCGTTTTTAAATCCTATAACAGGGACTTTTGTATCTAATGCTTCTAAAACAACGTTTGGAAAAGGATCTTCTCTTGAAGTTAATAAATATAAATCAGCCCCGGCGTTATATAAACCGATATCTGGAGTAGGCTCCACTAATGTGAAATGTGCTGTATATCTTGGGGAGAGTGTATTTAAAAAGTGAACATCCGTTCTCCCTACCCAGATGAAATGAATATTCGTATGAACCTTTCTTACTGAGTAAGCAATAAGCGAGAATAAATCTATCCCTTTTCGATGATCAGCGAAACCTACCCCCAAAATAATTTTGCTGTCTAGAGGCAGGTTGTGTTTTTTTCGTAATTCGTTTCTAGCTTTTGCAATATTGTTCTTATAAGGATTGTGGTTAAACAAACCTTGAGGGAGGATGTGGCATTTTTGATGATCTAATTGGGTGATTGTACGGAATTTTTCATACACGTACTGTGAAGGGAAGACAATTTTGTAAGCAAACTCGGCAATATTTCTCGCTTTTCCTTCGGCGGAGTACTGTTGTATTAAATGTGGCAATTCATGTATTAATGAAATAACTTTTATATTGTGTTTAGTTAGTAATGCAACTATATCACCACTTATTACGGTACTACATATGGCGATGGTGTAGTCTTGTGATAATAACTTCTTTATTAATAATGCGACCTTTTCTTCCGTTGGGTAGTCTTCCTCTAGGCAATAAACAGGACCATACTTTTGAAAATCGTGGATTAAAATGCCTGTTCCAATAGAAATAATTGCGACGGAGTAATGAAAGTTTTCTTTAAGAGCTTTAATAGTATGTAAAGAAAGCAGCTGTGCTCCGTGGAAATGGGCATCATGGGATACATAAATGATCTTTTTATTAACATGCATTTCATAACACCTCCTAAGTTAATTAGATTTTTAGTAAATGCATAGTGTATTTATAATTCCTAGAGAGAAGTGGTAGGAGATAATTGTGAATGTACTCGAAATAAAAAATGCTACCTTTAATATATATTTGTTTGGCTTGATATTCATTCTTTAGAAAGGTGTAAGTGGTAAGAAAGAAAGTATAAACTGTCGATTATGAAAGTGACTGCACCAGTTTATTAATTTCTAGGAACGAAGTATAAATGAAGCAGGTTCAATGCCCTTTAGAATTTATAAAATAAAAAGGATAAAAGGTATTGACGATTAGAGTATAGAGGTGTAATATAGAACAAGTCGCCGATGCAATAACGCAGAACGCGGCAAACAAAATGAAAAACTTAGTTGACATTAACTAACGAAGATGTTAACATAAGGAAGTCGCAAATGAGCGACCAAGTAGTTCTTTGAAAACTGAACGAAACAAACAACGT
>NZ_JAGXJT010000308.1:0-237 GCF_019091205.1 Bacillus sp. GbtcB14
TTTCTTTATTTTATTAATCAAATTTCGAAATTGCATTACTTAAATGCTGGAATTTTGAATTTTATTTGAAAAATAGATTAAAGTTGTAAATTATTTATTTTAATTTTGGACCAACTTAAATTAAGATATTTTTCTTAGAACTTAAAAATAAAATTAATAATTAAGGTTCTTTCATTCAAGATACTTAATTATTTTTTCTATTTCAAGAATTTAATCAATAGGGGGTTTAGTGGTTGT
>NZ_JAGXJT010000309.1:0-236 GCF_019091205.1 Bacillus sp. GbtcB14
CGGAGCCGGAATCGTCACGTTTATGCTTCTGTTTCAGGGACAATCTGAAGCGACGGCACTTGCCTCTGCGATGGGTATGCCTGTCTTCGGCCTCATCGGAGGATTGATGGCGGCCGTGCTGATCTATATTTTCGCCTGGCACCGGGGGCATCTTGAATCGGGCAGAATTATTCTCGTCGGGATCGCCATGAATTCCGGATTCAGCGCGCTGTCTTTATTTCTTTCATTAAAAATGG
>NZ_JAGXJT010000310.1:0-236 GCF_019091205.1 Bacillus sp. GbtcB14
CATGGAGATGGGGTGGCGGCTCATGGAGAGGTGGCTTTTTTCCTGGAAGTTCTGCTGGAGGCATGTTAGGTGGACTTACAGCTGGCGCATTAACGGGTGCAGCAAGTGGAGGCTACTATCCAGCACCGTACCCAGTAACTTATCCTGCGCCATACCCAGCACCATATCCAACGCCATATCCGAGTTATCAGCAAATACCATATCCGTATTAAATTAAAAAAAAGGATATCCTCTTT
>NZ_JAGXJT010000311.1:0-236 GCF_019091205.1 Bacillus sp. GbtcB14
GTTAATTACTTCACTATCTAAAGTAATTTCAAGAATTAATTTTAGAGATGTTGTATTCTTCTTATCGAAAATTCATTTTGAAAAAGATATCCCTGTTGCAAAATGCTATGATTGGCTAGATCAAATTGCAGAAAGAAGCGGTGATCAGGCAATTAATCAGAAAGCATAACATTTACGTGAGTATATTATTGAACTACGTAATTTAGGTGAGCGCTACAGTATGGATAACTGGAAAG
>NZ_JAGXJT010000312.1:0-236 GCF_019091205.1 Bacillus sp. GbtcB14
TCTCAAATTATACTTTTTAATTTTTATAATTCGGTTATAGCAAGTAAGAATATTTTGGTTGATGTAATCATAACAGTATATTTATAGCTTTAAGTTGAGCATGAATTGTCCATTTGATTTTGTTTTAAGTTTAGATTTTACAATTGTATTTGAATACTTAGCTATATATATGTGGATCTTGAGTTTATCGGGTTAATTTGTTGAAAATATATGTTTACTGATTTGCTCAAAATAAA
>NZ_JAGXJT010000313.1:0-236 GCF_019091205.1 Bacillus sp. GbtcB14
AAAATCGAAAGACTATTGTGGTCTATTTTGTATTCGTCATGACTGGACAAGAGTCGTCACATTATTCCTCTTATACTACTGGGTACTCCTCTTCTTCGCCTTATAAACGACAAAAGCCCGCTTTGCTACCGTCTTAGCAAAACGGGCTTTTTCTTTATTTAAGTTTGGTACTACAGTGTGATCAACCAAGTAAAGAGGTGTAACGAGTTATTGGGATAAAAGACTTCCAGTGTCTT
>NZ_JAGXJT010000314.1:0-236 GCF_019091205.1 Bacillus sp. GbtcB14
GCACGGAAGAAACAAGCAATAAGCTTGTGACGGAGATAAATCGTTGCGGATATCCGAAATTCGACAATTGCGGTCTTTTTGCGTTCTTCTTTTTCTAGCAAATATGATAAAATATGACATATCTCGGTCATTCCAAAAGGGGGGATTTATTGAGGATGAAGCAGACTATTCCGTCCTCTTTTGTCGGGCTCAAAATTAATGAATGGTATACCCATATCCGGCAGTTTCACGTCCTT
>NZ_JAGXJT010000315.1:0-235 GCF_019091205.1 Bacillus sp. GbtcB14
ACCATACGATGAAATTTTTTATTACGTACATTGATATAGAGGATAGAGGGTTAAATCGTGAAGAAATTTGGTATGACCGCGAACGAAGTGAAGAGCTCTTTTGGGAGATGATGGACGAAGCACGTGATCATGATGATTTCTTTATTGATGGACCGCTATGGAGTCAAGTGCAAGCAGGCGATAAAGGGATTGAAGTACTTGTAACAAAAGCGGAGCTTTCAAAGGATGGACAAAA
>NZ_JAGXJT010000316.1:0-235 GCF_019091205.1 Bacillus sp. GbtcB14
AAATTAACAAGTCTCGTTGACCGCGTTTTATTTGTAGCAGTTAAGCCACATACGCAATTAGAACGATTAATGAAACGAAATAATTTTTCAGAAGAAGAAGCAACAGTACGTATTCAATCTCAAATGCCGTTAGAAGAAAAAGTGAAGAATGCAGATGAAGTGATAAATAATGATTGCACAATTATGGGAACGAAAACACAATTACAGGTGATTTTAAAGAATTGGAACATTATTG
>NZ_JAGXJT010000317.1:0-235 GCF_019091205.1 Bacillus sp. GbtcB14
CTTCCCTAAAATAATTCTTCAATCAGTCCAGGAATTTCCGTTTCTGTACATACAGAATCGTGGGCAGTAACTACAACTTTCCTTTTATAGAAAAGGAAAGTCTAGCTCCGATTTTCTCTTCAAGAAACCTGATCTTAGAAAATGGGAAACTCAACACAAGATCAGAATAACAGCTGGTTAGATAAAAAACGAAATGGGTAACCAAACTTACCATTTTTACCTTTTTTCCAAAAAT
>NZ_JAGXJT010000032.1:0-4338 GCF_019091205.1 Bacillus sp. GbtcB14
GGTAAAAAACGCCGCCGTGCTGCCAGGGAAGGCAAGAGCGATGTGCCCGAACATAATTAAAATTCCGCCGTAAAATACGGAGTTTTGCGTGCCGAATAGCGGAAATTTATAAAGTTCATTTTTGAGGAAAATATTCTTAAATTTGACGATTTTGAATTGAAATCAGGACGTCATAGTCCGTATTTCTTTAATTTTGGATCATTTGATGACTCGGTTAAATTATCTAGATTAGGAGAATCCTATGCTTCTAATATTATAGAAAATGACATTAAGTTTGATGTTATTTTTGGACCTGCGTATAAAGGGATTCCAATTTCTCTATCTGCATCGATGGCTTTGTTTTATAAACATGGCTTACGAGTGAATTATGCATTTAATCGTAAAGAAGCAAAAAACCATGGTGAAGGCGGAAATATTATTGGAACATCTCTAAAAGGAAAGAAAATACTTGCAGTAGATGACGTTATTACTTCAGGTAGAACAATTAAAGAAACAAAAGAAATTATTGAGAAGGAAGGTGGAGAATTATCTGCATTTTTGGTTGCTCTTGATAGAGAAGAAATAGCATTAGATTCTCAACTTTCAGCCTTAGAAGAGGCATCAAAAAAATATGGTGTAGAAATATATGCAGTAGCTAAAATCTCTGATGTAATGAATTATATGGAAAAAGAGTACGGGAAAACTTATATCCATCTATCTGCAATCCAAGAATATTTAAAATTATATGGATCAGAAAGCTTAGGAGTTTATTGAAATATAATATCTATTAAAAGGTGAGTAAACAGAGAATAAATTTTTTGGCCACTGATAAATGTAAAATATGAAATCCCAGTCTATAAGTTGATAGGAAAGCCAAAAAATACTGAAGGAAAGTATGTAGAGGGAACAACAGAAGTAATTTATGAATATGAAAAAGTAGAAGAGCTGAATGTCCCAATGGATCCGAAAGGTTCAAATAATCCAAAGGAATCATTAAAAGGTGAATTTTTGAAAAAAAGCTTATGTTACAAAACACAGGCGAGAAAGAGGAATCATTATTCTGGGCGATTTTATGTATCATGTCAGGATTATTATTGATTTCTAATAGAGCTAAAAAGAATTTCTCACATCTGCAAGTTGGAAATGGTACTTTAGAACTGCTTCTATAATACGACAAAATAGTTTATTCAGTAAGAACAAAGGATATGAATTCAATAGTAAGTTGAATTCATATCCTTTTTATTTTATAGTGATTTGTTATATTTAAAGGAATACGAACAAACAGAAATTATAACTGTACAAAGTTGTCTGTTATAGAAAGAATTGAAGAAACGTTTCTAAAAGCTTTAAAATGTATTTTATAAAGCAGCAAGATGTTAATTTAGGAATTTTTTGTCTTGCTGAAGAGGATAACATGGTAGAAATGGCTATGATATAATAAAATTCAAGTATACTAAGGGGGATTAATGAGATGATTTTTCAAAGCATGATAACAGCTATTATAGAAAAATTACAAGAGACGGTGAATCCCTATTGGATAATTGTATTTGGATCAACGGCTGAGAACAGAGAACGAGAAGATAGTGATATTGATATAGCTTATTTAAGTGACACAACTTTAGGGAACTATGAACGTTTTTTATTAGCACAGGAGTTAGCTAACATTGTTCATAGAGATGTTGATTTAGTTGATTTATCCGAAGCTTCTACAGTTTTTCAAGCTCAGATTATACATACAGGAAAGACAATATTTTGTTCGGATGAAAAACGTAAGGTCATCTTTGAAATGAAAACCTTAAAAATGTATTCAAAATTGAACGAAGAAAGACAGATAGTATTTGATGATATAAAGAAAAGAGGTTCTATATATGAAGAATGAGGTTATTTTAAATAAAATTTCTACAATAGAGCGTTGTATAAAAAGAATCCAAGATGTATATGGAAATGACCCTGAAAATTTAGAGGATTTTACAAAACAAGATTCAATAATATTGAACATACAAAGAGCTTGTGAAGCGAGTATTGATTTAGCAATGCATATTGTTGCAGGGAAAAAATTAGGACTACCCCAATCTAGTAGAGAGGCTTTTGATTTATTGGTTACAGCAGGATTACTTAGCGCTGATCTAGCAAATAAGTTAAAAGCAATGGTTGGATTTCGTAATATTGCTGTTCATGATTATCAAAGTGTAAATTTAGATATTGTTCGTCAAATTATTGAAAAACATTTAACTGATTTTAAACTATTTACGAAAGAAGTAATGGGGATATTGGAATTTTAGGCAAAAGAACAGAATAATAGGACTGAAAAAGAAAGTAATTCTATGATTCCCAAACCAGCTATTGAAACAATTACTTAATTTCGTAAGAAGAAACGCGGTCATAAGATGAATTTGTTTATGTTGTAGCGAGGCTTTGCATGAGATGTGTGTAGTTAATAGTAGGAACAATATCCACATACAATTTTATCAACAAATAAGTAAATATTTTCAAAACTAATTTTTATACATATAATGTATATTAAAAACAAAAAAGTTTCCTTATGGAAACTTTTTTGTTTTTGGTAAATTTATGGCGGTAAATTAATATGCAGTTTTTGAAAAAAATGATGAATCATGTCAAATCATCTTCATTTACACGAACATGAACGTAGTATAAAAATGAAGCATATCCAAAATAATTAAAGGGGGCTGAAAAAATGATTAAAAAACTTATTATTGGTTCTATTGCTTTAGGCACAACAATAGGAGTGAGCAAACCTACATTTGCTGCTACAATACATTCTCCATCACAGTTTAAAGAAATTCAAAATGTTCATGTGCAATCCCTACACTCTCCATGGCAGTATTTAGGGCAAACTTCAAGGGAACTTCAAATTAAAAGTAAGGATCCAAAAGTACTAGCTTTTGAACTAGCAAAAGAAGCGCCATTTTACGAAGAAGAATTAGTAGACATATGTTCGGTAATTTTAGATGCAAATGTAGACGTTATATATTGGACAAGTAAGGAATGGGTTAGATTTGAAGAAGGAAATTATGAATTTAAACATGAAATTAAAATTTTTAGAGATAAAGAACGTCAGCAATTAATTACTGCACTAGAATCTTAGAACTTTTACAAAAAAGAAGCTATTTTTAGTATGCTATTCTACCCTCATAGTAGATAGGAAAAAGAAAACACATTAACCTATTTATTGTCGAAAATAAATTGCGATTATAATAGCAATTGTATTCCCAAAAGCAATGTGTCAAATGGATTTTAACATACCTGTAACGGTATTGTTATCAATAAAGTATGCACAGAATTACAAATGGTTGTTTAGAATATTAGAAAAAGTTTAACTGATAAAACCCATTGATCTCAGTATGTCTACATGAGATCAACGGGTTTTTATTATTATGTATTCGAAGATATGGAAAGTATTTTGTGTGTCTATAAAGTTTGGTTTTGAATTTTACGGATGTCTGTATATTACATAAACATTTACAGATATTTTTGTTATAATTATTTATGAGGTGTATGAAATGAAACACAAAACATTTGGATATGTACGAGTTTCCAGTAAAGATCAAAATGAGGAACGACAAATTCGAAATATGAAAGATTTAGGAATAGAAGATCAAGATATTTTTATCGATAAACAATCTGGTAGAAATATGCAACGCGAAAATTATCAAATGTTAAAACGTCTTGCTCGTACAGGTGATACCATTGTATTTGATTCTTTAACTAGACTAGGAAGAAGCATGAATGATGTCCTCCAGGAATTCAGATACTATGAAAAGCATGAGATTAATTTACAATTTATAAAAGAACCATTTATTAATGTAAATTACACAGGTAAGAGTACAAATGATGTTATTCAAAGTGCTATTCAGAAAGCAACGCTTACCATTTTATCTGCTTTTGCAGAAAAAGAACGGCATGATATTAAACAGCGACAAGCGGAGGGTATTGCTCTAGCTAAAAGGCAAGGTAAACGGTTAGGACGTCCACCGGTAGAAATTACAGCCGAATTTATTGAAGCCTTTAAAGAATGGAAGTCTGGTGGCAGTACAGCAGTAGGAGTCATGAAGAAATATGGTATCAAACGTTCTTCGTTTTACAAACTTGCTAAGCAGTATGAAGAAACAAAACATAAAAATCTACTGAATGATTAATTATAATTTAGGAGGTTATTATATGAAACATACAGCAAAAGTAAAAATTGGTGATTGCGTTCAATTTTCTTATCGTAAGAATCCTTCCTTGCAATTAACTGGATATGTGGTAAGAGTTTTAACAAATACCATTGATGTTGAGGTTTCAGATATGATGGAAGAGGAGGTAATTGATGCTAGACAGGTAGTAAAGCAAGGG
>NZ_JAGXJT010000318.1:0-235 GCF_019091205.1 Bacillus sp. GbtcB14
GCCTCTTCAGCCTTATCTAACCCTTCTCAAACTTTCTTCTCTTTTTCTTTCACGTCATCTATACTATCGACAGCTTTGATGAGTTTATCGATTCCTTGTTCTTCTACTTTTCTACGCTTTGCTACTCTTTCATTCACTTTCTCTTCTACACCTTTAGCTTTCTGAAGCATCTTCTCGGCATTTGATGTTACAGCTGTCTCAAGTGCATCGTCTTTTTTCATTAGTAACACTTCAT
>NZ_JAGXJT010000319.1:0-235 GCF_019091205.1 Bacillus sp. GbtcB14
TAAGATTGCTGAGTTTATTGGAAAAAGAGGGCGATATTGTTATACATAAGTATACAATCGGATCCCCATATAGAGAACATGTAGGTATTATTACACCAGAGTTTGAGAAGTATTTCCAAGACCCAAAGCCAATTCATAAAATTAATAATTACTTTGCTGAAAATAAAACTATGAGCTACTATAATAAATTCACACAAAAATATACAAAAAAATATTGCATCTTTTTAATTTTCTT
>NZ_JAGXJT010000320.1:0-235 GCF_019091205.1 Bacillus sp. GbtcB14
CTGTGCTTCCGGTAAGTGAATAAGTACAAGGAAAGGATTGGGAATTGCCCAGTTCTTTTTTCTATATATAAAGAAGAAGAAAGGTGTACCATATAAGGATGCAAGGGAAATACTTATATACATGTGTGAAAAAATTGTTACATTTTTTCATCGTTTGCGATATCATTTTATTAGATATAAGATTAGAATGAGAATAAAATGAGAATATGAACGTTTTAGTAAGTTTTAAAATGTA
>NZ_JAGXJT010000321.1:0-235 GCF_019091205.1 Bacillus sp. GbtcB14
TGCTTTCGGATTTGTAAGTCTTTTGATTATCCGTGTTTTATTCGGTATGGGGGTGGGGCCGCTGTCGGCTGCCATAAGCAAAATGGTCAACAATTGGTTTCCTCCGTCTCAGCGCGCCACGGTCACCGGCCTGACAAACAGCGGAACGCCGCTCGGCGGAGCGATCTCCGGCCCGATTGTCGGGATGATTGCTGTGGCGTTCAGCTGGAAGGTTTCCTTTGACCTGATCATGACC
>NZ_JAGXJT010000322.1:0-234 GCF_019091205.1 Bacillus sp. GbtcB14
ACCTTAATTATGTGACACTGATCCTCACCTGGTTCAATCAGATACCTACTCATTACTCACACTCAACAGCAGGTGTCTGGTCTAAGGCATACAAAAGCATATCTAAGACCTCTCACTGTTGATATAAGAAATTCTTTCATGGCTTTATATTTTCTGGAATAGTTGAGACTTTTCCTTCACTTTAAATAGAGTGAAGGAATTAAGAGCTCGGTTTAATTTTTCGCAAAGTGTATT
>NZ_JAGXJT010000323.1:0-234 GCF_019091205.1 Bacillus sp. GbtcB14
TTCGCAGCAGCGCGGGTTCCCAGGAACTCCGATTGCGGAGTATACGACGGAAGATGTGAAGCGGGAGTTCTTGACGGCGAAGAGTTGTTCGCCGAACTGCACGGTGAGCTGTGTGCATCAGATCAGCTATATCGACCACTGGCGGGCTCCGCAGACGAGCATGATTTCGCCGGGGGGTGGGCATGTGGCTGTGGGTGCGCCGGAGTTGGTGACGATTCAGGGGTCGAACTGAGT
>NZ_JAGXJT010000324.1:0-234 GCF_019091205.1 Bacillus sp. GbtcB14
TTGTTATACACTCGCCAACTTGCGAAAAAGAATGAAGAGATGCTATCGCTAAAGGTAAAAAATGATCCGAAATTGGTCCGGGCCACATTTCACAAAGGGGTACCACTATCAGAAATGTTAGATTTTCACTATTTCGATTAAAACGATCGTTAGTGCAAGAGAACTAATTTTTCTCTCAACGTGTACAAGAGAAAAGTGATGCACAACGGTCTTGGCTAGGCCTCCGTGAAATTT
>NZ_JAGXJT010000325.1:0-234 GCF_019091205.1 Bacillus sp. GbtcB14
GATGAGTTTCACGTGGTGTTTGTACGCTGTCTATGGGAGACCGTATGAGAGTGAAAAAAGAGTCTTTTGGGATGAAATGGAAGCTAGGATTATTCGTTGTAAGTTCCCCTGGATGGTAGTCGATGATCTGAATTTGATTGCGCATCCTTGGGAAAAGAGTGGGGGAAGGCGAGTCTTTGCTCATGACACTATAACTTTGAAATTTTTTTTGGATAATACAGGGGGTATTGATTT
>NZ_JAGXJT010000326.1:0-234 GCF_019091205.1 Bacillus sp. GbtcB14
TAGAGGGCATTTTGCAAATGCTGATCGTATAAATGTGATTGTAGAAACTAACACATTTCACGGTCCGAATGTTGGAGGGGTTAGTTCATACCAAAATAACTGGTATGTAAAATACCTGTATAATACATTCATCGAGTGTGCATTTGTTATCAAGGAGGATAATTTTGTCAATGGAGTTGTCTGTAATAAGGGTAGTGTAAAATTAATGGGTGATCAAGGTGCAGTGGTTCAAAA
>NZ_JAGXJT010000327.1:0-233 GCF_019091205.1 Bacillus sp. GbtcB14
AATTTAGATACTTCTACTTCATTTTCTATGCGAGTATTTACTTCATGTATACGAATTTGCGCCATTAGAAACGCCACCTTGAATTGATAATAGTTTTATATGAAATTGGAATAAAAACTCATAAGCTTCAAATCTTTTCTTTGCATCAAAGCTATCTCGGCCCCATACGGTAATACCGTGGTTAAGAATTAATACTGCTCCAGAATCTCCTTGTATATGCTTTCGGAAGGTTT
>NZ_JAGXJT010000033.1:0-4040 GCF_019091205.1 Bacillus sp. GbtcB14
AACACGGAAGTTAAGCTCTCTAGCGCCGATGGTAGTTGGGACCTTGTCCCTGTGAGAGTAGGACGTCGCCAAGCAATCTTAAGACGAGTCAGAATGACTCGTCTTTTTTGTGTTTAATGAAATAAGTTTGTAATTAATGTAAGCTCTATGAGTACGTTTATCTAACAAGAAACAGCTTTATTTTATTATGATTTTACATCTAAATAGCATACCTTCAGAAAAATATAGACAAGTTTGTTAGACTCTTTAATTTTGAGTTTTAAAGTCTATGTATTAACAAGAATATATACAAGGTATTGCCCTCTGTAGCCTGCTCACCCCTTCTTTTATTTCTTCAGTTGTTAAATGTCCATACCCCATAATAATTCGATTATGATGCTTTCCTTTTTCAATGGCGTGGTCTTCCACGGGATATACTTTAACCCCAAGTTGTTGGATTTTCTCAAGTAATTCTTTGGTGAATTGAACTTGATTGAATTCGACAATCAGGTGTAATCCTGTAGAATAACCGAAAATATTGATCTTATTTGAGAATGCTAACTTTAATTGCTGGATAAGGAAGTCTCTTCGATTTTTATAGATTTTTTTCATCTTCATAATATGCCGTTCCAAATAATCTTCGGCAATAAATTTAGCAAGGACAAGCTGATTTAAAGAAGATGTATGTAAATCTGAAAACCATTTTACCCTGCGACATTTTTCAATAAGGTGTGTGGGAAGAACTAAGTATCCCATCCTAAGGGCCGGTGATAAAATTTTACTAAATGAACCTATATAAATAACTCGCTCGGGATCCAATCCCTGTAATGAACTTACAGGTGAGCCTTCGTATCGAAACTCACTGTCATAATCATCTTCAATGAGATAACAGTTTGTTTTTCTTGAGTAGTTAATCAATTGAACCCGTCGTTGAATTGGTAACGCTCCTCCTAAAGGAAACTGATGAGAAGGAGTAGTGAAGATGAATTTTGGGTTTTTATTTGCAGGTAGCAAAGATGTATCCATCCCATTATCATCAGCTGGTATAGGATAAAGGAAGGCTCCTGAATTTTTAAAAATTGTTTGAATGTCATTGGTGATGGGATCTTCTATTAGTACTTCGTCGCCTGTCGACAAAAGTAACTTAGAAACAAGTGTTAAAGCTTGCGTTGCACCGGAGGTAATTATCAATTGTTCTGGATGACAAAAAACTCCTCTTGTTTTTAGTAAATAGCGTGATAAAACCTTTCTTAATTCGGGACGTCCTTCGGGAATATCGTATCCAAACGTAGAAGGAGGTGTTTCATTCCATATCGTATGAGATAACTTTGCCCATCCCTTACGTGGAAATAAGTCTAATGCTGGTATCCCTGAACGAAAATTAATGATGTTATTATCTTTGTTTATTTCTTCGCACGAAGATAAAGAATCAATTAGAGTTGATTCTTTACGTTGTTCTAAATAAGTCCCTTCTGCAATGAATGTCCCGGCGCCCTGTTGAGCGACCAAAAAACCTTCGGAAAATAATTGATCATAAGCTTCTAAAATTACATTCCTAGACACGCTTAACTCAGAAGATAATTCCCGTGTTGATGGTAGTTTTTCTCCAGATTGTAGCTCTCCGTTTAATATTCGTTCACGTATTTGGTGATAAACCTGTCGAATTAAACTTATATCTAACGATCGGTCAATAGGTATCCAAAGCATATAAATGCTCCCTTCATCAAAATTGGTACCATAAAAGTTTGGTTAAAATGGTACTAATATGAACCATTTTATCATGCTATAGTTGGATCAAATAGTTCTAAAGGGGATGAAAATGTGATGACGAAACCAGAATTCCAAGTGGCTCAGGCATTTAAATTGATTGCACGAAATGAACATATAAAATCCTATGTACAAAACTCCACTGAACTCTATGCGTTATTATTGCAAGCCGCAAAACGCTTTGTCACCGGAGAAACGAGACATGAGGGGATTGTGACAGCAAAAGAACTAATTGCAAAAGGTTATCATACTTCACTAGAATACATAGGGGAAAATACTCTAGATATAGAGGAATGTTATAAAGTAAAAAATGAGTTTTGGAATCTTATTGGGGATATGGGTGCTCTATCTATGAAACAAACAGTATCACTCGATTTATCGCATATTGGATTATCTATAGATCCAGAAATATCTTGTATTCATTTAATGGAGTTGGCAGAGAAGGCAAAAGTACATGGAACTAACCTTATGGTAAGTATGGAAGAATCATCTAAAGCAGCAGACATTCTTGCCATCTATAAAAAAGCAACTGAGCAATATCCTAATGTAGGGATAACGATCCAGGCGCATTTATATCGCTCAAACAATGATATTCAAGAACTCCTACATTATCCAGGGAAAATACGAGTTGTAAAAGGTGCCTATCAAGAAGTTTCGGATATTGCTATGCCTAGGTCAACTGAATTAAATCAACAGTATCTTCAGATTGTAGAACAACTAGTTGAAAACAACCATCCTGTATCTATAGCTACACATGATGAAATTCTTATTAAAGAAATGGAGAAACGTCAATATTTTAGTCAATCTAATGTAGAAATAGAAATGCTATATGGAATTCGTCCGGATATGTTAAGTGATTTGAAAAATAAAGGACATAATGCTAGCGTGTATTTGACTTATGGGAAAGAGTGGTACTTGTATTTATGCCATCGGATAGCTGAATATCCGGAAAATTTATATCATGCAGTGATAGATATGATACATTCATCTTCAGTACAGCAGAGTAGGGAATATTAAATGTGAAAATTTTTTTGGCTATGGTTATTATGAGGGAGTTCAGTTGTAGCAAGTAAGTTAAATGATTTTGATTGTAGCTCAAAAATAAGAGCCGGATTTTCCTTAGAGTAGAAATTCCGACTCTTTTTATATTGAAATTTTTTTAGTTTATATTTGCGTTAAATGTGGACAGGACTGCTATAGGTGTTGAGAGGATTATAATTTATAATTGTGCAGCCGCCGTATACCTTGTTGTAGAATTGTTTTTTTATGGTTGTGTATTCTTAGGGTTTTAGATAGAAACAAAGGAATTTATGATTCTATATGTATTTCAAAAGGGAGATATATACTAGGAACAATAAGATTAAATGCTTTGTTAGTGAAATGATTCGCTCTTTTAGCGGTAAAACGTAAATATAGGCATAGGATAAATATCATTTAATGTTATATAAAAAGTGAAGTAATAGAAAGAACGAGTGTTCTATCTGTGTGTGTTCGGTACACTTGATCAATTGAGGTACGTATTTTTAATCCAGTATATGTACTTAAAAAGGAGATACTATTAATCAATTCGAACCTTGAGCATATTTTAAATGTTTATTAAGAGGATATAGCTGTATGGAAATGGATGATGCTAAAGATGAAATAGATATAAGGTTGATATTTCAGTAAGATAGGGATAGTTAGTAAATATATTAGTATGATTCTGTATATTTACGAGTAAACAGATAAGCAACCATTACTTCATATAAGGAGAACTCAGGACTCTATAACTAGAGTAGTATATGAGTTTATTATGGATTTCTGTATCGTTGTCTGTTATAAGAATGCGTATAACTTCAATCGTTTCTAATAGAGTGCGTGATAAACAAAGAGGTATTAATATTTATTAAAATAAGATTGTTAGTTTCGTTGGGTAAAAACTTCTGTACAAATTAAGTATAGGGTTTAAATTAACTTAAATATATTTTGGAAGAATAGATTAAATAGAAGCAAAAGGTAGCTTTTCAGTAATGAATCCTTGGAGAGACGTATCTAGTTAAAAGAGCATAAAAATATTAAATTGAATATCTTTATAAAAAGGTGTTGACGATTAGACTATAGGAGTGTAATATAGAACAAGTCGCCGATGCAATAACGCAGAACGCGGCAAACGAAATGAAAAACTTAGTTGACATTGAAAGATGAAGATGTTAACATAAGGAAGTCGCAAATGAGCGGCAGACAAGTTCTTTGAAAACTGAACGAAACAAACAACGTGAAACGTCAATTTTTATTTTTAGATGCTAGACAAACTA
>NZ_JAGXJT010000328.1:0-233 GCF_019091205.1 Bacillus sp. GbtcB14
TCATAAGATATAACTTAGAGTTTTTTATCAAAAAAATCATGGAAATCAAAAACTCAATTGACTTGGAATGATGGGCTTATAACTATGCAAATCTTTAAATACTGAATTTTGGAATTGACAAATGAAACTCCTGCTAATGATAAAAGGAAGTAACTTGTCAAAAAGATTAATGATAAAGGGAAGTAACTTGTCAAAAAGATTAATGATAAAGGGAAGTAACTTGTCACAAAGAT
>NZ_JAGXJT010000329.1:0-233 GCF_019091205.1 Bacillus sp. GbtcB14
TCCTTCGGTTCAACAGGATCAAGTCCTTTGCGGATTCTTGAGAAAGCGGCGACAATGCCCGGCACTTTCGCCTGCAGACGGATGGCTTTTCTGTAGTTCGCTTCCGGATTCATGACATCGGCTTCACTGTCAGTCAGACCGAGTAATGAAATCGCCGTCCGGAGCGCAGCCATTGGATGTACGTTATTGAGGGGATAAGATTTGAAGTGCTCAATGATTTCTTGTGGAACGGC
>NZ_JAGXJT010000330.1:0-233 GCF_019091205.1 Bacillus sp. GbtcB14
TAGAAACGTCTGATCAGCTCGGCGCGTTCGCTTCCGCTTTTATCGGCGCAGAGGTAAATCTGAACCGCGGTTCCGCCCCGCAGGCGTCTTTGTGAGATTCCCGCGAATTTTCGGCCGCCGATGCTGAGATCGTAGCTGCCCGGACAGTACGATCCTTTAATTTCATATGCTTCAATTTCGGCATTGTGCGGACGCAGCATCCGCCGCACCAGCTCTGTCATCGCCTCGTAGCC
>NZ_JAGXJT010000331.1:0-232 GCF_019091205.1 Bacillus sp. GbtcB14
TGATATCAAACTTGAAGATTCTGATATCAAACTTCAAAATTCTGTAATCTTCTTCATGGATTTGAGATTATTCATATTTTAATATTTTCAGTATTATGCAATTATTTATTACTATTATAATGATTAACATACACCTCTATTTCTATACCCTATACATGTACAACCTCATAAATAGTACTGCACACTAAAATTCGAAACCTGAGAGCATGACCAATAAGTGGAAACATTCTCT
>NZ_JAGXJT010000332.1:0-232 GCF_019091205.1 Bacillus sp. GbtcB14
TGAAGTACCCAGAGTGACGTACTCGTGTATAAAAGTCATTATTCCGTGAGTGTAAGGCCCAATAGAGATTTGAAACGGGAACATTTCATGTTTGGTGTCTAAATTAGTGTTTAATGATATTTGGCTAGCATGATTCGCTTGAAATCAAAAGTGTGAGGTTAGCAAATTGCTTAATTTTCATACAAGATTAAATCATGAATTTTCGAGGGATGAGACCTAAACTCCCTTAGTG
>NZ_JAGXJT010000333.1:0-232 GCF_019091205.1 Bacillus sp. GbtcB14
GTTAGCAAATTTAGTTTTCCATCCATTTTCATTAGTTAAATGCCAAGTTGGAATGTCCATTGTACACTCATATACACATGGCACATTCATATTTGTCCAAATCATTTAATTATTTAATTATTGTAAAAAATTATTTTAATATTTAAAATAAATAATTTTTTTTTTTAAAAAAAAATCACATATTCAATAAATTATTTTTTTTTCCCTAAAATTTCTTTCTCTCTCTTCCCTC
>NZ_JAGXJT010000334.1:0-232 GCF_019091205.1 Bacillus sp. GbtcB14
TCGTACCGTTCACCTGGTGCGATTGAAATTGCTTGGTCTTTTATAACCTTTGGATCATTAATTGGTTGGCCATCTGTGGCAATCACTTTTATATCATGACCATGAACATGGATATCATGTCATAGATAACCAGCATTAACGAATCGAAGTCGAATCTTGTCACCTTTTTTCACTTACAATGGCTCTATTAAATGCCCACTTTTACCATTGATTGTGAATGAATCATACATAC
>NZ_JAGXJT010000335.1:0-232 GCF_019091205.1 Bacillus sp. GbtcB14
TTCATTTCACTTACGAACAAGTCCGCTTCATGTAACGGAAGGGTCTTGTAAAGCCGGACGATGTCTTGGCCAATGTTACGTAAGTTGATTTGAGCATTTTCGTTCAATTTATCTTCGAAAATCCAAGTTGACACAAAAAAAGAAAAGATCGTGCCCCCGATGATGGAGACAAAAAATGTCAGGATAACACGAATATATAAGAATCTGATCATACATAAACCTAAAGCCGGTA
>NZ_JAGXJT010000336.1:0-232 GCF_019091205.1 Bacillus sp. GbtcB14
CGTTTCAGAATCCTGCTCCTCCAGCATCCCAGGACTCTGCAGATCTTCCCCCCCAAATTCCTGTTCCAGCTACATCAAACCACCATAGCCATGGAGATCGACCGGCATATGAGGATGTTCGTAGTCCTTACTACCTCAGTACCGCAGATCATCCAGGAATTGCACTTGTAACTCCGATTTTAACAGACAGGAATTTTCAACCATGGACTCGGGACTTCAAACTTTCAATCGG
>NZ_JAGXJT010000034.1:0-3783 GCF_019091205.1 Bacillus sp. GbtcB14
TTAAAGACATATGAATAATAAGAGTAAAGATAGTAAGGATTGATTATCCCTACTATCTTTTTTTATCTAAACGGATAAATTTAAAATACATAGTAATAATAGATACTTTATGTTATTATCTGAATATTATATATATTATTTTTATGGAGGAAGACGTAGCCTCTGTGCGAGGACCTTGAATTTAAGTAAAGGAGTTAGTAGCTAAATGACAATATCTCGTAAGGAAAAAACAATAAAGGATAAATGGCATGAGATTGTATCTGTTAGAGAAGCACAAACAGGTAATGGGACAATGTACTATCTTATGGATGAAAACTTAGATTTTATACTATTAGTAAAAGAATATCTCGATATGATACAAGCAAGAGCAATACGAGAAGTATCTCCTAATACGATAAAAACATATTGCTACAACTTATGGTATTTCATTGTGTATTTGAAAATAAAGGGTTTGGGTATTTTGGACCTAGATGGAAAACCTGATATTCTTACTAACTTCAAATTATGGCTCAAGAACCCGTATAGATTTTATGAAAATGTAGAGATGCTAGATTATGAATACGTTGAAGACGACCTTAAAGTTTCTACTGTCAATGCCATCGTAGATAGGGTAAGTTCTTTATTCCTTTGGCTTAAAGCTAGTGGGAGGATTAAAGACAATCCTGTTGTGTATCGTAATGTCATGGTTACAAATGAGATGAGAGATAAAGATATGTTATCCCACACTCGGAAAAGCAGGACTGTTCAGAAGAACACTTTAAAATCAAAAGTTCCTCATATTATTCCTAAGACCATTGATCAAAAGGATTTTCAGACGTACCTGAAGGCAGTCAATCTCTTACGAGATAAAATCATTCTCTTAACTCTTAAAGAAGGAGGGGTAAGGTCTGGTGAGCTTCTTGGAGTAAAGCTTGAGGACATTGATTATGGCGAGCAAGGCATACATATTCGTTTCAGACCAGACAACGAAAATGGATCAAGGGCTAAGGCTGGGTATGGCAGGGACAGGTTTGTTCATCTCCCACCTGACCTTATGATTTTGATAGATAGATATATTAGTAGCTATTGGGTGAACAGTGACCCTGTTACTGATTTCCTGTTTGTTGTGGTTAATAGTAATAATCCTATGGATAATGGAAAGCCGATGAAGAAATCGACACTTACCTCCACCCTTAATCATTACAACAGGAAAACAGGGATTAAACTGAACACCCATAAACTAAGACACACGCACGTTACTGAATTAGCAAGAGAGTACATCAGTAAAGGTGAGCCTATCAACTGGAAGTATATCCAAGAAAGGGTTGGTCACAAAGATGTTGCAACCACGATGCAAATATATGCCCATTTAAATGCAGAAGACCATAAAAAAGAATACCAACGAATGAGTGAGTATAGAGAAGAGAAACGGAAGGAGCGAGAAAATGGCAAAAAATGAAGCAGCAAATTCATCAAAAGCAAATAACTCGAAGAGTTTGGGAACAAAGGCAACCTTTTCTCCTTTTCCTATTACAGCTATCGATACCTCTTGGATGACGAAGACACAGAAGAAGTTCTTCGAAGTCTTACAGCAATCTGAAAACCAAGATAAAAAGTATGACGTATTATCTAAATTAGCAGGATTTAAAAGCTCTGGTCCTTGGTATACAGCCATCAAAGATGAAAAGTTCGCTGAACTTTTAGAAAACATGGGTGTTCAGGTAAAACACTACGAAGATGACTACCCTCCCCATCACGAAGTTGAGTACATTAAAAACCCAAAAGAGCGAGAAGAATATCTCAAAGAAGATGTGTGGGATGTAAGAAGGTTATTTAAGAATTATCCAAAACATCTTTCTCCTGTTCAATTTATCGTTAAATTGACTAAATTGGAAAATATTCATTTACGCCCAACGGTAAAAAGGTATTTTGTAAATATGCTTGGAACTTGGGAAGCTAAAACGTTTAAAGAAAACATCCTATGCTTGAGTGATTTTTTTAGTATACTGCATGATAAATTTCCGAATATCAAATCTTTTAAGGAGCTAAATAGGCAGGAACATATCGAAAAAATTCTTCCTGACATATATTCACTTTCTAACTGCAAATCTATCAGAGCGATAATAACTACCCGTTCTATGTTCCGATACATGTACGAAAATAAATGGTCCGATGGACCAAAAACAGACGCTTTATTGATTAGTTATGATACGCCTAAAACGGTAGAAACCCTACCAAGACCCATTCCACCACATATTAAAATAAAATTGGATGATTACTTGGAAAATATAGTAATCCCCCTATTGGAAGATAGTGAGGAAACTCCCATTGTATCCCCGACTTATTGGGATTTAATTATCATTTTAAGATATACAGGAAGACGTTTTGAGGACATAGCTCACTTAATTGCAGATGGAAGTGATATTGATTGTTTGAAATATGATTTGGATGGAGATCCACAACTTTTCCTTGACCATCGTATTGCAAAAATCAAAAAAGATTTGGTCGTTCCATTAGCACATTTAAAAGACTCCAAAGGAAGAAATATAGTGGAACGGGCAATTTTACGCCAAAAGGAACGGGTAAAAGATTTACCTCCTACTTCTGATAAGCAAAAGTATTTATTTAGGGAAGTTATTACTTTCGTTCAAGAAAAAACTCTGATAACGGAGTCTGTTAGTTATGCCACTATTTATCATCATGTACTGTCTAAAATATGTAATCAAATCCCATTATCAGATATTGGTGCACAGTCTGGAGATATTTATAAAATAGCTTCACACCAGTTTAGGCATACAGTAGCCACCGAAATGATTGATGCAGGAGTCGATATATACGCTGTTAAAAACTTTTTAGGGCATTCATCAGTTAACATGACAGAAAAGTATATTAAGGTCTACCAACAACGTTTAAAAAAGGAGTTTAAAGATAAGCTTCTTAAATCTGATGCCACAGCAATTAAAGACAATCTCCCAGAGCAAGAAGAAACTTTCGGTGATAACAAATGGGTCAAAAACAAAATTATCGCTATTTTTGACCAAGGTGACGGATGTTGTGAGCATCCTTATAAGATGCCCTCCTGTCCTCATCAGGTGGCTTGTAAAACGTGCATTAAGAAAAAGATATTGCCGAGACATAAAAACGCAGTTATAGATACAATAGATGCCTTTACAACGCATTTAAACCAAGCGAAACAAATTGGACTAAATGAAAAAATTGAGGAATTTGACAAGGTAGTTCAGTTCTATCAAACCGCATTGGAAATCATTGAAAAGGGTGAAACATTCGATGCCTCAAAACATTTCTATACAGGAGGTGTCCATTAATGGCTAATATGAGTCCAAATACCTCTAAAATGGTTGAATCAAAGAAAATGGAAAGCAGGTTAAAGAAGCAAACTGTTTTAGCTGTTCTAAAGGAGCTAACGCTCCTTGATGATCCAATAAGTAACCCTATATCAAAAGCTGAAATTTGCCGTAAAGCAGGAGTAAGTAAAACGTTTTTGTACTCGTATCCAGAAGAACTTATAAAGCCAATTGATGAAGCAATAATAAAACAAAATCAGAAATTAAAGGTTATCACAAAAAAACAGACATTTAGTGAAAGTTCCAAGGACAAACTTATTGATTCCCTAAAAAGAAGAATAGGTAATTTAGAAGAAGAAAACAAAAAACTAAAAAGAGACAATTCTATTCTACTTGGAAAAATAGCGAATAAGTAAAAAAAGCCTGTATCGAAAATTACCAGGTAATCGTCGATACAAGCTTTATATTTTAATGTTTAATAATGGTTATATATATTTAA
>NZ_JAGXJT010000337.1:0-232 GCF_019091205.1 Bacillus sp. GbtcB14
GTGAGAGTGCTTGATCGAAGGGAAAGGGTTAGGTATGAGTGAAGAAGGTGATACTTTTGAAGTTGTTTCTTCCAAGATAGGAAAAACATGAGCTCGGTGCTTCCCGAGAACTAAGCATTCCCCCGATAGCGTCCTTACACTAAAGCCTTGATTTGGCCTATTCTCTTTTCTCTCATGATGATTTCCCAAAGCAAGTTACAAAGACTAATCCTTATAGAACCCATGCCAACGA
>NZ_JAGXJT010000338.1:0-231 GCF_019091205.1 Bacillus sp. GbtcB14
CTTTAACATTTTTAAGTGAAGATGGATTAGTAGATGCAATTGGACGTCCATGTGAAGGGAAATATGGCGGTCTGTGTATGGCGTACTACAATGGAGATTATCCAACAGCTCTTTATGATTATGAGCAAGAGCTTTTAGAAAGTATGAAATAAGAAGAAATAAGCTTCTACTTCTTTTGATGTAGAAGCTAGCTTCTTTCTTAAAACGGCCGGCCCTGGATAGGGAGAAATT
>NZ_JAGXJT010000339.1:0-231 GCF_019091205.1 Bacillus sp. GbtcB14
TAGAGAAGCACTTCATCAAACGGAAAAGGAATTAATAGTTCAAGCGTTAATTGAAACGGAAGGGAATATAATACAAGCTGCAAAAATGTTAGGTATCCCTCGCCAAACGCTGCAATATAAACTGTGTAAGTACGACAAAACCGCCGAATAATTGGCGGTTTTAGTGTGTTTGCACCAATAAAAGATCGTTTACATATATAAAAAGTAATGAATATGATAGTATGTATGGAT
>NZ_JAGXJT010000340.1:0-231 GCF_019091205.1 Bacillus sp. GbtcB14
ATCCCTCGAGTTCATCCTCCTCTTGCTGTACCATTTCTTATTAGAATCCATTGTCTTAGCAAACATACTATAAGAATACATCTACTTTATCATTTTGGCTTTGAGTTGATGGAGACAGTCATGAATAGCAATTCCCCATTTGTATATCCAATTGAGTTTTATGGGAATGAATGGAATGTTACTATCTTTATTTTGTACTAGATGGACCTAAATAGAGATCCTAGGAGTGAA
>NZ_JAGXJT010000341.1:0-230 GCF_019091205.1 Bacillus sp. GbtcB14
GGGCTAGAACTGTTGGGAGTAGCGATAAATAAAAGAAATAACTCGCATCTTGCAGGACGCTTACTTTCGTCGTTTCCTTCGACCATTTCTCAAACTTTCTTGATACACCGAGCACAAGTACAAATAATAAAATAATCCATTCAAGAGGCACCGCTAAAAAGTATAGCAACTTTTTCACGCATGAATACTCTTGGCTTAGCGTAAGCTCACTTGCATTCATAAACGTTTCT
>NZ_JAGXJT010000342.1:0-230 GCF_019091205.1 Bacillus sp. GbtcB14
ATGAAGGGGCTGACTTTAAGAAGTATTATAAAACGCGTTATCTAGAGGTCCCTGTTTCTGCTACAAACTATATTGATGGAGATAAAAAGGGACAAGAAGGTAATCAAGGTATTGCGTAAATACAGTACAAAGGTACCCCTAAAGGAATAGCGGTCCCACAAACTGTAAGAACTAACACAGATATATCAGAGATGGATATTTCGACCTATGTAACAGACTTACCTGTAGAT
>NZ_JAGXJT010000343.1:0-230 GCF_019091205.1 Bacillus sp. GbtcB14
TTACTATATTTTCCAAGTCATCATCCAATTTTATTTTAATATGTGGTGGAATGGGTCTTGGTAGGGTCTCTACCGTTTTAGGCGTATCATAACTAATCAATAAAGCGACTGTTTTTGGTCCATCGGACCATTTATTTTCGTACTAGTATCGGAACATAGAACGGGTATTTATTATCGCTCTGATAGAATTGCAGTTAGTAAGTGAATATATGTCAGGAAGAATTTTTTCG
>NZ_JAGXJT010000344.1:0-230 GCF_019091205.1 Bacillus sp. GbtcB14
CGAATATTGAGGTTGGCTAGCAATATGAGGAATGATCAATTCTCGGGCAAGTGCTGCACCGCGTGTGATTTGCTCCGATGTCAATTCACTTATACCTAAATGAAGGACTTTACCTTGTCTTACAAGATCTGAGAAAGCTAACATTGTTTCTCCAAGAGGAGTTGTTGTATCGAATCGATGTGCATAATAGACAACAATGTAGTCTGTATGTAGCCGTTGTAACGATGCAT
>NZ_JAGXJT010000345.1:0-230 GCF_019091205.1 Bacillus sp. GbtcB14
ACTATACAAAATTAGGGTCTGCCATTGGGATCGTAACTACTCTCGTTATAAGTTTACTTGTTTTTTGGTGAAAACGTTATTATGCTGCGATGGTCGTATATCCAATGGGCATTTTAATAACACATCTTGAGAATAAAGGGATAAAAGAAGTTGTGAAAACAGAGCGTCCGGCGTGAAATGAAGCGGGGGTTGCTCTTGGATATAGCTACCCTAATGGGCATGCAATGGTA
>NZ_JAGXJT010000346.1:0-230 GCF_019091205.1 Bacillus sp. GbtcB14
ACGAAACCTTGGATTGTAAGTTTCTTTTGGTCTTCTGCTACTCCAGTAGTCTAATTGTAGTTAGGGATCTAACTAGGGTTAGAAGCTGCTAGTATATATACGGGCTGGTGAAAACCCAAGTAAGAGACTTAGGCTTATTCTCATGGATTGACCTGAGAGAACACTAGAGCTCTTGCTGTGGAGGCTTGGTATGGCTGATGAGCCTAGCGTTCAACAAAGCTTTTGTGTGT
>NZ_JAGXJT010000035.1:0-3676 GCF_019091205.1 Bacillus sp. GbtcB14
AATCCTTTTTATTAAGTTAGTTTTATAGATTTCAATAGCAAGAAGACTTAACCAAAGTGCACAGATTGTTGACATAATAAACCGTGTAAAACAAACATGCTATATAAATATTTCATTTCCTTAAACAGTTTAAAGTTAATTTGGCAAAGTACGGAAAACCTTATTCATAAAACAGAAAAAAGATTCCTGAGCAATAATCAGGAATCTTTTTTCTAACTTATCCAGCACAGCAAGATAATTTCGAAACATCTTTATCAAAAGTTAGGACAGCCAGCTTCAATCCTTCTGCCATTGTTAGATATGGAGCCATCGTTTCTCTCAGATCTCCAACAGTTAAACCGAATTTCACAGCTAATGTTGCTGCATAAATTACGTCTCCTGCGTTTTCTGCCACTACATGCGCCCCTAACACTTTCAATGTTTTCGCGTCTGCCACTAATTTGAAAACACCTGTTGTTTCCCGATTAACGAGCGCTCTTGGAACAGCATCCAACGGCAATACCGATGTTTTCACTTCATATCCTTTTTCTTTTGCCTGTTGCTCCGTTAAACCAACCGTTGCAATCGATGGAGAAGTAAACGTAACGCCTGGAACCACTTCTAAATTGACCTTTTGATTTAGTCCTCCGATTGCATTACGAGCAGCAAGTCCACCTTCATAAGCAGCTACATAAACAAATTGGGGACCGGGAGTGACATCTCCAGCTGAATAAATTCGGGAATTGGTCGTTTTAAGATAATCATCAATGACAATTTCACCACGGGAACCAACTTCAACGCCTGCTGCATGTAAGTTTAATGATTCTGTATTTGGTTTTCTTCCAGTGGCAATTAGCAATTGTTCTGCTTCAATAATTCGCTTTTTACCATTTATCTCAACATGAACTTTTTTAATGTCTCCATCTTGCTCAACTCGTTCATAGGTTGCTCCTGTTACTAAATTAATTCCCTGTTCTGTTAAGGCCTTAGTAATGGCTTCTGAAATTTCAGGATCGTATTCTTTTAATAGACGCTCGCTTCTTTGAATCAAAGTGACTTCTGACCCGAGGTTATGAAATAGTTGTCCTAATTCCATGCCGATATATCCTGAACCAATTACGGTAAGACGATTTGGAACCTTCTTTAATTCCAATAAGCTAGTGCTTGTTAAATAATCTACTTCATCTAATCCGGGAATATTAGGTGCAGTTGAAGAAGCACCTGTAGCTATTAAAAATCTTTTGGCTGTGATTTGATTGCCATTTACTTCAACTGTATTTTCATTTACGAATGTTGCTTCACCTTTTATTAATTCAAAACCATAATCATCAATTAAATTCACATATTTTTCATTTCGCATCTCGGTTACTAAATCATTCTTTTGTTTTACTAATGGCGCTAAATCAACATTTGAAGCCGAAGTGTGTAATCCCACAAATGGATTATTTTTTGCTAGATGATTGTTTTCCCCTGCTCTTAATAAGGTCTTAGAAGGAACGCATCCGACATTTACGCAGGTTCCACCCACCGTTCCACGCTCAATCATAGCCACTTTTGCGTTCAAAGCAACGGCTTCAATGGCAGATGAAAAGGCAGCTCCACCAGAACCGATGATGATGTAATCATAATCATAGTTACCTTCATCATTTAAACTTACATCTGTCCTTTTTTCCGATTGCACTTGTATTTCTTCTGCTTCGCCCGGTTGATATTGTGCGTCAGTAATCGCTGTTTTCGCGATATCAATGTCTACATCATACGGTAGTTCAAACAGTGCTTCTCCGCGACGAAAGTCTACTTCAATCCCTTTTGCACCTGCATTTTCAAGAGCAACCGCAATATGTTCTTCACAACCAGTGCAGGTCATTCCTTCAACGTTTAGCCGATATTTTTTCAATAAATTCGTCTTTTGTTCCGATTGAAATTCTTCTGCTTCGCCCGGGTGATAGTTTGCGTCAGCAATCGCATTTTTCGCGACTTCAACTTTCACGTCATCAGGAAGCTCAAATACAGCTTCTCCACGGCGAAAATCTACTTCAATCGCTTTTGCACCCATGTTTTCAAGAGCGACAGCTACATGCTGTTCACAACCCGAACATGTCATTCCTTGCACGTTCACTCGATATTTTTTCATGGTAAAAATATCCTCCTTTTATTCGACGGGGAGACCCAAGTCTGAAACCTCCGTCTTAATTGCATCTAAATTGGTTTTCGTATCATCAAAAGAAACCGTTACTTCCGCGGTGCTTCCATTAACTTTAATGGCTGTTTTGCCAGCACCTTCAACCTGTGCAATGGCATCTTCCACAACTGATGGCGGGCAGCAATCCATCCCTGCTATAACCATGAATGTCCCCGTCTTCTCAGCTTCAGTAATAGCTTTTACATCCTTCTCTGAATTCATAGCAGTTGTTTTCACTTCACTCTTAGATACTTCAGTTTTTTGGACTTCTTGTTCGTTACTGCATGCACTAACCACTAGCATAAGGGATAGCAACATCATAATCCTGATTATTTGTACTTTCACATAATACACCCCATTTTTTATAGTCAACTTTCAACTGAAAATAAGAAAAGAAACATGGTAAAAACAAGGAACGTTGTAATCCATAAGCCAATGACAGAACTTTTCCTTTTACCCTTTCTTCCATAAACCATATAAAAGGAGTACGCAAGAAGGACAATGGTAACGATGCTGAACAATAACCGATACTTCAACGAGTAGAATGCGATTGCGCCTGCAAACCCAGTGAGTCCAAGGGGAATCAAGATTAGTGGACCCAGGCAACAACCCGCCATAACAAAAGCTGAAAATACAGTGGCTACTTGTGAAACTTTTTCTTTCATGACTTGAACTTCTCCATGCTGCAACAATCATGTGTGGTTGTATCTTTCTTTGTTTCCTCTTTTGTTTCTGGATCAAGTTTTCTCCAGCCCTTGAAAAGAGCGAAAACGAATAACAGACCCATCATGATGAAAATAACATTTTTAAATTCCGTGAAGTATGATCCCAGTGCTGTTCCTGCAATCAACGGAAGTAGTAAAAACAGATGACACGGGCATGTGATGAGTGCGACAAGAAACCAACCTGAACTTTTTATTATGTTTTTCATTTCTGTTTCACCTCTTATTTCTTCATCAGTGTTTCAATAATGGGGCATTCGTAAATATCTTTGTTTTCGGGACATCTTTCTTTAAGATCCATCAGCATTCGTTCAATCCTTTTAAGATCTTCAATTTTACGTTGAATGTCCTCTATCTTCAAAATAGTGAAATCATACATATCACGACACTTCGCTTCATCGCGATCGACAACCCCTAGCAATTTATCAATTTCATTTAAGGTAAATCCTAATTCCTGCATTCGTTTTATGAAATGCAATCGATCGACCGTTTGTTGGGAATACATTCGGTATCCTTTTTCCGTACGTTCAGGCTCTGGAATTAAGCCTAAACGCTCATAATATCGAATGGTCTCCTTGTTAACACCGCACTTGTCAGCCAGTTCTCCGATACGAAATTTCATACGTCTCACCTCACTTACAGCATAAACCACGTACCTTAGTACAGGGTAAATATATAGTTTACTTCATTCATGAGATTTTACTTACCCTTAGAGCCAGATAACGTGCCGCCAAAAACAGCAGCCCCAACCTCAAAGGCTTCCGCAAGAGTCAGCTTGTCCTTCGCCGTTGTT
>NZ_JAGXJT010000347.1:0-229 GCF_019091205.1 Bacillus sp. GbtcB14
CTTCTTGTTCCATAATATACAATTCATGCAATTCTTTTTTATACTCTTCCTCCTCAATATATTCTAATACTTCAGTTTCTTCCTCTTCAGATAATTCCTTATCAAATTCTTTTTTAGCTCCATCCAAATACCCTTCAACATTACTAATATTTTCGCTAATTTTATTAAATGCGTTGAGATCTAATAATTTATTGTGTGCAACATGATTTCGATTTTTACAAAAACGTCG
>NZ_JAGXJT010000348.1:0-229 GCF_019091205.1 Bacillus sp. GbtcB14
AGTAATCAAAATTAAGATACCATAAAATATTATGAGGATTAAGAATTCTTGGTTCAAGTCATTCGAATAGACTGAACTAGAGTTCTTTATCTTATTCTCATAATTCTAATAAGTTATACCTATCCATGTGTATGGTTAGATTTGCTTTTCAGTAGTGTTCTTAAGTACCTATCTCAAGTGTCAACCTGATGAAGATGGGTTTAGAATTTTAAAATTCTCCCACTCAATT
>NZ_JAGXJT010000349.1:0-229 GCF_019091205.1 Bacillus sp. GbtcB14
GGCAAGTGATTTCTTCACGTAGATTTCGTCTAATTTCTCCCAAAGATCAATAGCAGTGTCCTCACTTCACACTTCCCTCAACACCACATCTCCAAGACTCAAGAGTACTGCATTGTGTGCCTTTAATTCTATCTCCCTCATCTTCTTCTTGTCATCCTTGAGACCCTTACGCTCTTCTCTGTCAATTGCTTTAGAAATCTCTTGATGAACAAAAAAAAAACCTTCAATT
>NZ_JAGXJT010000350.1:0-229 GCF_019091205.1 Bacillus sp. GbtcB14
TACAAAATGTACGTATCATCCTGCCCCTAAAGTAGGCTTAACTAACAAATCAAAGAACATGTATAGTACTCTTGAGATCGAACCTACCCATATCAGGATTAAGGTCATTTGATATAGGATCAATAGGTGATATTGAATTGAATAGATATTACGGTAAGTTTTAATATATCTAATCAAAGTTCAATATCGGCCCCTTCCGCTGTATAGACTTCTCGCATTTCCTCCATGC
>NZ_JAGXJT010000351.1:0-229 GCF_019091205.1 Bacillus sp. GbtcB14
AGATTCAATAGCAGCATAAAATATGGTCTTGTTGAGTTGATTTGGTCTGCAAGGTATAATGGTGAAGTTAGAGTTGGCAAGTCATGGGATATGTTTGTAAAAGTATTATCCAATGGCTCTGAAAGATTGCCAGCAGTATGCTCCCACAGTTACGATGAACTCAAAGAAATCATGAAAATTGCCGTTGAAATGTACGGAGATTTCAAGCGAGAATTGATTCCTATCTATT
>NZ_JAGXJT010000352.1:0-229 GCF_019091205.1 Bacillus sp. GbtcB14
AGTACATTTTGATGTAACAATTTTACCAATGTTAAATGCAATTTTTAATAGCTTAACGTTCGTATTCTTATTAGCAGATTTATACTCTATTATTAAGAAGAATGTGAAAATGCACCGTGTTTTCATCCTGGCAGCAGTTACAACGCCTTTCCTATTTTGTGTTTCTTATTTATCGTATCATTACTTCGCGCCGGCAACACATTTCGGTGGGGAACGATTCTTTAAATAT
>NZ_JAGXJT010000353.1:0-229 GCF_019091205.1 Bacillus sp. GbtcB14
TATGAAGTGGAAGCTTTACAGCAAGAAGCAGAAATAGTTTATAAGGTAGGGATCCAGCTGAAAAATATATCGTCAGAAGGAAAGAATGAGTTTATTCAGCATATGCACACATTACCGGAAGTTACGTTTATAAAGATAAAATCATAGCGTTGAAAATGAGGATAGAAGAAGCAGGAATATCGCTCTTATCTATCTTGTTTTGATATAAAATGCACGGAACATCACGTGA
>NZ_JAGXJT010000354.1:0-228 GCF_019091205.1 Bacillus sp. GbtcB14
GAACGAAGCATCGAATAAACTAATGACATATCAGATAACATAGGATTCATGCTTGTAAACGTGTATTTGGATTGAGTTAGTTTTGGACTAATTGAGTCAATTTTGGGATAAAATAATGCCAACTCAATCAGAGGCCAATTGGGCCAGAGTCAGGGCTGAATTGGGTCTATTATTTGGCTCATTCAGTGACCTATAGTAGGGTCTGACGGTGGTATCGCCCAAACTAGG
>NZ_JAGXJT010000355.1:0-228 GCF_019091205.1 Bacillus sp. GbtcB14
CGGATCTTTCTGCGGTGTCCTCCCGCTTTCCCATATACCGATCAGTGAATCAGTCGGTGTGATGATATGCCCCAAATCCCCGGCCAGCTTTTGTCTATCAAAATAATGCTGAATGAAAGTTCTCAGCATGCCGTCCTTTACCTTGAAGGTAAATAACATCGGCAAATGATTTTCTTTAAAATCAGCATACTGCCGATACCTCATGTTTGAATGATGAAACTGGGTGTG
>NZ_JAGXJT010000036.1:0-3649 GCF_019091205.1 Bacillus sp. GbtcB14
TACAATATGTCGATACTTTAAAACCATTATTAACTTCTATATTAGATAAACGTAATGAGCTGTGTAAAAAACATAAACAATATCGTCCGTCCTATTATTTTAAAAATTGCTCCTGATTTAACTCCAGAACAACTAGAAGGAGTTATTTCAATAATTCAAGAGGTAAAAATTGATGCAGTTATCGCAGCGAACACAACTATAAGTCGCACTAATCTAAATTCAAAATTTCAAAAACAAAATGGTGGTTTAAGCGGTAAACCATTAAATCATCGTTCTACAGAAATTATTTCTAAAATCTATCGACAGACTCAAGGAAATTTACCCATTATAGGATCCGGTGGAGTATTTACTGGAGAAGATGCATATGAAAAAATTAAGTCTGGCGCTTCACTTATTCAAATCTATACTAGTATGATTTATCGTGGTCCCTCTGTTGCAAAGCATATTAATCAAGAAATCTTAACTTTACTAGAAAAAGATGGACTCACTAATATTACTGAAGCTATTGGTCTATATCATAAATAAATGCTGCCCTGATTCAAAAATTGAATCAGGGCAGCATTTATTTATGATAACCTTGTGTATTCTTCTTTGGATGTTTAATTTTTATTAGCTATTTTATTGAAGCTTGAAGCTCATTCCAAGTCACTGGTGCTTTACTTGTAGTTTCAATCATATCAATTGCTCCATCAACAGGACAAACAATAGAACATAAATTACACCCTACACAATCCTCTTCACGAACCTTAAGAAATTTACTTCCCTTATCGTTAGTAAGTATCTCAATACACTGATGTGATGTATCTTCACAAGAAATATAACATTTATTACATTTTATACAAACATCATCATTGATTCTTGCTACCACATGATAACTTAGATTAAGATCCCCCCAATTAGAGTATCTTGGTACAGATTTCCCTACTATATCCATCACAGAAGAAATTCCCTTTTCATCTAAATAATTATTTAAACCGTCTAACATATCTTCTATAATACTAAAACCATGATGCATAGCAGCTGTACAAACTTGTACGCTTGTTGATCCCATTAATATAAACTCTACCGTGTCACGCCAATTAGAAATCCCCCCCATACCTGAAATTGGTACATTGATTTCGGGATGACGTGCACACTCTGCAACCATATTTAATGCAATTGGCTTCACAGCTGGGCCACAATATCCACCATGTGCTCCTTTTCCATCTACATGTGGAATGGGATTCCATGTATCAATATTAACTCCCATTAGACTGTTAATTGTATTAATCATACTAACTGCATCTGCTCCCCCCTTTACGGCTGCATATGCGGTTTCTGTAATATCTGTAATATTAGGTGTTAACTTTACAATCACTGGTACTTCTGCTACTTCTTTTACCCAATATGTCTGCTTTTCTACAAGATCAGGTACTTGCCCGGATGCAGATCCCATTCCACGCTCAGCCATTCCATGAGGACAACCAAAATTCAGTTCAAATCCATCAACTCCTACATCTTGTACCCTTTTAACAATCTCGTGCCATTGATGTTGCTTCGGTTCTACCATAAGTGAAGCTATAATTGTATGATTCGGAAACTTCTTCTTTGTGTCATAAATTTCTCTCAAGATTTCTTCAAGTGGACGATCTGAAATTAATTCAATATTATTAAATCCAGCAACTTTCTTCCCTTGAAAATTTGTAGCAGAAAAACGAGAAGAGACATTTACAACTGGTGCACCTAACGTTTTCCAAACAGCTCCTCCCCATCCTGCCGCAAAAGCCCTTTGTACTTGGTATCCTGAATTTGTTGGTGGTGCCGATGCTAGCCAGAACGGATTAGGAGATTTTATCCCTGCTAGGTTAATAGACAAATCCGCCATTATAAAACCTCCTTCATCATTCCATCTAATTTGTAACCAAACACATATTTATGAATAGCATATGCTGTTTGTTTACCTTGCACTGCCGCACTAACCACCATTGCTTCACCTTGACCATCACCAAAAACAACATCCCCTGCAGCAAAAATTTTTGGATTAGATGTTTGGTTTGTTTTTGGATTGATTTTAACAATACCTTTATTATGAAGGAGACCAAATTCTTCAATTAATTTAATATAACGCGTCTGCCCAATCGCCTTAATTACTGCATCCACTTCAATAATAAATTCCGAACCCTCAATAGGAATTGACCTACGACGCCCAGAAGAGTCTTCTGCTCCCAATTCCATACGTATACATTCCAATTGCTTTACATGTCCATTTTCATCACCAATAATTCGTTTTGGTTGTGTTAACCACTTAAATTCTACTCCATCTTGTTTAGCAAACTCATATTCAAATTGATATGCAGGCATTTCTTCCTGGGTACGACGATAAATCATTTTTACATTTTCAGCTCCCAACCGAACTGAACAAGTTGCTGCATCAATTGCTGTATTTCCTGCACCAATAACTGCAATACGCGAACCTAAGAACCGACTAGTGGGCTCTTTACTTTTTGTATCTTCAACAAATTGGATTGCATCATATACTCCCTTCAAATTTTCCCCTTCTATATTAAGATTTGGTACAGAAGACATACCAATCGCTAAAACAATTACGTCAAAACTATTCATTAGTTCTGATACTATAATATCCTTACCCACTTTTGTGTTAGTAAGAATTTTAACACCTAATTTCTTAACTTGATCAACTTCCCACAGTGATACTTCTTGCGGCAATCGAAAAGATACTATTCCATAAGTATCCAATCCCCCAGCTTTTTCTTTTGCTTCAAAAATTGTAACAGTATAGCCTAACCTTGCTAATTCTCGCGCAGCTGATAAGCCTGCTGGGCCACTCCCAACAATAGCAATGGTTTTCCCTTTTTTTTCTCCTTCCTTAAACAACTGGACTTCATTTTTCATTGTCCAATTTGTAACATGGCGCTGTAAATCTCCTATCTTTATTGGTTGAGATGCTTCATTTAATACACATGCCCCTTCACATAGTTCTTCAGTTGGACACACTCTTGCACAAGTTGCTCCAACTGGATTAGCCTCAAAAATTACGCGAGCAGACCCTTTTAAGTTATCTGTAGTAATCTTTTTAATGAAAGAAGGAATATCTATGCTTGTAGGACAAGCTTTTATACATGGAGCATCGTAACAATATAGACATCGATTTGCCTCTTCTATTACCTCTTTAAATGTTAAATCTGGTTTCACCTCAAGAAAGTTATGTTTTATATCTTCTATCGCACTATAAACTTTAGATATTTTATTCATACCTTCTCCCCCTCAGTAACAATTTAATTAGTAAATTTCAAGCTATCTTACTCAATGAAAATCTATATGCACATACCATTGCTTATAAATAAAAAAGGATAAGACAATTCACTGTATCTTATCCTCTATTTAGTTTCACACTTTATAAATTATGAAAAGACAAAATGGAAACTAAAATTTTTCTTCAATCTTATTTGATTACAATTCTATCTCAAAATAAACTACCATTTATTTTCTAATTTTTGATTTAATAGTTCTAATAGTTCACTTGGTGTATTAAATACAAAATTTGGCTCCTGTATATCTAGTTTTTCAAACATACCTTCTCCCCATAATGCTGCTCCACTCTTCATTTGAGAAGCATGAGCTGCTTGTATATCAGTAATTTGATCGCCAA
>NZ_JAGXJT010000356.1:0-228 GCF_019091205.1 Bacillus sp. GbtcB14
TGCTCCAATCTGTATGAAGCTCAAATGGACGACCTCGTATCAACCTCCTCAAGATGGGAGCACCCACCAACTTTTGCTTTAATTGAAGAAAGGCCTCTTCATGCTCATCTTCCCATCTCCACTCTTCTTCATTGCAAGTGAGTAGCATTAAGGGTTTTGTTAGCTTATTAAAACCCTTAATGTAACATCTATAATAGCTCATCAATCCCAAAAGGCATGCAACCTACT
>NZ_JAGXJT010000357.1:0-228 GCF_019091205.1 Bacillus sp. GbtcB14
TTCTTTAAAAGATCTTCTACATTTGTTGAAGTAAGAATTAAACTAAGTTTTTCAGGTCTTGCAAATCCTTTTTCAACTGTATGTTGTAACATATCAATTAAAGGATCAAAAAACCCATCAACGTTAAGTAGCCCTACCGGCTTTTTATGTATACCAATTTGTCCCCAAGATAAAACTTCAAACATTTCCTCATAAGCTCCATATCCACCAGGCAATACAATAAATCCA
>NZ_JAGXJT010000358.1:0-228 GCF_019091205.1 Bacillus sp. GbtcB14
GGCGATAGCACCTGATGCCCGTAAAATACTAAACAATATACCGATTAAAATCTCCATATGAGCCATTTTCCTTTCCCACATTACAAATAGTAAAACACCCGATTTTATTAAAATAAAATCGGTTGTTTATGTAAAGAACTTACTTTACTTGTTCTAAAATCAAACAGTAACTTCTTCTTTCCAGTTATCCATACTGAAGCGCTCACCTAAATCACGATGTTCAATAAT
>NZ_JAGXJT010000359.1:0-228 GCF_019091205.1 Bacillus sp. GbtcB14
AAAAACAATGAGAGAAAACACCGTCTATTATGCCGCATTCGATCAGGATCGTCTCATTGGGGCGGCAAGCGCAGATATCAATCCGGTATTGGGGCACGCTGTAATAACCGATTGCGCGGTTCTGTCAGATTACAGGGGGAACTCCGTAACGGCACACTTGTTTAAAGCGATGTAGCAGGTACTCGCTGGCCGGGTAATCATCCATCTTTTTTCCTTCGCCCGTGCAGC
>NZ_JAGXJT010000360.1:0-223 GCF_019091205.1 Bacillus sp. GbtcB14
TACCATCGGCGCTAGAGAGCTTAACTTCCGTGTTCGGTATGGGAACGGGTGTGACCTCTCTGCCATCATTACCAGACATTATTCTTTTGAGACAATCATTATTATAACTTATTCACTTTAAAAGTCAACAAGTTTTTTATGTTCTCTCAAAACTAGATAACATTGCTACATATTATATGGTTAAGTCCTCGATCTATTAGTATTCGTCAGCTCCACATGTCAC
>NZ_JAGXJT010000361.1:0-221 GCF_019091205.1 Bacillus sp. GbtcB14
GCGTTAGTCCCGTCCTTCATCGACTCCTAGTGTCAAGGCATCCACCGTGCGCCCTTTCTAACTTAACCAAACTAAAAATTAAAAAATATGAGCTACACTGTTATCTAGTTTTCAAAGAACATACCATTTGCTATTTAAAATAGCTTTTTGGTGGAGCCTAGCGGGATCGAACCGCTGACCTCCTGCGTGCAAGGCAGGCGCTCTCCCAGCTGAGCTAAGGC
>NZ_JAGXJT010000362.1:0-212 GCF_019091205.1 Bacillus sp. GbtcB14
TTGTGGCGAAGTGGTTAACGCACCGGATTGTGGCTCCGGCATTCGTGGGTTCGATTCCCATCAGTCGCCCCATTTTTATTTTTAAAATTACAAATAATCTAATGGATACTTACATATAATTAAGTAAGAATTCGGTGGGCTATAGCCAAGCGGTAAGGCAACGGACTTTGACTCCGTCATGCGCTGGTTCGAATCCAGCTAGCCCAGCCATT
>NZ_JAGXJT010000363.1:0-211 GCF_019091205.1 Bacillus sp. GbtcB14
CGAAGTGGCTAAACGCGGCGGACTGTAAATCCGCTCCTTCGGGTTCGGCAGTTCGAATCTGCCCCCCTCCACCATTTTCTTTAAAATAACCTGAGAGGGTTTATTTTTTTGAAAAGATAACCATACTAGTAAATATTAATGGGCTATAGCCAAGCGGTAAGGCAACGGACTTTGACTCCGTCATGCGCTGGTTCGAATCCAGCTAGCCCAG
>NZ_JAGXJT010000364.1:0-202 GCF_019091205.1 Bacillus sp. GbtcB14
GGAGCTGACGAATACTAATAGATCGAGGACTTAACCATATAATATGTAGCAATGTTATCTAGTTTTGAAGGAATATATATTAAAATTCCTTTTGACATTCTGAAAAGAATGTGTATAATGATAAAAGTCTGGTAATGATGGCAGAGAGGTCACACCCGTTCCCATACCGAACACGGAAGTTAAGCTCTCTAGCGCCGATGGT
>NZ_JAGXJT010000037.1:0-3204 GCF_019091205.1 Bacillus sp. GbtcB14
AAACAAGGTGAGCTTAGGGAACGGACTATACAACATCAATTGCAAAGAGCCAGTGCTTTAAACATCATTATCAATGCTATTAGTATTTGGAATACCTTACATCTAACTAAAGCAGTTGAATATCAAAAACAGTCTGGTAGTTTTAATGAAGAATTATTACACCATATGTCGCCTCTAGGTTGGGAACATATTAATCTACTAGGAGAATATCATTTTAATTCGGAGAAAGTGGTCTCGTTAGATTCTTTAAGACCATTAAAACTTTCTTAACGTTGTAAAAATGGGGGAATCGTCAGGAAAATAGGCTTAGCGTTGTAAATCCGCATTTTCCTGACGGGACCCCTAATAAGGTAATCGTAATTGAACTAGAGAAAACGGATGATGGTTGGAAAATTAGTAAATCATAAAAAAACGGTCTAGAATTCTAGACCGTTTTTTTAGTTCCCTCAATCTTCTTCTTCAAAATCACGTAGACTAGCAAGCAATTCTGTAAATGTTGAGCAAACAGGATATATTGCTTTTTCCATGTCCTCTTCTTCATGGTCCCAAAATACGATTGTTGGTAATGCGGAATTATTACGATAGTCAAAGCATAAGAAATTCCCAAAAGGATCATTTGCGAAAGGATATATATTGTCTAATAATTCTTCTTTTATATCTTCATAATTTTTTACAATTGAATACTCATCTTCTATATGGAAGGTCAATAAATCATTGAATACATTTTCATCTTGTCCTGGTACATCAAATATTTTAGGACGTGGGTAACCTCCATCGTATTTCTTCACACATTCAATAAAATCATTAGGTAGTTTAATGTTAAAATATTTTTCTACTTGTTCGATTTCATGATCTGTTACTTTTTCATTACTTACACCAACCCATACAATGTTATGCATTAATAAACCTCCCTATTTTTCTCCGTCTTTCCCCCAGATGTTATACCCACCCGTGTGACCAGTTTGCTTATGTAATTTCGCGTCTACAAGCTGCATTCTTCCTGTGTCCTGATGGTGATGCCATGTATATGTTTTGGGTTTCTGACCATTTTTAAATAATTCAATTTCTTCTGCTGTAAATTTAGCTGCTAGTTTTGGATCTTCTAATATCTGTTCATATAACAGCTTATTACATATTCTATCATGAGTAGGTCTTGATTTTTTAAAGTCAACTTCTTTTAATTTTACTTCAGCAAAAGCATCGAAAATAGGGAATCCATTTAAGTCATATGGTATACCTGAAACTGGATGTTTATTTCCAGCTAACTCACCCATTCTTAAACTAATTGTCTTTGGACCATTTTTACCTTCATAAGTATATGGAGCTGCTTTCTGCAAGTACTGTTTAATACTACCGACTCCCGCATATGAAAGATGATTTCCAGCTTTGAATTCATAATTGTTTAATATATGTAATGCATTTCTATATGTCGGAGAATTAATTACAAGTGATTTTCCTTTAGTAAAACCTGTAATAGCAGCTACCTTCCCAACTTGTCCTGCTTTACTAAGACCCTTATCCCCCAGAAGCCCGAGCCCTAACGTTGCTATACCATAAGCTACATAATGCTCTCTACTTTCCAGATCCCCATTCCAAAATTTATTCATAAACGTATCTGATACGGTGTTCCATGCAGCAGGAATAGTCTCCCTATAGTTTACAATTGCATCTTGCATATTCAGCCAGGTTTCTTTATCACCTAAGGATATCAGTCCTTCCCACGCATCCACTGCACCATCTACAAACCCAGTAGAAATACCAGTCCATGCAGCATTTAAATCTTTTTTATTGAAAAATGACTCTTCTGATTTTGGAGGGAGTTTTCCACACATGGCACCTTCTTGAATATCATGGTCAGCTAAATTTCCACCATACAATTCATCTGCATCTCGGAATTTAACAGCTGCACGTTCTAATTCTACTGCTATTTTATCTAATTCTTGCAAGATGTTAAACATCATTGGCTTTGCTTCATTAAACATCTGATAAAAACGATCACTGCTTGCTCCGCTCCACTGAGAAGCTATATATTCAGTTTGAGAGTATAAATCTTTATGTATATATTCTAATGATGATCTCGTATTTCTTACTGTTTTAGCAGCTTGTTCTAATTGTTCCGGTGTTACCTTAATTTGTGTGCTCATTCCATCCCTTCTTTGCATATATATTATGAAAATTATAACATATCATTCTTTCGTTAATGGTTATCATTTGAAAATATCCGTTCCAAAAGGCGAAAGTATGTCCCATCATAAAAACAGCCCAAATTCCTAATGAGAAATTTGAGCTGTTTCTGTTATAAATATGTTTTATTTTATATTTTTTCATAGACTTATTTCTTTCATTGCTAACAAGGAATCTTAATTATTTCAAAATTTCTAAATGGGGTCTTACCAACAAAACGCGGAAAACATACGCTAAGAGAATTTTGGGAGGAAAAAAGCCGATTTTCCCTACCTAAGGAATCATCGGCCTTTAGTATTATTGAATAAGAGGGCGTAGTGAATATAAACTTGCTACTTTCTTCATATCAAATGTGTATTCGCCAAGAAAATTAATATGTTCCCATCCCAATGGAGAAATATGTTTTAGCAGGTCTTCTCGTAAACTTATATTTGTACACAGCTGCCCTATCTTTTTCAATCCCTAGTCGTACGAGGGAACATCCGCAAGCAGGACAGATTAATGTTTGCATATTTTTCCCTCCTAGAATGATGAATTTTTTTATTCAATACCTCCATGATTTATGGATTTTAACTGTATTTTTGTACTGTTTTTCCGTCTTTAAAGCCTTCAATCGTAGCATCGAATAAATACTCCGGTACCATGGCATATACGGATCGGCCCCTTAGTACAGAAATACCGGGTATTTTTGTAGGTTTTACCACCTTTGCATACTTCGCGTAGTTAGCGGTCAGAGATATAAGAAATCAGGTATAAAAGAGGGAAACCTGTCCTGAGCTGGCCCTGGGTTTCATCTTTCAGACCTGTGGCTCCTTCTGGTATCGTAGTTACTTGCGACTAAATGTCACAGCATGACCCATTGGCAGGTCTAGATTCCTCGTAACGCGTCCCCATTAGGCGACCCAGTTCAAAGGCATCTTCTACAGATAACACTTTTCCCCCTGGATGTTGGTCAAGCCAGTCTTCGGCTGCATTCGGTGAGCTGAAGAAATGGACTTCGTTGCAGAATGCCGTACGAAT
>NZ_JAGXJT010000365.1:0-202 GCF_019091205.1 Bacillus sp. GbtcB14
GGAAGTAATTGCAGAAACAGAAACTCTAGAAGAAGTGGAAGTAGTTGCAGAAACAGAAGCTCTAGAAGAAGTGGAAGTAATTGTGGAAACAGAAGCTCCAGAGGAAGCGGAAGTAATTGCAGAAACAGAAGCTCTAGAAGAAGTGGAAGTAGTTGCAGAAACAGAAGCTCTAGAAGAAGTGGAAGTAATTGCAGAAACAGAA
>NZ_JAGXJT010000038.1:0-2593 GCF_019091205.1 Bacillus sp. GbtcB14
GTTGCGATAGGTAAGACTTTGAAGTTATCTCCATCTTTTCCCCCGCTTAGCACTGTACGTGCGACTTTCATCGCATACAGCGCCCCATCTTATTCTTTTATACTAAAGTAACTAGATTACAAACTTTACGAAGTTTGTTTATTTTCTTCAGTTGATTATCGCTCAATTGAAGTATTCTCATATATGTTTTAATCGTCTTTTCATTTGTTGCGTGTATCAGTCTATGGACAAATTCATGTACAATAATTAGGTTATTAAACTCGTCAGTACCTCCCATACCTCTCGGTATTTTATGATGGCAGTGCACATCCTCGGCTGTTAAGAAAATTCCGGTGACAGCGCATTTACCATTTTGCATGGAATACCTCGATATTCTGTTATCTGTATACTCCATGCTCTGTCCTTTATTGGAGGATAGCAACATTTTTTGTATTTCATTGGCAATGTTACCTTTTAGGCTTGCGATGAGTTTTTGTCTTCCTTCTCTAGTATAGTTACACATGTCTTGACTAAAACTTTGAGGGAACCGTGTTTGTATGTCTGCTAGTGGATATACATGGTTACCTGCTATTTCAAAGGTTCTATAATTGTTCCTGTGTAATCTTTTATATAGTCTATTAGCGTTGATAGGAATTTCATATTTCCCTATTGATTTTAGACGATTAAATAAGGTTTTCGAGAGACGAAAAGCTATTTCAGCAAAGTCTATATTCACGTGTGTTGCAATCTTGTAATAGTTTTTAATACCAAGCACATAAGAGTTATAATCCTGTACTGTTTTACCTGATGGACTCTTTTGAATTGCTTTAATTCTTGTTTTTGCTTTTTCAAGGATATCCTTTTTCTTTTTCTCGCTCACATGTGTGTTTGCCACATATCTTTTGCGCTTTTTAACAGATTTGATAGAGAACCCTAGAAAATCCGAAGATTTTCTTTTTAAGTTGGTTATAGTTGATTTTTCATTAGATATATTAAGATTTAATTGATTTTTGAGATACCCTTCCACTGCATAGAATATTTTAGTTGCCGATTGATGATTGTTGGTAAAGATTTTAAAGTCATCTGCATATCTAACTATATGCATTTTCTTCAATTTCGCTTTTATCAACAGTGGATTTTTGGTTTTTGTTGTATATGGTTTTCTTGTTTTAATATTCTCCCACTGACTAGATATCCACCAATCTAAATCATTTAATACAACATTACTGAGTAATGGACTTAGAATCCCTCCTTGCGGAGTTCCTTTTGTAGGAATGCCTTTTCCTTTAATTGGTGCTTTTAACATTTTCGAGATGATTGTCAGAACTCTTTTATCAGTTATCCCTATGTTGTATAGTTGTTTCAATAGTTTGGAATGGTTTACGTTGTCAAAGAAACCCTGTATATCAATGTCAACTACGTGGTTAAATCTACCTCTGTTTATCAAGTATTGACACCTAGCCATCGCATGGTGTGTTGACCTATTAGGTCTGAATCCATATGAATGTTTATAGAATTTTGCTTCACATATTGGTTCTAGAACCTGCTTAAACATTTGTTGAATCAATCTATCTCTCATTGTAGGGATTCCTAGCGGGCGTTTCTTCCCATTTGACTTAGGTATCTCCACCCTGCGTACCGTATTTGGTTTATAGTGTTCGAGAGTTTTTCTTATATTATCAACGAAAGAATCTACCTTTTCCATTTTATAATGGTCGATTGTGATACCATCTGTTCCTTCAGTTTTTGAACCAGTGTTAGCCTTTATATTTCTATATGCCAGTAGAATATTTTCCTTTGATATGATGTGCTTATACAAATTTATCCCTTTAGTAGCATTGTTTTCACTACGTTGATATAAATCATCAAACACTTTTTGTATATTGTAATATTCTGCATGTCGTAATGTTGTACTCACCGATGTATTAATTCCCCTTTCTTTCGAAAAGTCCCATCATCTTACTCGATCCTGTGAGTTACATCTAGTTAATTTAGTTTTCAAAGAACAAGACTAGGGACTATCCCTCCACATTCGTTACATGCTTCCTCGGTACTGTGTCCCCACCTTCACAAGAATGAAGCAATTTCGGTTCGTTCGAACCTTATATGCATCTGTCCGTTAGTAGACGTTGATGACAGTTTCTTGCTTACCACGTTCCGATTGACCTAGCTATACATATATCCTTAGGTGCTTGCTTTAAGCCTGTTATCTTTACATCCTCATCGTTAGATGTTCCGAATTTCATACTATTTAATCTTACTTTTCGGTAGATAACGTCGTCATTAACGACATATACATTTCTGATATATTAAACGTTTAGACCCGTACATTCGCAAGTTTGCCAGTCCGTTAGGACATTCTCACCTTAGATATTTTGTAGCACCCCGACCTATCCATTACCATATGATTTCTCACTTAGGTTTTGTTCAGTCGACTTCACCTAGCTTCATACAACTTGTGACTACTATCACGCCTTGCATGTAGGAGTATCAGATAAGTAGTTTCAGCTCAACTTGACGGCTTTCATTCCTACTTTCGGTCAATCCGTTGTTGTCATCAAATTGATAACCCTCCCATTTCGTGTTTATACACTTATAGGGAAACGTGTCGCAC
>NZ_JAGXJT010000039.1:0-2472 GCF_019091205.1 Bacillus sp. GbtcB14
CCGAACACGGAAGTTAAGCTCTCTAGCGCCGATGGTAGTTGGGACCTTGTCCCTGTGAGAGTAGGACGTCGCCAAGCGATCTTAAGACGAGTCAGAATGACTCGTCTTTTTTGTGTTTTAAACTTCTTATTAGCCTCAAGTAAGTAATCCTTATTCTTTTGATCCCCTCATATTCATTTTCCTTCATTATTTTTAATGTGTAGTTTAAGATTTTGTATTTTATTTTTTGTAGAAGCGATCTGTCGGTATGTTAAAATAGTGCAGTTGTTTTTTTGAGTACTTGAATATAAGAAGATTTAATTTTGAAAAAGGAGATAATATGAAAAAGATAGGTGTAATTACTATAGTAGTTTTAGTCCTTCTAGCAATTGCTTATATGTTAGTCGGTAATTATTTTTATAATTATGCATTGAATGCAAAACAAGAGAAAGAATTTTTAGAGGATAATCCTCATTTAGTGGAAACTGTGAATGCATCCGGAGGTGTGTTGGCTACAAATGAAGAAAAGGATGCGAACTTTGTCTCAAATCATAAACCTAATACATTGAACATAAATTCTTTCGATAAGTTGAAATTAACAGGTTATGAATATATCAATGAAAAATCTAGCCATAAATGGGCAATTGTAGTTCATGGATATGATAGTAGGGCGTCGAAAATGACGAAATATATCCGGAATTTTTATGAACAAGGCTATAATGTCATAGCACCAGATCTTCGTGGGCACGGAAATAGTGAAGGCGATTATATAGGGATGGGCTGGCACGATCGTAAAGATATTTTGATTTGGATTCAACAAATTGTAAAGAAAGACCCTAATGCTGAAATAGCACTCTTTGGTGTTTCAATGGGAGGAGCAACTGTAATGATGACTTCAGGTGAAGATTTACCTTCTAACGTTAAAGTTATTATTGAGGATTGTGGATACTCAACTGTTATTGATGAATTTACGTATCAACTAAAAGATTTATTCCACTTGCCGAAGTTTCCTGTTATGAATGCAGCAAATACAGTTACAAAATTAAGAGCAGGATATGATTTAGAAGAGGCTTCAGCCATTAAGCAAGTTGCGAAAAGTAAAACACCTATGCTATTTATTCATGGGGATGCTGATACATTCGTTCCTTATGAAATGTTAGATGAAGTATATAATGCTGCAAAAGTAGAAAAAGAGAAATTAATTGTTCCAGGTGCTGGACATGGAGAAGCTGAGAAGATAGATTCGAATAAATATTGGAATACCGTATGGAAGTTCGTGGGAAGATACATTCCAGCGTAATTAGATTGTTTTAGATTTGTATATACGATAATCAGAAGGAAATGTTTTTATACTTTTGATTATCGTTTTTTCTATTTAAAAACTTATTTTAGTTTGTAGTATATAAGGTTTGAAGCATAAATTTTTGAATTCCTTATTGCCAATGCTACAATAATTGAAAACTACATGTTAATGAGGTGTTTCTATGAAAATTGAAGTATGGTCAGATTTTGTATGCCCATTTTGCTACATTGGGAAACGTAGATTAGAAATGGCTTTAGAGCAATTTCCACATAAGAAAGATGTTGAAGTTGAGTTTAAAAGTTTTGAATTAGACCAAAATGCTCCAATCTATTCTGGAACAAGTATTAATGAAGTACTTGCATCAAAGTATGGAATTAGTATTGAAGAAGCTAAGCGTAATAATGTACAACTAGGAAATCATGCAGCTAGTATGGGTTTAAGTTTTAATTTTGATGAAATGAAGCCGACGAACACTTTTGATGCGCATCGTCTTGCAAAGTTTGCAAAGGATCAAGGGAAAGAAAAAGAGATTACGGAAAATCTACTTTTTGCATATTTCACTGAATCGAGAAATTTAAGTGATATGGATACGCTGGCTACTATCGCTGAAGCTTCAGGTTTAGATAAGCAAGAAGCTTTACGTGTTGTTCATGATAAAAATGCATATGCAAATGATGTTAGAATTGATGAAGCGATTGCTCAGCAATATCAAATTTCAGGAGTGCCTTATTTTATTATTAATCAAAAGTATGCTATTTCAGGTGCGCAACCACTTGAAACTTTTGTTGGTGCACTTCAGCAAGTGTGGGAAGAAGAGAATCCTGCATCTAAGTTACAAGAGCTTTCTTCAGAAGGTGCAAGCGATATGTCTTGTACGGATGAAAGTTGTTCGGTACCTTCAAAAGAACAATAGTTTTTATGATGGAATAGCAACCCATATAGTGTTTTATGGGTTGCTTATATATTCTTATAGAAGAGGTATATAAATTAATAACGTAAATAGGATTTATAAAAAATGAAGTTTTTTATAAAAACGTATTGACGATTGTAGGTTAGAGGTGTAATATAGAACAAGTCGCCGATGCAATAACGCAGAACGCGGCAAACGAAATAAAAAACTTAGTTGACATTAACTAACGAAGATGTTAACATAAGGAAGTCGCAAATGAGCGACCAAGTAGTTCTTTGAA
>NZ_JAGXJT010000004.1:0-29451 GCF_019091205.1 Bacillus sp. GbtcB14
TTCACGTTGTTTGTTTCGTTCAGTTTTCAAAGAACTACTTGGTCGCTCATTTGCGACTTCCTTATGTTAACATCTTCGTTTTTCGATGTCAACTAAGTTTTTCAATTTCTTTTTTGTCGTTTTCTGCGTTTCCGCATCAGCGACGGTTATTAATATATCATGGTAAAAAATGAAATGCAACACCTTTTATAAACTTTTTTAAAAACCACCCACATTTCTTTTTTAATATCATATACTTAAACGAAATATCTCTTTCATGTATAAATAATTCCTACATATATTCTATATAAAGTCACTCTATCAAAAAGCGTTTCTTTCTATAATAAACGTTTTATTCATATACCATATCATACGAGGAGGAATATATATGGACTATACCGATTTATTAATCAAACTAGGTCTCTCAGCTATTTTAGGGTTCGCTATCGGTTTAGAGCGCGAATTAAAACGGAAACCACTTGGTTTAAAAACTTGTTTAGTTATTTCTATTATTAGTTGCCTCCTAACGATTGTTTCTATTAAAGCAGCTTACAATTTACCACATACAGATCATATGAATATGGATCCGCTTCGACTTGCCGCTCAAATTGTATCTGGAATCGGTTTTTTAGGTGCCGGTGTTATTTTACGAAGAGGAAACGATAGTATTGCAGGGCTAACGACTGCCGCTATGATTTGGGGTGCTTCTGGTATTGGTATTGCTGTTGGGGCTGGATTCTATATCGAAGCGATTTTCGGAATGTGTTTTCTTATGATTAGCGTCGAACTTATACCATTAACAATGAAGTTTGTAGGACCGAGATCCTTTCGTCAACGTGATATCGCAGTAAAGCTTGTTGTGCGAAATATGGACAATATCCCAATTGTAATTGAAGAAATAAAAGAAATGGATATAAAAGTTAAGAATATGAAACTCAAAACATTGGAGAATGGCTCGCACTATTTGCATTTAAAATTATCTATCGATCAAAAAAGACATACTGCTGATGTTTACTACGCCCTCCAGCATCTTGAAAGTGTCCAACAAACCGAAGTAGAAAGTATGTAATATGAAACAAACTCTCTTTATTTAGAGAGTTTTTCTTTTTTCTATAATGGTAACAATGAATATAGTCCTGCAAAGTAAGGAGGAATAGAACATTGAAATCCCGTCCAAATTTAGTAGATACATTTCGTGATTCCATTATTTTTCGTTTAATATGCTTTATTATTGTACTGACTACTTTTTCCGGATTCCTTATACATAGATTAGAGCCATCGCACTTCACCACATGGTTTGATGGAGTTTGGTGGTCAATCGTTACTATTTTCACTGTTGGCTATGGTGACTTTGCCCCGCATACACTAATAGGCAAACTTATCGGTATGGGTATTATTTTATTAGGAACCGGATTTTGTTCTTATTATATGGTTCTGTTCGCTACTGAAATGATTAGTAAACAGTATATGAAGATTAAAGGAGAAGAAGCTGCGACTTCTAACGGGCATATGATTATTGTAGGCTGGAACGAACGGGCAAAACATGTTGTAAAACAAATGCACATCTTACAACCGAACCTTGATATCGTTTTAATTGATGAAACACTTTCTTTACTCCCAAAACCATTTCATCATTTAGAATTTATAAAGGGTTGCCCCCATCACGATCAAACCTTATTAAAAGCTAATATTACAACGGCTCACACTATATTAATAACAGCTGATAAAGAAAAGAATGAAAGCTTAGCAGATACACAGTCCATTTTAAATATTTTAACTGCAAAAGGACTCAATCCAAACATTCACTGCATCGCTGAACTTCTTACTTCTGAACAAATACAAAACGCAACGAGAGCTGGTGTATCAGAAATTATAGAAGGAAATAAATTAACGAGCTATGTATTTACCGCTTCTCTTTTATTCCCTTCCATTTCAGGTGTACTATTTTCACTTTACGATGAAATTTCTGATAACAAATTACAACTAATGGAGCTTTCTCCGACCTGCACCGGACAAACTTTTGCAAATTGTAGCTATACTCTTTTAAAGCAAAACATTCTCTTATTAGGTATAAAGCGCGACGAACAATATATGATTAATCCAGTCCATTCCTTTGTCCTCATTGAAAGCGACATACTCATTGTTATTCGCCATTAAGAAAATGTTTTTCTAGTTCCTGCATAAGCACTTTCCCAATATTGATATATTTTCTTTTCACATCTCCATCTGGATCTTTCGGCTCAGCAAATTGATCCATTCCACTTGTTCCAGCTGTTAAAGTATTTACATGATCATCTAGTTCATCTTGATATACGTGTGAAAGAATATACGGCGTTTCAAGACGGACGATTACGCCCGGCACATCTAGTTCGCCATTCACCGCTGTAAATGGCACTCGTAAAAATTGATAGCCATCTTCTTCATCGATTTTATAATCAAAGCACCCTTTATCATAATCCCAATTGCCACCAATGCTATATCCAAGTGGCTTCATTATCTCTTCTAACTTATATAACGCATATGTACGTCCTTCTAAATTTGATTGAATTGGAATCAAGCCCATCCCTCCTAGACTTTTTCTTTAGCATACCCACTCTAGTTTGAATATACCGATGAACTTTTCGATGAAATAATAAAAAGCGACCGGAATCCGGTCGCTTTTTATTATTTTAAACGCTCTTCTAATTCTGCTTTTAACTCTTCAAATCCTGGTTTACCAAGTAAAGCAAACATGTTTTTCTTGTATGCTTCTACTCCTGGTTGATCAAATGGATTTACGCCTAATAAATAGCCGCTCATCGCACATGCTTTTTCGAAGAAGTATACAAGGTAACCAAATGTATACTCATTTAATTCAGGAATATTTACGATTAAGTTTGGTACGCCACCATCGCTATGTGCAAGTAATGTACCTTCGTATGCTTTTGTGTTTACGAAGTCTACAGTTTCACCAGCAAGATAGTTTAATCCATCTAAATCGTTTTCTTCTGATTCGATTGTTAGTTCATGTGTAGATTTACCTACTTTCAGAACTGTTTCGAATAAGTCACGACGACCTTCTTGAACGTATTGACCTAATGAGTGTAAGTCAGTTGAGAAGTTTGCTGAAGATGGGAAAATACCTTTTTGATCTTTTCCTTCACTTTCACCAAATAACTGTTTCCACCACTCAGAGAAATATTGAAGTGCTGGCTCATAGTTAACAAGCATTTCAATTGTTTTTCCTTTATTGTATAAAGCATTACGAACTACTGCATATTGGTAAGCTGGGTTTTCTTCTAGTTCTGATGCACCGAAGTCACCATGACCAGCAGCTGCACCTTTCATCATCTCTTCAATATTTAAGCCACTTACTGCGATTGGCAATAAACCAACTGGTGTTAATACAGAGAAACGTCCTCCAACATCATCCGGAATAACGAATGTTTCGTAACCTTCGTTATCAGCTAATGTTTTTAATGCACCACGCGCTTTATCTGTCGTTGCATAAATACGTTTGCGAGCTTCTTCTTTTCCATACTTTTCTTCTAATAACTTACGGAAAATACGGAATGCTAGTGCCGGCTCTGTTGTTGTACCTGATTTGGAAATAACGTTAATAGAGAAGTCTTTACCTTCTAATACATCCATTAAATCTTTCATGTAAGTGGAGCTAATGTTTTGTCCAACAAATAGCACTTGTGGAGTTTTACGTTGTTCTTTAGAAAGTGTGTTGTAGAAAGAATGGTTTAACATTTCGATTGCTGCACGTGCTCCTAAGTAAGAACCACCGATACCTACAACAAGTAAAATGTCAGAGTCATTTTTAATTTTTTCTGCGCATTTTTGAATGCGAGCAAATTCTTCTTTGTCATATTGAAGCGGAAGCTCTACCCACCCAAGGAAATCGTTCCCAGCTCCAGTTTTTTCGTGGATTGCATGATGTGTTACTTTCACTGCATCACGTAAATAAGATATTTCATGTTCACCGATGAAGGATAACGCTTTAGAATAGTCGAACGTTACATGTGTACTCATCTTTTTCCCTCCAATTATGGATATGTATTTCTGTATTCACTTTAGCGAAACTGAAGTTGTAAATCAAGCGATTCAACTAGTGTAAACGTAACCAATATATATTTTTTAGAAAAAGTTCATTTTTTGCATAAAAATTCGCATTTTTCGGTATAGATGTATATACATCCTTTTTATTATATTTTTTATGTATAAAAACAACATAACTACCCCATTCTATAAAGGAGTTAATTAACTCATCGCTTGCTCATGCTTCACAATTAAGGGGGGCTTTTTCATGAGTACTCTGCAACGTATCGCATTAGTCTTTACTGTAATTGGCGCTGTGAACTGGGGACTGATCGGGTTCTTCCAGTTTGACTTAGTGGCAGCCATTTTCGGTGGACAAAACTCAGCTCTCGCACGTATTATTTACGGAATCGTCGGTATTTCTGGGCTGATCAATCTTGGTTTACTCTTTAAACCATCAGAAAATCTTGGTACTCACCCAGAAACGAACGAAATCCACTAGTCAGTATGTCTTTATTTCACCTCCGACATACGAATATGATTGCATGCAATCATATTTGCAAATATATATCATAAGACAAAGTAAAAGAGGAGCGCTCATATGCGCTCCTCTTTTACTTTGTTAACTCGGACTCTTCAATCCATTCTGTTAGCTTTTCTCGCAGCGTATTAAATCCGTTCTCAGATGGATTCGGTATAAGAATCCGTCCTTGTTTTCTTTTCGCCGCTTTTAACGATAAACTCATTTTTCTGTGTTCTTCATCAATTGAAAGTACTTTTACTTCTACTGTATCGCCGACTTTTAAAAAGTCATGAATATCCTTTACATATCCATTTGTAATTTCAGATATATGCACAAGCCCTTGTGTTTCTGCATCTAACGCTACAAATGCACCGTAATCTTGAATCCCAGTCACTTTCCCTGTTACAACCACTCCTGTTGTATATTGTTCTGACATATGAAACACTCCCATACGTTTACCATTTTCTCTACAATTGTAGATAGCAAAGCAGATGATTTATTGTTAAATATCCGATTAGTTAGTACGTACCCTAAGTAAAGCGACTCAAGATACGCATACCTTATATTAGTAAATTATACCACTATGACAGAACTCATTCAAAATTAACGAAAAATTTCCTGTAGTACGTATAATTCTCCAATATTGGGATAGAATACTAACACATGGCTTTCTAGTATTCCCCCCCTTTTATGGACAAAACGTATTACGTTTTGTCCTTTTTTTATTTTCTATAAACCGTTCCATTCTCTTCATTGCTTCCATTAGTTGTCCAAGCGATGTTGCATACGAGCAACGAATAAATCCTTCACCACTTTCGCCAAATACACTTCCAGGTACAACAGCCACCTTTTCTTCTAATAATAACTGTTCTGCGAATTCTGCCGAAGATAGTCCAGTTGAAGAAATAGCAGGGAAGACATAAAATGCTCCGCCCGGCACATGACACGTTAAACCCATTTCATTAAAAGATGTCGTCATAAAATTACGGCGTTTCTTATAACTATCTCTCATCCGAATTACTTCATCATTCCCCGCGCGTAACGCTTCAAGTGCTGCGAATTGAGACATCGTCGGTGCACACATCATGGAATATTGATGGATTTTGAGCATCAATTCTGAAAATTGAACAGGAGCTGCAATCATACCAAGGCGCCATCCTGTCATCGCAAAACCTTTTGAAAATCCTGAAATTAAAATCGTATGCTCGCGCATATTTTTAATACTCGCGAAACTTGTATATACTTCGTCGTATACAAGCTCTGCATAAATTTCATCAGATAATACGATTAAATTGTACTTCTCAACAATCACTGCTATTTCTTCAAGCTCGGATTTGTTTAACATTGCACCTGTTGGATTATTTGGTGAACAAAGCAAAATTGCCTTTGTTTTCGCTGTAATAGCTGCTTCAATTTGTTCTGGTTGTACTTTAAACTCGTTTTCTAAAGTCGTTGCCACAGGAACCGGAACTCCTCCAGCTAATGTCACAAGCGGTGCATAAGAAACGAAACTGGGTTCAATAATGAGTACTTCATCATCAGGATTTATAATGGCACGCATCGCTACATCTAACGCCTGACTCGCTCCAACTGTAACAATGATTTCATCGTTTGGATCATAAGATACTGCAAATTGTTTTTTTAGATACTTTGCTATTTCTTGACGGAGTTCCAATAATCCTGCATTTGCTGTATATGACGTATATCCTTGTTCTAAAGAACGGATACATGCTTGCCTCACATTCCAAGGTGTAACAAAGTCAGGCTCTCCTACTCCAAGAGAAATAACACCTTTCATATTTGCTGCTAAATCGAAAAACTTTCGAATACCAGATGGTTGTAAAGATTCTGCCGTTCTAGATAGTTCAAATTGCTTCATGGTGTCACCACAATGCGCTTATCATCATCGTTTTTTTCGTAAATAACTCCCTCATGTTTATACTTCTTCAAAATGAAATGCGTTGTTGTAGAAACGACAGATTCAATTGTTGCTAATTTCTCAGAAACAAACATCGCTACTTCTCCCATTGTCTTTCCTTCTAATGTAATAGAAAGATCGTATGTCCCTGACATTAAATACACGGATTTCACTTCTGAATAACGATAAATTTGTTCAGCAACCGCATCGAACCCAACGCCGCGCTTTGGCGTAACTTTCACATCGATCATCGCCGTTAAACCTGTATGTTCTTTCACCTTTGTCCAATCGATATGTGTTACATAATCCACAATAATCTTTTCCGCTTCTAATTTTTCAACCATCTTCTTTACTTCTTCTACTTCTATATTTAACAGCTTCGCTAATGTATCTACAGTTAATCGACTACTTTTCTCAAGACAAGCTAATAATTCTAATTCCTTTTCTGTCACCATATAAATCATCCTTCCTTTTCGTTTGTGTCTAAATTATACAAATACCCTTTCCAGTTTGAAAAGAAGATTTTTTTAGTGAATTATGTCAAAATGAAGTGAAACTTTAATCAGCGGAAAAATGCGGGATAAAGTGAAAGGGGATGGAACCATGAAACCAAAAGTTTATATTGCTGAACCAGTTCCAACATTCGTAGAAAACTATTTATCAGAACACTGTGATTATGAAAAATGGGAGCAAAATGAGAAGGTACCTCGTGATATCCTATTGGAGAAAATACAAGATAAAGACGGCTTATTAAATTTCGGATCTGCTATTAATGAAGAATTATTAGAGGTGGCCCCTAACTTAAAAGTAGTAAGCAACATTTCTGTCGGTTACGATAATTTTGATTTACAAGCGATGGAAAAGCGAAATGTCATCGGAACGAATACACCATACGTACTAGATGATACAGTAGCCGACCTTGTTTTCGCTCTTATGTTATCTGCCGGTCGCCGTGTTTGTGAACTCGACTCCTACGTGAAAAATGGTGAATGGAAAGCCGAAATTGGAAAAGAACACTTCGGGCTGGATGTACACCATAGTACAATTGGTATTATCGGTATGGGCAGAATTGGAGAAGCTGTCGCAAAACGAGCGAAATTCGGATTTGATATGAATGTTCTTTATTATAACCGTCGCCGTAAAGAAGAAGCAGAGCAAAAATTCGATGCTACATATTGTGATTTACAGACACTACTAAAACAGTCTGACTTTATTGTCCTTCTCACTCCATTAACAGATGAAACGTACCACCTTATCGGAGAAAAGGAATTTTCATTAATGAAAGAAACTGCAATCTTCATTAATGCTTCTCGCGGAAAAACAGTAAATGAAGAAGCGTTAATCCATGCATTAACAGAAAAGATGATCTTTGCAGCAGGCATCGATACATTTACACAAGAACCGATTCAAAAAGATAATCCGCTCTTATCACTACAAAATGTTGTGACTTTACCACACATCGGATCCGCAACATTAAAAACTAGGCAGCAAATGGCTATGACCGCCGCTGAAAATTTAGTTGCAGGGTTACAAGGAGAAACACCGCCTAATATTGTTCGCAGATAATAATGAATAAACGAAAGGCAAGATGACATCGTCATCTTGCCTTTTTTTGTTAACATATTTTCTTCTTCCTTGGAAATGATATGAACAAAAATCAATGGAGTGACAAAAAATGAATCACGAATATACTTGTCCTTATTTCACTTTTTCCACTCGCGGCACTACTATTCATTACGAATTGTATGAACATGACAACAAAACAGAACGTCCTACTTTTGTGCTCATTCACGGCTTTTTATCTTCCTCATTCAGTTACCGCCGTCTCATTCCTTTACTATCGAAAGCAGGAACAGTAATTGCTCTTGATTTACCGCCGTTCGGAAAAAGTGATAAGTCTCATCTCTTTAAGTATTCTTATCACAATTTAGCAACGGTTATTATCGATTTAATTGAACATTTATCTCTCTCAAACATTGTGTTAGTTGGGCATTCTATGGGTGGACAAATTTCTCTCTATGTAAACCGTATACGCCCTGAATTAATCTCCAAGACAATTTTATTATGCAGCTCTAGCTATTTAGCACGCGCAACCTTACCTTTACTGTACTCTTCTTATTTACCGTTCTTTCATTTATACGTAAAGAACTGGATTATACGGCGCGGGATTGTTCATAACTTAATGAATGTCGTTCATGATCACTCATTAATTGATGATGAAATGAAGGAAGGTTACTCTGCTCCTTTTTATGACAACCGTATATTCCCTGCTTTAACTCGTATGATAAGAGACCGTGAAGGTGACTTATCTTCAACTGAATTACAAAAAATCGAAACACCTACACTACTCATTTGGGGTGAAAAAGACCGTGTCGTCCCTGTACATGTAGGTCATCGGCTACACAAAGATTTACCGAATTCAAAATTCATTTCTTACGAAAACACAGGGCATTTACTACCTGAAGAAAAACCTGAACACGTTTATGAAGAAATTATCGCTTTTTCTGCGCAGTAATTACAAAGGGCTGTCGGAAATTCCGACAGCCTATAATGAACAACTTCCGCCTTCTTTTATTACAAGTAATTCCACAGCTAACTTCTCACATTTTCCAAGCGCAGGTACTTCCTCAAAAGACATAAAGTATATATGTTGAATCTTCTTTGCGATGTATTTTGGATCGTCAAACACACTTACGACGTTCACAACATCGCTCGCTTCTGTTTCATAAAACTCCGGTCCCATTTGAAACGGATCCCAATTCTTCACAACCTCTATCATCTTTTCATATGTACCCATTCGCTTCCCGCCTTTTCACTTTTTAATACTTTTCTTTATCCTATCACATCAGCTATTCTATAAGAAGAGAGAGAACTTTCATAACTTATCGTTTTTACAGAAGAAGGGGGCAAACTTATGCAACTATTTCATAAAGCAGTCAATCGACGTGGAACTCATAGTACAAAATGGGATACGTATAAAAACGAAGAACTTCTCCATGCTTGGATTGCTGATATGGATTTTGAAGTACCACAACCAATTCAAACTGCTTTAAAGAAACGTATCGAGCATCCTATTTTCGGCTATACACTTCCTCCCGAAAATATTGGAGATATTATTTGTAACTGGACAAAAAAACAGTACAACTGGGATATTCAAAAAGAATGGATTGTCTTTAGCGCGGGAATCGTTCCAGCTCTTAGTACGAGCATACAGGCCTTCACAAAGGAAAATGAATCTGTTCTCGTACAACCACCTATTTATCCACCATTTTTCGAAATGGTTACAACAAACAATAGACAATTATGCGTGAGTCCATTACAGAAACAAAATGATACATATGCGATAAACTTCGAGCATTTAGAAAAGCAATTTCAACAAGGCGTCAAACTCATGCTTCTTTGTAGTCCTCACAATCCAATCGGGCGTGTTTGGTCAAAAGAGGAACTCGCACAGCTTGGCACGTTATGTACAAAGTATAATGTAATCGTTGTCGCGGATGAAATTCATGCCGATATTATTTATGGAGATCGTACTCATACACCATTTGCTTCTTTATCTGAAGAATTAGCAACACGCACCATTACTTGTATGGCTCCGAGTAAAACATTTAATATCGCCGGATTACAGGCATCGATTATTATCATTCCAAACGAAAAACTCCGTCAAGCCTTTACAGCTATCCAATATAGACAAGGTTTCCACGGATTAAATACATTTGCCTATACAGCGATGCAAAGTGCCTATACAGAATGCAACGATTGGCTAAATGAAATTCGATTATATATAGAAGATAACGCTAGGTTCGCTTGTAAATATATTAAAGATCACATACCTGCTCTTTCTGTAACGAAACCAGAAGGTAGTTTTTTATTGTGGATTGATTGCTCTCGCCTACAGCTTTCTCAAAACGAACGCACCACACTGCTTGAGGAAAAAGGGAAAATCATCGTTGAACCTGGTGAGAAATACGGATTAGGCGGAGAAGAACATATTCGAATTAACATCGGCTGTCCAAGATCTGTTTTAGAGGAAATTTTAAATAGACTGCGCCATACTTTTTCATAATAAACTCCTTTGTCAGTTTTTGTAGGTAAATCGATATATTTTCACTTCCGTTTCACAAAAAAAGCTACCATGCACGGTAGCTTTTACTTTTTCTTTATATCCGATGCTTTTTTTACAATGACACCACAAGCAATTCGATCACCGGATTTACCTGCTGGTTGTGTCATACCATCATCAGCGTTTTCTGTAATAATAATAGATGCTCCATCTTTTCTATGAATCGTCGTTTTTCCTTCTTCAAGCGTTATGTGCGGCGCATCGATTTCTGCTTTAATCTTTCCAGAACCGTCTGCAATTACGTTCGGTAAATCTCCATTTTCTGCACCTTTCGGATTAAGAAGTCCATGCTTTTTATTATCAGGATTAAAATGATTCCCAGATGATTCAAATCGTGGTGCTTTACACTCACCAATTTCGTGTACATGTATGCCGTGCGGGCCAGGTGCGAAACCTTCCCCTTTAACCGTAATTTTCACTCCGCTTGTTTGCTGTACTACTTTTGCAGTCCCCACTTCATCACCTGAAGCATTATGTAATTTCACGTCAATTTCTTTCGGCTTTCCTTGGTCACAACCTGCCATCAGAAATAATAAACAACAACTGAAAAAAAGCCGTTTTTTCATTTTATTCCCTCCAAAATATATTCTGCCCTTAGATTGTCCGAGCATAGAGGGAAACATACAAAAATGAGTTACTGTTTCTTTTCCGCTAAAAGTTTTTCTTCAACTTTCTGTAATCGATCTGCTTCTCGTTTTGATACACGAATGAACATACGCCATGTGGCAACAGCACCAATGATAAATAGAACGCAAACAATCCCTGGAATAATATATTCTGTTTTATCTTCCGGAAAATATAAAGGCATCATATTGAACACTCCTTATGATTGGATTATAAAGCATCAGAATTTTCTGTTATATACCTTTAGATTATAGTTGAACCGATTCATATTCTCAAGGGGGCGTTCCGAAAGCGAATGATTTCTTTGACTCCTTCTCCTACTTTCCTTACTATAAACTTGAGGTGAAAAATATGAGAGAAACATTTGAAATTGGCGAAATCGTTACTGGTATTTATAAAACTGGAAAATACATCGGCGAAGTTACAAATAGCCGCCCTGGCAGTTACGTCGTAAAAGTATTAGCTGTTTTAAAACATCCTGTGCAAGGTGACTTACATAACGTAAAACAAGCTGACGTACCATTTTTCCATGAAAGACGCGCTTTAGCTTTCCGTGAACAAACGAATATTCCGGAGCAAATGGTGAAGAAATATGAAGGAGAAATTCCAGAGTATACAGAGTCACTCAAATTAGCATTAGAAACTCAAATGAATTCATTTTCTGAAGATGATTCACCTTTTGCGGTTCGTAGTCTAGAAACATTAGAGCAGTTAAAAAAAGACTACAAACTTTAAAAAAACAAAACGACCAAATTACATACTGTGCAATTTGGTCGTTACTGTGTACTCACTTTCTTTAACACTTTTGAAAAATCAACGAGTTCTCCTAATGTTGGAGGTGCTGGTTTCACTAAATACTCTTTATCTTTTTCTACTAATTTAAAAATATTATACGTCGTCATCGCATCATCTAGCGCACAATGATGCTTACCCGTCCCTGCTTTTCCATACGCCTCAATTGCTTTCCACAATCCTGTTTGATTTCTCTCCCCAAAAAACTTCTTATACTCAAGTGATAGGTCACGACACTGTCCTAAGAATGGAAAGTCTACTCCCGCCATTTCACAATTGTGCTTCAACACTTTCATATCCATATTTCCCCACGTAACAATGGTTGGTTTACATCTCCTTTCATATTCTGCAAGTTTTTCAACGAGTTCTGGAAACGAAATTCCTTTATCTACGACTTCTTGTTTAATTCCTAAAAATTTCTTACATCGATCCGTTAAAGAAGGAAAAGTTTTCGGCCTAACATGAGCAGAATACGTGTCTTCTACCTTACAGCCAACAACCGAAACGAGTCCTACCTCAATAATTTCCGGGAAAAATCCTTTTGGTTTTTTTCTGTGCTGGGGCATCGTAAACTCAAAATCCAAAAATAAAAATTGTTGTTCATCCATACGATCCCTTCCTTATCATCTTTGTCATTCCTTTCTATTTGACACTCCTACACGAACAAGCTCGAATGCTAATTCCATTTTAAATATTCAGATTGGATGTATCTTATATATATGTCAAATGCCCACAAATATTTTTAAAAATGAGAAAAAATGACCAATGCAGAAAATATGACAAAATACCCTCTCTCATTTACATCCTCCATTTTTCTACTTTATAATGACGTTATGTGTGTTTCATCTAGTTAATTTTTGACACACTAAGAAAAGTGAATGAAAGGAGATGAGAGTTTTGCACGAAACAACGCAAGAGCTCGCAAACTGGCAGTATTATTTTGCTATCGCAGTCTTTTTAATTACATATGCCATTATTATTTCAGAAAAAATTAATCGCGCTGTCATCGCACTTCTTGGTGCAGCACTCATGGTAATTATGGGGGTCGTTGATTTACACAACGCCTTTACGAAACATATTGAATGGGGGACGATTACGCTACTCATCGGTATGATGATTTTGGTGAACATTACGAGTAAATCGGGTGTCTTCCAATACGTTGCCATTAAAGCAGCAAAAGGAGCTCAAGGAAATCCAATTAAAATTTTAATTTCACTTTCCTTACTTACTGCGCTTGGTTCCGCATTTTTAGATAACGTTACAACTGTACTTCTTGTTGTTCCGGTTACTTTATCTATTACGCGCATACTGCAAGTAAATCCTGTTCCTTATTTACTTTCTGAAATTATTTTTTCAAACATCGGAGGAACAGCAACATTAATTGGTGATCCACCTAACATTATGATCGGTTCTGCAAATAAGCATTTAGATTTCAATGCTTTCTTGCTAAACTTAGCGCCAATCGTAATTATTATTATTGCAGTTACAGCAGTAATACTTTACTTCATGTACCGTAAACAATTAATTGCTGATCCTGTACAAGTTAAAAAATTAATGAGCCTTGATGAAAAACAATACATTAAAGATCCAGTATTAATGAAAAAATCTTTAACAGTACTTGGACTTACAATTGTAGGTTTCATGACTCATTCGATCTTCCATGTTGATGCAGCTATCATTGCCTTAACTGGCGCTACTGTTCTTATGCTAATTGGTGTGAAAGAACATGAAATTGAAGAGGTATTCGCAAGTGTAGAATGGGTAACAATCTTCTTCTTCGCAGGACTATTCGTACTCGTTGGAGGACTTATCGATATCGGGCTTATCAAAACGTTAGCTCAAAAAGTAATTGGAATAACGGGCGGAGATATTTCTCAAGCATCTATCCTTATTCTATGGGTATCTGGTATCGCCTCTGCAACAATCGATAACATTCCATTCGTTGCAACAATGATCCCACTTATTAACGATATGGCAGTTGGGCTAGGTTTATCACCTTCTGACGCACAAATCGACGTATTATGGTGGGCATTAGCATTAGGTGCTTGTCTAGGCGGAAACGGAACATTAATCGGCGCTTCTGCTAACGTAATTGTTGCAGGTATCGCAAGCCGCGAAGGACATAAGTTTAGCTACATGGACTTCCTAAAAGTCGGTTTCCCAATTATGATCGTTTCATTAATCATTTCTCATATTTATATTTATGTACGCTACCTTATGTAGTAGAAAAAGCGCCCAAATAAACAGGGCGCTTTTTTCATTACACATATTTAAAATATATCAACTCATCAACAAAAAATAACAAACCTACTCATTATACCTCATCGGCTCGTTCCGAATAATGAACAAGTGAATCGGCAAGAACACCGAAAATGTGATTACATGAATAATCGTAAATAATATAGAGTTCGTTCCATATCTGTCTAAGATAGCGTAGATGAGATAAATAGATAATACAAGTGATACAGCTGTTGCTATTAAATATAGAATGGGTACGAAGTTAAAAATGAAACATGCGACATATATACCGAATACTTTCCATCCTGCTTCTTCTTTCAAGAAATCCGGTAATTTGTCTTTCGCTAAGTCACCCCATACCTTACTATTTACAAAAGGAATAAAAGCAAGAGCACCATCCGTTGCACCATCATTTTTCGCCATCGTATACAGTGCAAAAGCCGTTAAAAAATACGCAATAATTGCCCAAATTATGATAACAAGAATAAACGCAAAACTAAGAGCAAAGAAACCTGCTAGTAAGCCCTGATCTTCCATCTTATCCTCTCCTCTCTACTCTCAACATATTTCGTTACATTGCAAGTTATGTTTTAAAATTCAACCAAACTCTCTGTATAATAATAGGAGTAAGATAATTAGAGAGGAGAACGGACCTATGCATCCATTTGTAAAAGCATTACAAGAGCATTTCATAGCTCATAAAAACCTTGAAAAAGCAGAACCGATGGCACGTTATATGAAAAATCACTTCCCGTTTCTCGGTATTCAAACTCCCGAGAGAAGACAGTTATTAAAAGACGTTATTCACATACATACTCTCCCAGATCAAAAAGACTTCCAAGTTATCGTACGTGAGCTTTGGGATTTACCAGAACGTGAATTTCAGGCAGCCGCACTCGATATTATGCAAAAATATAAAAAGCATATAAACGAAACGCATATCCCCTTCTTAGAAGAACTGATTGTCACGAAGTCTTGGTGGGATTCTGTTGATAGCATCGTCCCCACATTTTTAGGTGGTATTTTTTTAAAACATCCGGAATTAATTTCTGCCTATATTCCAAAATGGATTGCATCAGACAACATATGGTTACAACGCGCCGCTATTTTGTTCCAGCTAAAATATAAACAAAAGATGGATGAAGAGCTTCTTTTCTGGATTATCGGACAACTACATTCGTCAAAAGAATTTTTCATTCAAAAAGCGATTGGCTGGGTCCTTCGCGAATACGCAAAAACGAATCCCGCTGTCGTTTGGGAATACGTGCAAAATAACGAGCTTGCCCCGCTCAGCAAACGTGAAGCAATTAAGCACATTAAACAAAATTACGGAATAAATAACGAAAAAATAGGCGAGACTCTATCATAGATAGACGCGTTCCTCTATTGAGATTTAAAAAAGAACGTGTTAGAATATGTTCATTATTATTAATATAAGTAGCGATGACGGACTTATAAGTACTTGCACAAAAAGCGATTCAGGGATAGTGAAAGCCTGAAGCCGCAAGGAAACGGCAGTCCCGAGCAATACGTGATAAAGTGGATGCACCTGTTGTGTATCAACTAGGGTGGAACCGCGGGCAAACGCTCGTCCCTAGGCAATTAAGCCTTGGGATGAGCGTTTTTTTATGTTTTTCAAAGCATATACTGCTCGTTTCACAAGTATCAGAGCACTTCATCGCCAATACGTTAACTTTCAAAAGGAGGATTTTCTTATGTATTCAATGGAACAAGTAGTAAACTTAGCGAAACATCGCGGTTTTGTTTTCCCTGGTTCTGAAATTTACGGTGGTCTTGCAAACACTTGGGATTACGGTCCACTTGGAATCGAATTAAAAAATAATGTTAAAAAAGCTTGGTGGAAAAAATTCATTCAAGAATCTCCACATAACGTTGGTTTAGACGCAGCTATTTTAATGAACCCAAAAACTTGGATCGCTTCTGGTCACGTTGGTAACTTCAACGATCCAATGATTGACTGTAAAAAATGTAAAGCGCGTCACCGTGCTGACAAATTAATTGAAGATGCATTAGATACAAAAGGCATCGAAATGGTTGTTGATGGTCTTACTTTCGACCAAATGGCTGACTTAATGAAAGAACATGAAGTAAAATGTCCTGATTGTGGTAGTGAAGATTTCACTGAAATCCGTCAGTTCAACTTAATGTTCAAAACATTCCAAGGTGTTACCGAGTCTAGCACGAACGAAATCTTCCTTCGTCCTGAAACAGCACAAGGTATTTTCGTAAACTTCAAAAACGTACAACGCTCTATGCGTAAAAAACTTCCATTTGGTATTGGCCAAATCGGTAAGAGCTTCCGTAACGAAATTACGCCTGGTAACTTCACATTCCGTACACGCGAATTCGAACAAATGGAACTTGAATTCTTCTGTAAGCCTGGTGAAGATTTAGAGTGGTTCGCATTCTGGCGTGAAACTTGTAAGAACTGGTTACTTTCACTTGGTATGACTGAAGAAAGCATGCGTCTTCGTGACCACGGTGAAGAGGAATTATCTCACTACAGTAACGCAACAACTGATATTGAATTCAGATTCCCATTCGGTTGGGGCGAACTTTGGGGCGTAGCATCTCGTACAGACTTCGATTTAAAACGTCACATGGAACACTCTAACGAAGACTTTAACTATATCGATCCACAAACGAATGAGCGTTACGTACCGTACTGCATCGAGCCATCTTTAGGTGCTGACCGCGTAACATTAGCATTCTTATGTGATGCATATGAAGAAGAGCAATTAGAAAATGATTCTCGTACAGTTCTTCGTTTCCACCCTGCTTTAGCGCCATACAAAGCAGCTATCTTACCATTATCTAAGAAGCTATCTGAAGGTGCTACTGAAGTATTCGCAGAACTAGCTAAAGACTTCATGGTAGACTTTGACGAAACTGGTTCTATCGGTAAACGTTACCGTCGTCAAGACGAAATCGGTACACCATTCTGTATCACTTACGACTTCGACTCAGTTGAAGACAAAGCTGTTACAGTACGTGATCGTGACACAATGGAACAAGTTCGTATGCCAATTAGCGAACTAAAAGGTTTCTTAGAGAAGAAAATCCAGTTCTAATTATAAGAAAAAGAGGCGCTCTATTGAGCCGCCTCTTTTTACTTTTCACGTTTTTCTTTAATTGCTACTGTACATCTTGATATACATAGTAAATCGTCATTCTCATCAATAATACGCACATCCCAAACCATCGTTGAATGTCCTCTATGTATCGGTGTTCCAATCGCTGTTACAATTCCATCTTTCTTTGAGCGAATGTGATTTGCATTAATTTCTAGACCGAAACAGATACATTTCTCTTGATCAATTAAATTGTATGAACCGACACTTGCTACTGTTTCTGCTAACGCAACAGAAGCACCACCGTGTAAAAATCCAAATGGCTGATGCGTACGCTCATCTACAGGCATCGTAGCAACCACCTTATCTTCTGTCATCTCTAACAACTCAATTCCAAGTGAATCCATTAAAGTTTTTGCCATATCATTTCCCCCTTCTCTTACTTTAATTTAATGTATAATTTTACCTATTTGTTTTCAAACTACTTATAACACTTATATAAGGAGGTTTCACCTAAATGAAACAGAAATTTTGTATATTACTGCTTATGTTCTCCTTGCTGACTATTGTACCAAATTGTACACTAGCCGCCAAAGCATCCAACCTGACAATTGATGTTCAGACTGTAACGCAAAAAGGTAAGAAACCTTATATAGAATATCAAATTAACAGACCTTCTTTTCACAATTTTTCCGATTCTAAATTTCAAAATAAGCTCAATTTCTATTACAAAAAATCTACTGACAAATTTAAAACCAAATTAGAGAAAGAAGCAAAAAAATATTATAAAGAAACAGAAGGGTCTAGCACACCATTTCATCCGTACGTGGCGAATGTTGATTATAAAGTCTCCTTAAACAAACCACCTTTTCTTAGTCTATATGTGAATTACTATCAATATACAGGCGGAGCACACGGTCTGTATACGTGGAAGGCAAACACATTTGATTTAAATGAAAAAAAGTTACTACACTTAGATGATGTATTTCAACAAGAAGATAAATATAAAGAAGTAATCCGTGCTGAGATTGTAAGACAAATTAAACAAAATGAAAGCATTTATTTTCCCGATGCAACTGAAAAGGTCATGAGCACAAAAAAGTTCCACTTCTTTTTAGAACCGGACAACCTCGTCATTTATTTCCCTTTATATGAGATTGCTCCTTATTCAAGCGGTATTCCGCAATTTCGTATTCCATATACGTTGCTAAGAGATTATTTGAAGCCTTCTTATCAAAATATTTTAATTGACAACAAGTAAATATTTTCGCTACGATAATGTTAACCTAAAAACAACAGGAGGTTAACATTATGAGGAGATTTCATGTTTTAGATTTAGCATTAGCTGCCATGTTCGTCGCTCTTATGGCCATTGGTGCAAATATTGTATCTTGGGCACCATTCCTACAAGTAGCAGGCATCCCATTATCTATGCAACCATTTTTCGCAATTTTAGCAGGGCTTCTTCTTGGAAGTAGACTTGGTGCATTATCAATGACTGTTTACATGCTTGTTGGAGTAGCAGGTGCACCAATCTTCGCTAACTTCAAAGCAGGATTTGGGGCACTTCTAGATCCTACTGGTGGTTTTATTATCGCATTTATTATCGTTGCTTACGTATCAGGAAAACTAGTAGAACAAAAGGAAAAACCAACATTTCGTACATTTGCAATTGCCTCTTTCACAGGAATCATTTTAACTTATATTATCGGTACTACTTATATGTACGGGGCAGTCAATCTCTTCATGGGCGGTAATATGAGCTATAAAACAGCTTGGATGATTATGATGTGGTTCGCAGTAAAAGATATTGTATTTACCATTATCGGTGCTATTATCGCACCTCGTATATACTATGCTGTACGTCGTTCCGCTTATCAGCATTCTCATTCGACGATTTCATAATAAAAAAGAGTTATTTCAGCATACTGAAATAACTCTTTTTTTATCTTAAGAATTTTGCTTCGTGTATTCTTCTAAAATTTTCTGCATCATTGGAACCATGTCATCACGTAATTCTGGGTGTTGCAGGGCCATTTCGATTGTCGTTTGAACGAATCCTAACTTTTCACCTACGTCGTAGCGCTTTCCTTCGAAATCGTAAGCGAATACACGTTGAATTTCGTTTAAGTTTTGGATTGCATCTGTTAACTGAATTTCACCACCAGCACCAACATGTTGCTGTTCTAAGAACATGAAGATTTCAGGTGTTAAAACGTAACGTCCCATAATTGCTAAGTTTGAAGGTGCTGTACCTGCTGCTGGTTTCTCAACGAAATTGCGAACTTGGTAACGGCGTCCTTCTTGCTCTAATGGGTCGATAATTCCATAACGGTGTGTTTCATCTTCTGGAACCGTTTGTACACCAATAACAGAAGAAAGCGTTTTATCATATTCTTCAATTAATTGACGTAAACATGGTTTTTCAGCTTGAACGATATCATCACCTAATAAAACAGCAAACGGCTCGTCACCGATGAATTTACGTGCACACCAAACTGCATGCCCTAATCCTTTTGGTTCTTTTTGACGGATATAGTGAATATCTACCATTTTTGAAGAAGCCTGTACTTTTTCAAGTAACTCATACTTTTTCTTTTCTAATAAGTTTTGCTCTAACTCAAATGCATTATCAAAATGATCTTCAATAGAGCGCTTCGTTTTACCAGTAACGATAATAATATCTTCGATTCCTGATTTTATCGCTTCTTCTACAATGTATTGGATAGTTGGTTTATCTACTATCGGTAACATTTCTTTTGGCATTGCTTTTGTAGCTGGTAAAAAACGTGTTCCTAATCCAGCTGCTGGGATTATCGCTTTTCTTACTCTTTTCATCACAAAATACCCTCTCTTCTGTCAGAATCAATAACGATTATTTCCTTACATAGAACAAAAGGGAGGTTTCACTCCCTTTTATTCCCTACTACTTAAAATTACTTTATATTATAAACGATTCATAATATCTTCTTTAATAGTAAGTAACTTTTGTTCACTATTTTGTAAAGAATTATCTTGAACACCAAAGTAGAACTTAATCTTCGGTTCAGTTCCAGATGGGCGTAGGCAGAACCAAGAACCATCTTCTAATTGATATTTTAACACATTTGATTTCGGTAAGTGAATCTCTTCTTTATGTCCATCTTGTAAAGATGTAACGATGCTCGCTTTATAGTCTTCAACTGCTACAACTGTTAAGCCCGCTACTTCTTTCGGAGGATTCTCACGGAATGTTGCCATCATCTCTTGGATTTGTTCCGCTCCATCTTTTCCTTTTAGCGTTAACGATACAAGGTCTTCACGGAAGAAACCGTACTTCGCAAATACTTCTAATAGACCATCGTATAACGTTTTACCTTGTGATTTGTAGTATGCAGCTACTTCACATGCAAATAGAACAGATTGTACTGCATCTTTATCACGACAGAATGGACGGATTAAATAACCATAGCTTTCCTCATAACCGAATTGGAATGCGTATTGTCCGCTTTCTTCATACTGTTTAATTTTCTCACCGATAAATTTAAATCCAGTTAACGTATCAACTGTATCTAAACCGTATGCTTTCGCGATTGTACGGCCAATTTCAGACGTTACGATTGTTTTTAATACAACACCGTTTTCTGGAAGCGTTCCGTTTTCTTTCTTTTGAGATAATAAGTAATCAAGCATTAATGCACCTGTTTGGTTACCAGTTAATACTTGGAACTCACCATCGTGATTACGAACTGCAACGCCTAGGCGGTCTGCGTCAGGATCCGTTGCGATTAACACATCTGCGCCTACCTTCTCACCGTCACGAATTGCATACTCAAACGCTGCATGCTCTTCTGGGTTCGGTGATTTCACTGTAGAGAAGTTCGGATCTGGTAACTCTTGCTCTTTTACAACTGTTACATCTGTAAATCCAACTTCTTCTAAACCACGGCGTACAGAAATATTTGATGTTCCATGTAATGGTGTAAAGACGATTTTTAAGTCTTTACCAACATTTTGTACCATTTCTTTATTAATGATGACATTGTTCAATTCTGCTGCATATGCATCATCTACTTCTTGTCCAATAATATGTAATAAACCGTCAGCTTTTAATTGCTCCACATTAGCAACCTCAACTGTTAACTCATCCTCTACTGCATTTACATAGCTAATTAACTCATCAGCTTCTTTTGGAGGCAACTGCCCACCATCTTCACCGTATACTTTGTAACCGTTATATTCAGGTGGATTATGGCTTGCCGTAAGAACGATTCCACTTACTGTATGTAAATGACGAACTGCGAAAGAAAGCACTGGCGTTGGACGTAAGCTTTCAAACACATATGTAGTAATACCGTGCGCACCCAGTGTAGCAGCTACTTCCATTGCAAATTCAGGTGATTTATGACGAGAATCATACGCTACAACAACACCGCGTTTTTTCGCTTCTTCACCTGACTTTTCAATAAACTTCGCTAATCCTTGTGTCGCTTTACGAACTGTATATACGTTTAAACGGTTCGTACCAGCACCCAGTTCACCACGCATACCACCTGTGCCGAACTCTAGATTTTTATAAAAACTGTCCTCGATTTTCTTCTCATCTTGCTTCATGTTTTCTAGCTGCTCTTTTAATTCTGTATCTAATTCTGCATATGAAAGCCAGCGACTAAATTCTTGTTTCCAATTCATATTTCTATCTCCTCTCACTTGTCATACCTTTATTATATGAAAAAAACAACCTGTATCTCAATATTTTTTACAATCTAACAGGATTTTACTAGGAATATTTGTATACACTATGGTTAAATACTCCACTAAAGGGAATGAGGATTATGCAAGAATGGGGCTTGTCAGAAGAGCTCAAAATACAAACAAAGCAAATGATTGAAATTGCCGAAAAAGAATTATCAATTATGAGACAAGCAATTGATCAAGAAGATGAATGTATTTTGTGCAAAATGGAAGATATTCATCATATGTTAGCAAACGTACAAACATTGGCAGCTACATACTATATTCAAGCGTATTTATCACCTTATACAGAAAGCTCACATTTTATCACAACAGCTGTTCAACATTTAAGTGCCCGAAAACATGGTGCTCTTATCGTTGTAGAACGAAACGAGACACTTCATCCTTTCGTTCAAACCGGAACAACGTTAAACGCTCATTTAACCGCACCACTGCTCGAATCCATTTTTTATCCAGGTAATCCTCTTCATGACGGAGCCGTTCTCGTTAAAAATAATCATATTGTTTCAGCTGCTAATATTCTTCCATTAACGAAAAGCACAGAAGTTGATTCTGAGCTAGGAACACGTCACAGAGCTGCTATTGGCTTATCAGAAAAAAGTGATGCGCTTATTTTAGTTGTCTCTGAAGAGACAGGTCGCACTTCATTTGCCTTAAATGGGACGTTATATACGATTTCTTTATAGGATCCATCTTTCACTATGGAACAGTACAATAGGAAATAAAATTATATCGACTTACCGACAAAAGCTGCCCATAATCATACTAATAAAAAAAGGCTGTTCCAAAATATTGGAACAGCCTTCTCTTATGGGTCTTACTCTTCTCCGAAACGCTCAACAAATGTTGCAAGTGTACGTACCATTGCACCTGTTGCTCCAGCTGGTCCTAAATCATGCGCTCCTGATGTTTCAGATGTTCCAGCGATGTCTAAGTGTACCCATGGTGTATCTTCAGCGAATTCACCTAGGAATGTACCTGCCATAACTGCATGCCCTTCACGGCCTGGTGAGTTATTTAAATCAGCAAACTTACTGTTTCGAACGCGTTCTTTATCACGATCAAAAATCGGTAATTGCCAAATTGATTCATCTGTTTCCATAGATGCCTCTAGCACTTGCTCAAACAACTCTTCATTGTTTGTCATTGCGCCTGTCGTATGATTTCCAAGTGCAACAATTACACCACCTGTTAATGTCGCAACATCAATCAGATAGTTTGCACCTAGTTTTTTCGCATACGTAATACCATCAGCTAACGCTAGGCGACCTTCTGCATCTGTATTTAATACTTCAATTGTTTTTCCGCTCATAGATGTGATTACATCGTCTGGCTTAAATGCTGTACCACTTACAACGTTATCAGTCGATGGAATAACAGCAATCACATTTTGCTCTGGACGAAGTTCACCGATAATTTCCATTGCACCTAATACAGAAGCAGCACCGCCCATATCACCTTTCATACCGACCATGCCTTCACGTGGTTTTAAAGAATAACCACCTGTATCGTATGTAATCCCTTTTCCAACGAATCCAATGACATCTGTCCACTCTTCTTTTCCTTTATAAATAAGAGCAATCATTTTTGGTGGCTCTGTACTACCTTGGTTTACTGCAAGTAACGCGCCCATACCAAGATCTTCCATCTCTTCTTTCTCAAGAACTTTATAATCCATATCATACTTTTCCGCTAACTCAACAGCATACTCAGCAAGCTTTGTTGCTGTTAATACGTTTGGCGGCATATTTACAAGTGTACGAGCTGAATTTGTTGCACGTCCATGTACGTAGCCAACTGTTAATGCAGCTTCAATTTCGTGTGCATCTTCCGCTGTAATAGCCGTGAACTTCTCTAGTTCCACACGATCCTTTTTATCTGATTTATACGTTTGTAACTCATATGTACCAAGACCTTGTACTTCTGCTGCAATGTGAGCTACATCAATCGCGTCTAATTTCTCTGTTACGAAAGAATCAAGTAAGATTGCTGCATCTTGTACTTTTGCTGCCTGCAGTGTTTTAAACGCCTTACCAAGAGCAGCACGTAATGTTTCCGTCGTATACGATTCTTTCTTTCCTAAACCAACGAAATAATAACGTTTCACATTTGTTTTCCCTAAACTATGTACTTTCGAAATAGCTTTCTTCTTAGTAGAAAGTTCTTTCTCTTCTAATAAAACTTGTAATTGTCCTTCAAACGCTTTGTCCAGTTCTTGTACAAAACTACTCGTTTTCTCTTCTTCAAATAAGGAAACAATTACCGCTTCATGGCTTGCTAATTCTTTTTGTACTTGAAACATGTTCAGACCCCCTAAATTTCTCTACTCTACCTTTATTATAACTTTATTTTCGATAAAATGCGACAATTCTAACTTCTGTTACATCCTATATAATCCATACTTCTTCTATATAAAATTAAAAAAGCCTAGCGTAATTCCCACTAGACTATCTTTGTTTTAAATATTGACCGCGAAATACTTGCATCGTTTCGTCTTGATTTAACATCGTTAACTCTTCCTCTGAAAACTTACCATCTCCAACTTTCACTACATACACATTTACTTTTTTCTTACCCCATTGGCTATAAACATCTTTCACCGTATCATAGTACAAATCAAGGCGGTTTCCTTTTATTGCACCGCCCTTATCAGCTACTACACCATATCCATAACCTGGTACGAATAAAATTGTTCCAATTGGGAATACGCGTAGGTCCGCTGCGATTGTGGAATATAAATCCCTTTTCGCCTTAACACCTGAATATGTAATACCATACTCCGGATGTCCCGGCCTCTTACCAGTTGACTCAATTCCTGACGTATAACCTGTTGCAGTCATTTCAATTGAACGATATTTAGACCAGTCTTTCGCCTGCTCTAAAGCATTTATCACTTCTTTACTCGGAGCAACATTTCTCTTAACTTCTGCTGCATGTACTTCTTTTGCACTCGTTCCCTCATATTTCTTTACAATCTCTAATAAAGAAACTCCTGTGAAAGCATTCCATGTTACGCATAATGCGGATACAAGTAAACAAGTCATCATAATGCGAATACAATATCGTTTTAACATTTTTATATTCCACACTCCTTCATCGTTAATCATTCCCTATACAATGAAGGAATATGCAAAAAAATAATCCCCAAATGAATTGGAGATTAAAACATTTGATATCCGCTTTTCCGAAGTTTCTTAATTATAATTCCGGCCAAGGCAGCACCTACTAATCCAGTAGATAGAATAAACACATCTGCCTGTCCTAAATGCGATATACTTGTCCCAAATGAAGAGAACGCTTCTTTCGGCTTTGAAAAATAATCCCACATACTCGCTTTATTAATAATAAGCATACAAATAATTGGATACACAATAACCATTACCCACGTAGCTCGCAAAATCATGTTGAGTAAAAATCCAATTCCAAAAAACAAAATGAAGAATAACATCATTGAAATAAGTAGTACCGGTATACTCACTCTTTCTCCCTCTCCTTCGTCTGTGCCGTAAATACGTGATAGGCTGTATAACCAAATTGCTCTCCTGGATCTAATGTTTTGTTCATCTCAAGATGTAGTTCTGACCTTCCTTCAAACAAATATTTGATAAGTAAAGACGTATTTGGATCGTCTGCAATCGTATCTGGATGTAAAAATGCTACTTCAGACAATTCTTTCTCCTGTACAATAATGTTTTCTCCTTCAGGCTCCAAAAGGAAAATAATCATATTATCACTAATCTCATTGCGAATCACACCCGATCGAACACCAATGATCCCCTTCACATGAGCGACGATACCTGTCTCTTCTAACACTTCACGTTTCACAGCTTCATCAACCGTCTCACCTTCATTTACAAAACCAGCCGGTAAAGACCATTTCCCCTTTAATCCACTGTATTTTTTCTTAACGAACAGCCACCTGCCATCTTTTGTAGCTACTAAGCCACCAACAGCTAGCCATACTTTCCCTCGTTTCTCCATGATGTAATACCCTCCTCTACTAGAACGGACAGAATATTCTTTCTTTTTTATATATTATACTATATTTTTAATACGAAAAAAGCAGAAACAGCTCTTAGCCGTTTCTGCTTTTCTCTACTATATATTAAAATAACTTCAATTTACCTTTTTTAAGAACTAATAAAGGTCCACCTAATAAGAATAGGTAACGGTTATCGATAACTTTCTTCATGAAGGAAGCTTTCCAACCTGTTAACTTTTTGCCCATAACAACGCCCATTGCATCGTCATGACCTAATGAACATACAGATCCTTTATTGTCGAATGCGAATGTTTTCATTTCGCCTTTGCCACGAACTAATACAGTTAAGTTGTGTGCAATGTTGTAACCTTGTTGAATTGCGATTTGTGCTGTTGGTGGGTATGGACGGTTAATTTCTTCGTTAATGATTAACGCTGCGTCACCAACCATGAATACATCTTCGTATCCTGGAGCATGCATGTACTCATCAACTTTTACACGTCCGCGCATTGCTTCAAAGCCAGACTCTTCTACAATACCGTTACCACGAACACCTGCAGCCCAAACTACTGTTTCAGACTTTAGTAATTCAGTATCATCACCGTTTGCAACGATAATACCTTCTTCAGTTGCTTCTTTAATTGCTGTACCGATGCGGAATTCTACGCCTTTTTTCTCAAGTTGTTTTACAGCGTATTCTACTAATGCTGGATCGAAACCTGGAAGTGCTGTTGGAGCAGCTTCTACACAGATGATACGTGCTTTTTCACGTGGTACATTGTACTCTTTGCAAAGTTCAGGAACACGATTTGCAAGCTCACCTACGTACTCGATACCAGTAAATCCAGCACCACCAACAACGATTGTTACTAATTCATCGCGTTGTTCAGTTGCATATTTAGCGAAACTAGCTTCCATATGCTCACGAATTTGACGAGTTGCATTAATGTTAGCGATTGAGAATGCATACTCTTTTAATCCTGTAATTCCGAATGTTTCTGATTCGAAACCAAGACCGATTACTAAGTAGTCATACTCTAACTCGCCGTCTTTTAAGATAATGCGTTTTTCAGCAGCTTTAATTTCTACTACTGTATCTTGTACAAAGTTCACTTTATTTGTATCAATAACGTCTTGAATATCTAGACAGATTTTTTCATCTTGTAATGTACCAGCTGCGCTCTCGTGTAACCAAGTCGCTTGGTAGTGATAGCTGTTGTTATTTACTAACGTAATTTCAGCTTCATTTACAGATAATGCTTTTTGCAGACGAACAGTCGTAATCATCCCGCCATAACCTGCACCTAAAACTACGATTTTTGGAGTCTTCACCAAATCACAACCCTTTTCTTTATATAATAGTAATAAAAAATAATACCAAGTACTAAAAACTCTATTTGTCAAGAATGTGGAATTTATCACATTCTATATCGTAACAAAACGCAGTCAAAAAATCGTACGAATTTTGTCATAGAAATTTAACATAATACTTCCCTATATTAGTCGGTTTTATTCCAGAATTCAAGCGTCTGGCGAATTATCAATATTTTAAAATAACATAGCGTTTTCAAGGGTTTTTCAGCCTTTTTTTCATGTATTTTCCTTTCACCCTATTTTATACAATTAAAAAAGTATCTATGCGAAAACTTACACACAATTCAGTCGTTTTCGGAAGTATTATGAACTCAAATATGCTATCATTTATTTGAAAGTGTCATCATTTGCAGGATTTTCGTGTACATATGAACAATATATGAAATCAATATCAAAATTCCATCTATAGGGGGAATGAAAGTGGCAGAAAATCAAAAAGTTTACGACATAACAATTATTGGTGGTGGTCCAACAGGACTGTTCACAGCATTTTATGGCGGTATGAGACAAGCAAGTGTAAAAATCATTGAAAGCTTACCTCAACTTGGAGGACAATTATCCGCACTCTACCCTGAAAAATACATTTATGATGTAGCTGGATTCCCGAAAGTGCGCGCACAAGAATTAGTTGATAACTTAAAAGAGCAAATGAAGAAATTTGACCCAACCGTTTGTTTAGAAGAAGCTGTTGATACGCTTGAGAAACAAGCTGACGGTATATTTAAACTTGTTACGAATAAGCAAACTCACTATTCTAAATCAGTTATTATTACTGCTGGCAATGGTGCTTTCCAACCACGCCGCTTAGAATTAGAAGGGACAGCAAAGTACGAAAAGAAAAACTTACATTATTTTGTTGATGATATGAATAAATTTGCTGGTAAGCGTGTCGTAGTATTTGGCGGCGGCGACTCAGCAGTGGATTGGACAATGATGTTAGAGCCGATCGCTGACAAAGTTACAATCGTTCATCGCCGTGATAAATTCCGTGCGCATGAACATAGCGTAGAAAGCTTAATGAATTCTCGTGCAGAAGTAAGCACACCATACGTTCCAGTTGAACTCATTGGTGATGACAAAATTGAACAAGTCGTTCTTCAACACGTAAAAACAGAAGAAAAAATTATCATCGATGTCGATGATGTTATCATAAACTACGGCTTCGTTTCCTCTCTTGGTCCAATTAAAAACTGGGGCTTAGATATACAAAAAAACAGCATTCTCGTGAACTCAAAAATGGAAACAAATATTCCTGGCATTTACGCTGCTGGTGACATTTGTACATATGAAGGAAAAGTGAAACTCATTGCTTGCGGCTTTGGTGAAGCACCAACAGCAGTAAACAATGCAAAAGCTTACTTCGATCCAAGCGCAAAACTTCAACCGATGCATAGCTCAAGTATGTTTTAATATACAAAAATAAAGCTCCTTCCATGTATGGAAGGAGCTTTTACTTTTTATATATTAGAAAACGAATTATTGTTTTCTTCTTCTACCTAATATGAATACTACTCCGCCAACTAAGAATGAAACTCCCGCACCAACTGACATCATCCATGGAGACGCTGCCCCTGTTTTCGGTAATTCTCTTTCTACTTTTACTTGCGGCTCTTTAATTAATTTTTCCAGTCTTACTTCCGGTTTCTCCGGTTTCACCTCTGGTTCTTTCGGATCTTCCGGCTTCACTTCTGGTTCCTTCGGCTCTTTCGGGTCTTCCGGTTTCACTTCTGGTTCCTTCGGCTCTTTCGGCTCTTTCGGGTCTTCCGGTTTCACTTTTGGTTCCTTCGGTTCTTTCGGATCTTCTGGTTTCACTTTTGGTTCCTTCGGTTCTTTCGGTTCTTTCGGATCTTCTGGTTTCACTTTTGGTTCCTTCGGTTCTTTCGGATCTTCTGGTTTCACTTTTGGTTCCTTCGGTTCTTTCGGTTCTTTCGGATCTTCTGGTTTCACTTTTGGTTCCTTCGGTTCTTTCGGATCTTCTGGTTTCACTTTTGGTTCCTTCGGTTCTTTCGGATCTTCTGGTTTCACTTTTGGTTCCTTCGGTTCTTTCGG
>NZ_JAGXJT010000004.1:29551-390589 GCF_019091205.1 Bacillus sp. GbtcB14
TCTTTCGGATCTTCTGGTTTCACTTTTGGTTCCTTCGGTTCTTTCGGATCTTCTGGTTTCACTTTTGGTTCCTTCGGATCTTCCGGTATCTTAAAATCTTCTTTTGTTTTCGGTAAAATTGTAACTGTAGGCTCAAGTGGTGGATTTATTTTATCGTCCACTACCGCTTTATTTGTTATCCCTTTACTTGGTGATGCTTTTACCTTCGCTTTAAAAATAATACTACGTTCTTTCGTATCTGTAATTTCTAGATACTTGGCGATTACTTTTCCAAACTCCATTTTTAACTCTATTGGATTTGGCTCAGCACCTTCAAATCTAAGACTATCTTGTACATACTCTAAACCGGCTGGTATTTCATCTTCTACCTTTACCACAGCTAGCTTTCCGTTTTCTACCGTATTTTCAAAGCTAATTCGGTATTCGACTTCTTCTTCTAGCTTCGGTTCTTTATTACTTACTGTCTTCGTCGCTTTTAACTTACCATCTTTATATTCTGGCTTTATTGTCGCTGTCGGTTCTATAACTGGATGGTTCGGATCATCCACATGAATAATCGCTTTATTTGTTATTTCTCCTCCAACTTTTACTGTTTCTTTTACCTTCACTTTAAAGATGATACTTCTTTCTTTCGTATCCATAATTTCCGGATACTTCGCTGTTACTTTTCCATTCTCTACTGTAAGCTCTGTTGGTACAGGCTTATCACCTACAGCCTCCAGGCTATCTTTCACATATTCTAAACCGGCTGGTATTTCATCTTCAATTTTCACATCAACTAACTTCCCGCCATCTACTGTGCCGTTAAAAGTAATTCGATATTCAATCTCTTCTCCTAACTTCGGTTCATGATTACTTACTTCTTTCCTGGCCTCTAGTTTCCCATCTTTATATTGCGGCGTAATTGGTATAAGTGGCTCAACTGGCGGAGTCGTCGGATTATTATCATCCACAATCACCTTGTTTATAATCTCTTTTCCTACTTGTACCGTTTCTTGTACTCGCACTTTAAAGATGATACTTCTTTTTTTCGTATCCGTAATTTCTGGATACTTTGCTGTTACTTTTCCATTCTCAACATGAAGTTCTACTGGATTTGGTTCCGGCCCATCAGACTTTACACTATCTTGTACGTATTCTAAACCGGCTGGAATTTCATCTTCTACCTTTACCTCAGTTAGTTTTCCGTTCTCTATCGTATTTTCAAAGCTAATTCGATATTCTACTTCTTCTCCTAACTTCGGTTCATGATTACTTACTGTTTTTTCTGCTTGTAATGCACCCTCTTTATATTGAGGCTGAATAGCGATAATCGGTTGCTCTGGTGGATTTATTGTATCTTCCACAATCGCCTTATTCACAATTTCCTCGCCTATTTTAGCTTTTTCTTTTACTTTCACTTTAAAGATGATGCTTCTTTCTTTCGTATCCACAATTTCGGGATACTCTGCAAGGACGATCCCATTTTTCACTTTTACATGCAATGGTTTCGGATTCTCTCCCTCAGCTCTTTCACTACCTTCTACAAACTCTAAGCCACTTGGTAATTCATCCTTAATCTTCACCTTCGCTACTTTTCCATGCTCAACTACGTTACGGAAAGTAATTCGATACTCTACTTCTTCTCCTAATTTTGGAGCTGGATTATTTACTGTTTTCTCAGCTTTTAATTTTCCATCCTTATACTCCGGTGTAATAATCGCTTCTGGTTTTTGCGGCGGATTCTTTGGATTATGATCATCCACAATTGCCGTATTCACGATTTTCTTACCGACTTTTGCTGCTTCCGTTACTTTCACCTTAAAGCTAATGCTACGCTCCGCTGTATCAGTGATATTCTCATACTTCGCTGTAATTTTTCCAGCTTCTTCTTTTAACTCTACCGGATTTGGTTCATTACCTTCTGCTTTTAAACTATCCTTCACATACTCTAAACCAGTTGGTAATTGATCCTCAATTTTCACTTCTGCTAGTTTTCCGTTTTCTACCGTATTTTTAAAACTAATTCGGTACTCTACTTCTTCTCCTAGCTTAGGATCTTTTTTACTTACCTTTTTATCAGCTTTAACTTTACCGTCTTTATGCTGCGGTGTAATATCTACTTCCGGTCGCTCTTGTGGATTTTTTGTATCATCAACAATTGCTTTATTTACAATTGCTTTGTCCACTTCAACTGAATCTTTCACCTTCACTTTAAAGATAATGCTTCTTTCTTTCATGTCAGTGATATTGTTATACTTCGCGATAACTTTACCAGCTTCTTCTTTCAACTCTACTGGGACTGGCTTATCACCTTCTGCTTTTAGACTATCCTTCACAAATTCTAAACCAGATGGGATTTCATCTTCTATCTTCACCTCGGCCAGCTTTCCATCTTTCACCGTATTACTAAATGAAATGCGGTATTCGATTTCTTCCCCTAGCTTCGGTTTATGATTATTTACCTTTTTATGAGCATTAATTTTACCGTCTTTATATTGCGGTGTAATTTTAGCTGTCGGTTCAGTTATAGGGTGGTTCGGATCATCCACATGAATAATCGCTTTATTTGTAATGCCCTTGCCTATTGCAACTGAATCTTTCACCTTCACTTTAAAAACGATACTTCTTTCTTTCGTATCCATAATCTCTGAATACTTTGCCATTATCTTACCATTTTCTACTTTCAACTCCACTGGTTTTGGCTCTTCACCTTCAGCCTTTTCGCTTCCTTCTACAAACTCTAATCCAGCTGGAATTTCATCCTCTATCTTCACCTCGGCTAGCTTTCCATCTTTCACCGTATTATTAAAAATAATTCGATATTCGATTTCTTCGCCTAGCTTCGGTTCGTGATTACTTACTTCTTTTCTCGCTTCAATTTTTCCATCTTTATATTGCGGTGTAATCGGTACATAAGGCTCTTCTGGCAGATTCTTTGTATCATCCACAATCGCCTCATTTACGATTTCTTCTCCCGCTTTTACGTTTTCTTTTACCTTCGCTTTAAAGACAATAATTCTTTCCTCTGTATCTGTAATTGCTGGATATTTTGCCATTACCTTATTATTTTTCACCTGTAGCTCTACTGGTTTCGGTTTAGAACCTTCTGCCATGATGCTGCCTTCTACATACTCTAAACCAGTTGGTAATGTATCCTTTATATTTACCTCTGCTAGTTTTCCGTTTTCTACCGTGTTTTTAAAACTAATTCGGTATTCTACTTCTTCTCCTAGTTTCGGTTTATGATTATTCGCTACTTTCTGAGCAGTAATCTTGCCATCTTTATATTGTGGAATAATTGCCACATGCGGCTTTTCTGGCTCGTGTGTTGTATCTACTACGATTGCCTTATTGACAATTTCCTTACCTATTTCTGCCTCTTCTTTTACTTTCACTTTAAAGGCAATGCTTCTTTCTTTCGTATCTGTAATTGCTGGATACTTTGCCAGTACCTTGCCGTTTTCCACTTTCAGTTCTACCGGACTAGGCTTAGAACCTTCTGCTTTTAAACTGTTCTCTACATACTCTAATCCAGTTGGAATTTCATCTTCTACTTTAACCTCAGTTAGCTTCCCGTTTTCTACCGTATTTTTAAAACTAATTCGGTACTCTACTTCTTCCCCTAACTTCGGCTTCTTATTGTTTACAACCTTCTCTGCTTTCAGCTTACCGTCTTTATATTCTGGTGTAATCGTTACTTCCGAGGTTGTTGGATCTTTCGTATCATCAACAACTACTTTATTGACAATACCTTCACCAGCTTTGAAGTCTTCTTTTACTTTCGCTTTAAAGACGATACTTCTTTCTTTTGTATCCGTAATCTCTGGATATTCGGCAATTACTTTTCCATCTTTCACTTGCAATTCTACCGGCTCTGGTTTAGAACCTTCTGCTCGTAAACTATCTTTCACATACTCTAACCCATTCGGTAAATTATCTTCTATTCTCACCTCTGCTAGTTTCCCGTTTTCTACCGTATTTTTAAAGCTAATTCGGTATTCTACTTCTTCTCCTAACTTCGGTGTTTCATTATTTACTACTTTTTTTGCTTCAACTTTTCCATCTTTATGCTGCGGCGTAATTTCTGCCTTCGGTGTTTCTGGTTTGTTTTTCCTATCATCAATAGTTGCTTTATTGACGATTTTTTCACCGATTTTCACTTCTTCTTTTACTTTCACCTTAAAAGTGATACTTCTTTCTTCTGTATCCGTAATCTCTAGATACTTCGCCAGTACCTTACCGTTTTCCACTTTCAATTCCACTGGATCCGGCTTAGAACCTTCTGCTTTCACACTGTTTTCTACATACTCTAAACCTTCTGGTAAAGTATCTTCTATTTTCACCTCTGCTAGTTTTCCGTTTTCTACCGTGTTTTTAAAGCTAATCCGGTATTCTACTTCTTCTCCTAACTTCGGTGTTTCATTATTTACTACTTTTTTTGCTTCAACTTTTCCGTCTTTATGCTGCGGCGTAATTTTCGCTGTCGGTGTTTCTGGCGGATGTTTCGTATCACTCACAATTGCCTGATTGACAATTGTATCGCTCACATTACCTTTTACTTTCACTTTAAAGGTAATACTTCTCTCTTTTGTATCCGTAATTTCTGGATACTTCGCCAGTACCTTACCGTTTTCCACTTTCAATTTCACTGGATCCGGCTTAGAACCCGCTGCTTTTAAACTATCTTTCACGTACTCTAATCCATTTGGTAAATCATCTTCTATTATTACCTCTGTTAGCTTTCCATGTTCTACCGTATTTTTAAAACTAATTCGGTATTCGATTTCTTCTTCTAACTTCGGTGTTTCATTATTTACCGTCTTTTTCGCTTCAAGTTTTCCGTCTTTATACTGCGGCGTAATTTCTACTTTTGGTGTTTCTGGTTTGTTTTTCGTATCATCAATAATTGCTTTATTGACGATTTTTTCACCGACTTTTACTTCTTCTTTTACTTTCACTTTAAAAATGATATTTCTTTCTTCTGTATCCGTAATCTCCGGATACTTCGCCAGTACCTTACCGTTTTCCACTTTTAACTCTACTGGATTTGGTCCGGCACCTTCTGCTTTCAAACTATTTTCTACATACTCTAAACCTTTTGGTAAAATATCTTCTATTTTCACCTCTGTTAGCTTTCCGTTTTCTACCGTATTTTTAAAACTAATTCGGTATTCTACTTCTTCTCCTAACTTCGGTGTTTCATTATTTACGCTTTTCTTTGCTTTAATTTTTCCATCTTTGTGTAATGGCGTAATTTTTGCTTCTGGCTCTTTTGAATCTTTTGTATCATCAACAATTGCCTTATTGATGATTTCCTTGCCTACTTCCGCTTCTTCTTTCACCTTTACTTTAAAGACGATACTTCTTTCTTTCGTATCCGTAATATTTTCATATTCAGCGATAACTTTTCCATCTTTCACATGTAACTTGACTGGAGCCGGTTTATCGCCTTCCGCCTTTTCACTACCCTTTACATACTCTAAACCGTTAGGGATTGTATCCTTTATTTTTACCTTTTCTAGTTTTCCGTTTTCTACCGTATTCTTAAAGCTAATTCGGTATTCCACTTCTTCTCCTAGTTTTGGTGACGGATTATCTACTGTCTTCTTCGAATCAATTATTCCCTCTTTATATTGCGGAGTAATTCTTTCCTCTGGCTTAATCGGCGGATTTTTCGTATCATCAACAATTGCTTTATTGACGATTTCTTTACCTACTTTTGCCTCTTCCTTCACCTTTACTTTAAAGACGATACTGCGTTCTTTCGTATCCATAATATCGATATACTTAGCTTTAACTACTCCAGCTTCAACTGTTAATTCTACTGGACCCGGCGCTTCCCCTTCAGCCTTAACACTATTTTCTATATATTCAAGACCTTCTGGAATTGTATCTTCTATTCGCACCTCTGCTAGTTTTCCGTTCTCTACCGTATTATGAAAACTAATGCGGTACTCGATTTCTTCTCCTAGCTTCGGCTTTTCATTATTAACTACCTTTTTAGCGGCAATTTCACCTTTTTTACTTTGCGGTGTAATAACAACCTTTGCATCAATCGGATCATGTTTCGGATCTTTTGCAACTGCTTTGTTTACAATTGCTTCCCCTACTTTTGCCGTCTCTTTTACTTTCACTTTAAAAACAATACTTCTTTGTTCCATATCCGTAATTTCTGGATATTTTGCAGTTACTTTGCCATTCTCCATTTTTAGTTCTACTGGCTCTGGTTTTATACCTTCCGCTTTCAAACTATCTTTCACGTATTCAACACCTGCAGGTAATGTATCTTCTACCAATACCTTTTCTAGCTTTCCGTTTTCTACCGTATTATGAAATGTAATGCGGTACTCCACTTCTTCTCCTAATTTTGGTGTTTGATTCGTTACGCTTTTATCTACGTCTACTTTACCCTCTTTATAACCTGGCGTAATTTTTTCTTCGGGATGCTCAGACTGTCCATTCGGATCGCTCACAACTGCTTTATTAACAATTGTTTCTCCTATTTTTGCCTCTTCTTTTACTTTCACTTTAAAAATGATGCTTCGCTCTTTCGTATCCGTAATCTCTGGATATTTTGCGATTACCTTACCATTTTCTACTTTTAACTCTACTGGATTTGGTTCAGCACCTTCAGCTCTCTCACTGCCTTGAACAAATTCTAAGTTAGCTGGAATTTCATCTTCTATTGTAACTGCCTCTAGTTTTCCGTTTTCCACCGTATTTTTGAAGCTAATTTGATATTCAACTTCTTCTCCTAGCTTCGGCCTCTTATTTGTTGCTTTTTTCTTTGCATCAATTTTGCCGGCCTTATGCTGTGGTGTAATCTTTTCTTCTAGATCCTTTGGTGGATTTGTTTTATCACTAATAATTGCTTTGTTAACAATTTCTTCACCAATTTTTGCAGTTTCTTTTACTTTTGTTTTAAAAACAATACTTCTTTCTTCCATATCCATAATTTCTGGATACTTTGCAATGATTTTTCCATTTTCGAATTTCAGTTCTACTGGCTCTGGCTGTACACCTTCAGCTTTCAAACTGTCTTTCACAAACTCAAGACTACTCGGTAATTCGTCTTCAATCGTCAATACATCTAGACGTCCATCTTTGATAATGTTTTTAAAAGTAATGCGATACTCTACCTCATCACCTAAACTCGGTGTTTTGTTAGAAGCTATTTTTGTCGCTTCTATTTCTCCAGGAACTTCTTTTGGAAGCGTAACCGTAACATTTGCATCATCTGCAGTTTCATAATTTACCTCGGTACTATCTTTTCCCTTTACAGCAACGATATTTTTTATTGTTGTATCTGATTGTACAGAAGCTTTCACTTTTACTTTGAATGTAATAATGGCACTTTCACCAGGCTGTAACACACCACCGTCTGTAGCATCTGCCCCTTCACCAATACGGAAATCAATTTGATTATTTACAAACTCTGCTTCATCATCATTCGCATCATCAGTTTTTTGTCCTTTATTACTACCAGTAACATATTGAATGGATCCCGGAACATACTCTAAGCGATTATCTAATTTATCAAATCCTTTTACATTAGATACCGGTGCTTGATTGTTCTTCGTATCATTCTTCACTTCAATTTGGTACGTAAACTCTTCACCTGCTTTAATCTCCTTAACTTCTTTACCAGCACTATCTAACGCCTTTTTATCCACTTGTAAGTTTGGAGCATTATGTTCTGTGACGAATGTAGTGTTGTTTAATACATAAATGTCACCGCCGCCACCGTATGCTCTAAAGCGCATTTTCCCTTCTTTTAAATCATTTTTCACTTGCTTTGGACCTTCAAGATGATACGTATGAATATCTGTACTAAATGAATTTGTCCAATCTGGGTTATATCCCTGATATTTTTTTGTAACAAATTCGTTAGTGCCATCTACTTGTACTTCTGTCATAGATGAGTCATTAACATCATTGTCTTTACCGTTAATATTTTTAAACTTTTGATATCCTAACCCAAAATCATACTCTCCATAATCATAGGCATATCCATCATTATCAGCTGGATCACCTTGCGAGGAGAAATAACTAAATTTAGCCTTAAAAGCACCTTCTTTTGGCGTGTTTATTTTATTAACACTAATATCTGTCCAGGCTGTGCTTTTTTGAGAGACTAACCCTTCCCAAATTTTCATATCTTTTACGGTTTCTTTATAGTTTTCATAAACTAATATAAGATTCCAGTTGCCCCAGTAGTAGCCACTGCCTTTTTCAAATTTAATTTGTGGTACATTCGCGATTGTCACCGTTTGAGAAATACCTTGTTTTGCAATCACATTTGTTACGTCAGCATATGCAACATATCCTGCACCACTGCTATAGTGATTTGCAATATACGGTAAATAATCCGCTTTTCGTATACTATCAGCACTTACTTCAGCGTATTGCTTATCTCCCATCTTCATTTTAACGGGCTGTCTTACATCTTCATCGCTAACTCTATAATCTGCCCTTGCATCACTTGGTGTCCCCATAGCTGCTGTCCAGAATAAGTAAGCCTTTTTCACTTTACTTCCAGTTGGAATTTTTGGAAATGCACCTGTTGATGAATTAAAAGTACTATTATCGTTATCAATATCAACCGTCATTTTATTCGTTTTATAACCCATACTTTGTCTTCCATAATGATCCGTGGTCAAACCAAGCGTCACATTACCAGTCTGTACTAAATTACCAGGAGCAATTGTAGAATACAGTGGATCTCCAAACCCTTGCTTATCTCCTGTTTGGATTTGAACCGTTGAAGCATTCTCTGATGCAGCTTGTACTTCTACATCACTCTGATTTTTCGCTTCTTTTTCTAGTTGCTTCTCATCTTTAGCTACTGGTTGCTTTACAAGTTCTGTGTTGGATGTAGGTTTATTTTTATCTTCTACAGATACTTTTAATTTTTCATCCACTTCTTTAGTTTTAGCATCAGCCGGTGACCCGATATTTTTCTTACTATTGTCAGCCTCATCATCAGCATTAGCTTCAACCTTGTCTTCAGAAGGAATCCCTTCAACATCTACAAACATGATCCCTATTTGTACTTGATCTTTTTGCACACTAATCTTTTGTTTGTATTCTTTATTAAAATGCTGCGTGCGACTAGCTTTTATTAATACAGTCATTTTTTCGTGTGACTTTACATCTTGAATTTTAAGATTAGAAGAAAGAAGCTTTCCTCCCTTATCTTTTTCCTCTATATAGAAATCAACTACCTTATTTTCCGGTAATTTCTCCCCGTTTACTTTCATAGATTGAGGAAGGAACATAATTTCATTGTCATTATTTTGTTTAAGCACCAATTCTTGAATTGGTGTATCTCCCGTATTTTCAATCGTATATTGAAATACGTGCTCCCTCTTTGCTACTTCTCCCTTATATATTAAGGCATTCACTTGCTCTGCCTTAATTCTCACATCATTTCCTTGTAACTCATCCCAGCTCTTCTTATTTATCTCTGTAGCAAAAGCGCTAGGTGAAGGTAATATGATGGATAGGAGAAGTGTAATCATCGTTACGACATTAAAACATTTCAACACTTTTTTCATATTTTCTACCTCTCTCCTTTCTATATATTTGCTATCCGTCTACTTCACTTCAGTACCCACCTCATTTAGTAGTCAGGAACATAGCAATATACCCACTCGCAACAACCCGCCCTACGAAGATGCATCATTGAAATTCCTATTTCAACAATATAAACCTCATAGAATATTACTATTTTAATTTATCAAAAATAGCATATATATCGGGTACTTATATAAACCTATAAAACACCTTATGGTATAGGCCTATATAACAGTTTAAGGATACATAAAAAGCTTAACATATCCCTTAATCTATTCATACATACAATAGAAATTCTTCCATTTTTAGTCATTTCAGTTTGTTTTTTATGATTAAAATTTTCAAAAAACAATAACCGTTACATGTAAAAATATGTTATATTAAACAGGAACAAACGTTCTTATTTAAAGGAGGAATTTTTCATGATAAACGAACCTATTATCGTAAAAAAAGAAGCTTTCCAAGCAATCGGTGTTTCGCTTACGACGACAAATGAAATAGAGGCATCTACTGAAGGAAAAATCCCCGGGCTTTGGAACCGCTACTTCCAAGAACAAATCATGCATCAAATCCCAAATCAACAAACAAAAGAAACATTTGCTTTCTACTCAAACTACGAATCAGATGAAACTGGTACATATCAATTTACGATCGGTATGCCCGTTTCTTCATTAGAGGACGTTCCTGAAAATATGACAACTTTAACAATACCTGCCGCTACGTATGCGGTATTTACAACGAGAAAGGGACCAGTTGCTGAAATCGTTTGCGAAGCTTGGGAATATATTTGGAAATGGTCGAAAGAAAATAAACGTGCTTTTACAACAGACTTTGAGCTTTATGATGAAAAAGCAGCAGATCCAACCAACGTACAATTGGATATTTATATCGCATTAGCCTGAACGACAAAAAAGAAGATACCATTTGGTATCTTCTTTTTTGTCGTTAAATAGCCACTGTGCAAATTCATTATTATTGTCTACAATGAGAAAGTGCAGTATAGAAATATTAGAAACTGTATAAAGTGATTGTTAACAGGTTTTTCAGTTTAAATTTGTCACATAGAAAGGAAGCAATATGGAGGAACTACAACAAAATAAATCTGCTTTAGAGGGAAGCGGAAAGCCGTTATTAAAAAATACGAATTTCCTTTTTCTTTGGGCAGCTACACTCTTTTCAAGTTTTGCTTTAGCCTTTTTTACTTTTTCACAAACGTGGTACATAGCAAAAACATTAAACCTTGAGGCTTCACTCGGTGTTGTTTTCGTAGCTCTTAGTGTTCCAAGGCTTATTTTTATGATTATCGGTGGTGCTGTAGCTGATAAATTCCCGAAAAAAAACATTATGTTTTATTCTAATATTATTCGTGCTATTCTTGTCGCAACCATCCTTACATGGTTCATCGTAGGTGATGTAACACTATATACATTTGCTTTATTCGCTTTATTCTTTGGGCTTGCTGATGCTTTTTTCTGGTCCGCTGATGGTTCTATCTTGCCTGAACTTGTAGAAAAAAGCCGTTTAACACAAGCAAATTCACTTACACAAATGACAAATCAAGCATCGGTCATCTTAGGCCCTGTACTTGGCGGAATTCTTATCAAATTTACGAACTATGAAACGATCTTTTCGATCACGATTTTATTACTGATCGTCGCAGCCATACTCGTTCAAAAAATACAATTTACAGTGCCAGAACAGCAAAATACAGACAAAGGCATGTTCACTTCTATTAAAGAAGGAATTTTATACGTAAAGGAATCACCATTCCTTTCCACTTTCCTTCTTTGTAGCGCCTTTCTAAATTTATTTTTAATTGGTCCGATGCAAGTCGGTTTCCCGCTTTTCGTTAAAAATGTTCTGCACGGTGACTCGCTCCAGTTCAGTTACCTAGAAGCATCTGTAGGAGGCGGAATGGCAATAGGCGCTGTCATTGTCGGTTTAAAAAATATTAATCGTAGACGCGGTCTATTTTGCATTATCATGATGCTACTGTCTGGTGTATTCTTCTTATCCATCAACTTTAGTACCGTGCTTTGGCAAGCATTATTAGCTGGCATGTTTTATGGTATTACAATTGCAATGGCTATCGTTCCGCTTATGGCGATGATTCAATCGACAGTAAAAGAAGAAATGATGGGACGCGTAATGAGTTTACTTATGCTATCATCAATGGGATTCATTCCGCTTTCTTATGCATTCACATCAATCGCTCTTGCAATAGGAATTCCAATCGTAACCGTTATGAAAAGCGGTGCAATCGCCGTTATCGTCTTCGTACTATTTGTAGCGATTCGTGTTCCAGTTGTAAGAAAGTTCGATTAGCTACTTGGAGTCATGTATTATACGCATGGCTCTTTTTTAAATGGATCAAATAACGGTATCCCCTTACTTCTTCTCACAGCTGCTCCCCATTCTAATCCAATCTCTAAAAATAGATCCCGCACTGTACTATATAAAAGAGCCCTAACATTTTTACGGATTTCCCCATATTTATACGCTCTCACAACACTCTTCACTCGCCAAATGAGGTTTCCATACACTTCTTCATCAGCTAATATTTGCTCCAGTAAAACACCTTGCTCTAGTAACCCGCTCTTTTTATACGCAAGTTCCACCTTACTCCAAAATATATTAATCTTCTTCGGATTACTCGTCATCGGCACAAGTGCGTATATAAAAGGCTTCGGTATATCATGGCGACAATACGTTTCATCAAGCTCGTACGTTCCTTTTCTTTTTTCTTTTATTTGTGGAATGTTTTTAAAAAGAACTGTTTCCCCCTCACATTTTTGCTCATTTCCACTACAGCCCGCTGCATGATCCTCATTTTCACATGCGGACATTTTCATACGGTCATCCATGCGGTCAATTGCGGATACAAGAAATACATATAAGTTCGCACTATACCCGCCACGCTTATGCCTTTCTTTTGTCGCAACACGCTTTATAATTCCTAGTTCCTCTAACTTTGCAATTGAGCGGCGTACTGTACGAATACTTTTTCCAACATTCGTCGCAATCGTCTCCATTAACGGACAAGCAACTCCTACTGTTTTCTGTTTCTCATTCACCGCATACTTTCCTAAAAAATGAATAATGGTAGCATCCGTTTTATTTAATTGAAATCGATAATATTTCAAAACTTGTTTTTGATATGTATTAAACTCTTCTTTACTTCGAAATTCACTATATGGTTTCATTAAATTATATAAGCTTCCCATTTTTATCACCTCATATATAAGTAAGAGGCAGGAAGAGAAATTGGCGTGACATTGAATATTTTTTTATGGAGATGAAAATATGATCGTAATTAGCGCTTGTTTAGGTGGTATCGCTTGTCGGTATGACGGCAATGACAATCTCGTTTCAAAAATAGAGGAGCTTCTGCAAAAAGAAGATACAGTCCTCATTTGTCCTGAAGTATTAGGAGGACTACCAACACCTCGTCCCTCAGCTGAAATTATTGGCGGGAATGGCGATGACGTTTTGGATGGAAAAGCAAAAGTGATGACGAAAGACGGTGAAGATGTCACAGAAGCTTTCGTAAGTGGTGCTTATAAAGCATTAGAACAAATTAAAGATTTACACCCAGAATATATTATTTTGAAAGAACGTAGTCCATCTTGTGGCAGTGCTACGATTTACACTGGAGAATTTAACGGGAATAAACAAACTGGGTTCGGAGTGACAACTGCTTTATTCAAAAGACATGGATTTACAGTCATTTCAGAAGAGGATTTTGAGGATAAAAAAAGGAATTGACCCTGTTCGTCAATTCCTTTTTATCTGTCTTATTTCACGCTTAATTTTTCTTTCACTTTCGCTGGAAGCTCGTCTTTCTTCACTTCTTCCCAAGCCGTTACACCTTTTTTATCTGAATGATATAAGCGTAAGAACGCTTCTTTACGAAGGTTTTTCACAGCTGTAAATTCTAATTCTTTCTCTTTACCTTCTTTATCAAAAGCAGGTAACTTATACTCAAATGATTTGAATGGCTGACCACCATCAGCTTTTTCATTCTTTTCAATTCCATCAGTCGTAATTTGAACGTAGTACTCATCTTTACCCATACGGTTAATATCACAACCAACTAACAAACTTGCAAATACAACTAAAATACTAAACAGTGCAATGTATCTTTTCATTTCCTTCACCTCATATGTTTTTTCTTATATTCTTATCTTAAAGCCCAGAGCTTAAAGAAGAAATTCAAAAACATGACATGAACATTACACTTTTGTAAGATAATAATTATTTCTTCACTCTAGAAACTGTCATCCCATCACCAATTGGAATAAGTACAGATTCTAACTTCGGATGATTTGCTACTACTTCATTAAATTTCTTCATAACTTCTGTATAACGTTTTTGTTTCGCACCTTCATCCACTACACTACCACCAGCTAGAACATTATCTGTAACAATTAATGCGCCTGGCTTAGCAAGCTGGATGCAGTACGTTAAGTAATTTTCATAATTCTCCTTATCAGCATCGATAAAGAAGAAATCAAATCGCTTATTACCTGCAGCTAATTTTTCAAGACTTTGTAAGGCAGCGCCAGTCATATACGACACTTGTTTTCCAAATCCCGCTTTATGTAGATTGCTATGTGCTATCTCTGCATACTTTTCTTCTAATTCAAGAGAAGTTAACGTACCCTCTTCTCCAAAACCTTTCACAAGACAAATTCCGCTATAACCACCTAATGCACCTATTTCTAAAATATCTTTCGCTCCAGAAATAGAAACTAGCATCGTTAACAGTTTTCCCGAAGAAGGTGATACCGATATCGGCGGCATTTCGTTTTCTTTTATGGAAGCAATCACTTCATCCAAAAGAACATCTTGACCACAAAATACAGAATCAATATAACGATTAATTTGTTTCATCAGATGCAGTCCCTTGCTCTAGATTTACCTTCTCATCTAACGTGGACGCTTCTTCTGTTTCACTCTCATGTATTTCAAATAGTTGTGTAAATTCATTAATAACCAAATCAATTGCCTTTAATTCCCCGATTAAAATTTGCTGAATAGACTGGAATTCTGGCTCACTTAACTGTTGTTTAATTGTCGCTCGTTTTAAATTCATCATTTCTAAAAAGGCAATTGCTCTCCCGCGGCGAAATGTTTTCGGCCCGCGATGATGAGATCCATCTCTCCCCCTATGACGCTCACCACGGTGACGACCTTCTTTCATAAACTTATCTTCTCTCATTTCAAATCCCCCTTTGTATACAAATGTATACGTTTATTTTATAGTTCAAAGTGTATACGTTTGTATACAAAATGTCAAAACAAAAGAAAAACCCTTATAAAAAAGGAATCATTTCACTCCTTTCTCATAAAGATTTCTCTCATGTAAGTCTTTATTCATACTACTCATCTTCCACGCCATTTTTCCCACTTGTTACGAATTTTATCGCATAATTTGCGTATACCGTTTATTACGCCTTCTATTATGCACTCAATTATAATATCTATTACAAGGTATCTCACAAATCTAATTATAGGTTTAATCACGTATCTCCCCAAGAACTCAAAAATATCTTCCATCATGCGTCTCTCCTTCTTGCCCATAGAAATACTACTTTTTGCGTAACCTGCGCTCTGTCACAACCGCTGCGCCTACTGCAGTAGATACCAACAAAAATAGTACAGCGATAACATCCACGATAATGCTATTGAATTTGGATGAGACTCCGACAAATACTAAAGCGGTTGTTATCACTGCTAATAAAATTAGCGTTACTTGATTTTCATTCATCCTTATACTCTCCAATCACTCACGGTTCTCTCTCCAAGACTTTATAAAACTACCGACCATATCAGTAATAACTGCTGCTATTAAGGCCAACGCAAATAGTACTGCCCCTGCACTTAAATATAAGTTTCCGATCATGTCAGTAACGAATAACCCAATTAGTGCGATGAAGGCCAGAATTCTGGTGCTTTTCTTCGCTTTTTTTATTTTCACTTTTATCCTCATGCCATTCATTCCTTTTATGTAATCTGACCATATTATACCAAATAATAATCCTACTATAACTTTGCACATCTTCTTCATACACATAAACCAACTTCTAATAATGCAAAAGAAAAAAATAATCATTCCTTATCCAACTAACGGTTTCGTTTTCAATATGTGAAAAGGGATTTCTAGATGATGGAGTGAATATATATTTATTGTTTTCTAAATTTTGAGCGAAAATTTTTTACATAAGTTTCACTCTGTCCTAATTTAAAGTTTTCGAGAGGAGAAATGATATGAATCCTATTTTATTAGATGTTCCGTTACAAATAGAAACAGATAGACTCATTCTTCGAGCGCCACTTCAAGCTGGTGAAGGGAATATAGTACACCAAGCTATTAAAGATTCAATTAGTGAATTAAAGCAGTGGTTGTCTTTATTCCGGTCAATTCCTACTGTTGAAGAAACGGAAATTCTCCTGAGAAATGCGCATATAGATTTTTTGAAAAGAGAAAGCTTTCGCTATCTTATCTACCATAAGGAGACGAAGGATTTTATTGGAACCGCTAGCCTTCACAGAATTGATTGGAAGGTTTCTAAATGTGAAATTGGATACTGGATTAGCACGCAATTTAGTGGCAATGGATATATGACAGAAGTAGTAAATGCGTTAATAAACCTTGGATTTCAGTTTTTCAAATTTAGAAGGATTGAAATACGATGTGAACGTAATAACACGAAAAGTCGTGCGATTCCTGAAAAACTAGACTTTGAACTTGAAGGGATATTACGTAATGAAGATTTTTCAGCTGACGGCAAACAACTAACTGATACTTGCATCTATGCAAAGATAAATTAGATTTAAACATTCGTTGTGCAACCTATCTTAGGGCCGGCTTCTAAATTTGGAAGGCAACGTTTTGATTTTTTACGAAAAAAGAAAAGACCTCCTTAACGATTTTATTTCATCGCTAAAAAGGTCTTTCTCTATTTCTGCTAAAAACTTAGCACTCTTCTGGCTTACCAGCATTCGATGCTGTACGGAAAGATGATCCACATCCGCATGATGCGATTGCGTTTGGATTGTCGATTGTGAATCCGCCGCCAAGCATAGATTGTTTATAATCAATTTTTACTCCTTTAACAATTGGAGCACTTTCTGTATCGATAACAAATTCAACACCGAAAAATTCAAGAACTGTGTCGTCTTCTTTTGGTTCTACTTCAAATCCTAAGCCGTAAGAAAGGCCAGTACATCCGCCGCCATGTACAGCAAGGCGCACGTACTTCTCTCCATCTTCAGCATCTTTTAACATATCTTTAATTTGAAAAGCTGCTTGTTCTGTAACTTCAATCATGAAATACACCATCCTTTCTGTTCTCATTCTATTATACATCTTTACGCTTCTATCTTGTACTCATACACTCCGCGGCAAATTACTTCTGCTGGTCCTTTCATTAACACATTGCCTTCTTCTGTCCATGCAATCATTAAATCGCCGCCAGCTAAATGAACTGTAATTTCCTTACCACGTTCCATTTTCCCATTTAAAATAGAGGCTACAACTGCAGCACATGCCCCTGTTCCGCAAGCTTGTGTGACACCAGATCCTCGTTCCCAAACGCGGAAGTTCATCTCTGCATCATTCAAAATCTCGATGAATTCAACATTTACTCGCTCTGGGAACATTTCATGTGTCTCAAGGACTGGACCAAGTGTTGTAAGGGGTGCTTGTTCTACATCATCAACAAAAATAACCGCATGCGGATTCCCCATTGAAACAGCTGTAAATGCATAACGATGATTATTGTATAAGAAGTTTTCACGAATAAATGGTGTGTCCCCTTCACCAAGCATCGGGATTTCTGCATGTGTTAAACGCGGTGCTCCCATATCGATTTTCGCTAATGTAACTTTCCCTTCTTCTACCGTTACTTCCGCCGTTACAATGCCAGCTAACGTTTCAATTTTGAAAACTGTTTCTTCTACCAGTTTATGCTCATACGCATATTTCGCTACGCAGCGTAAACCGTTACCGCAGCTCTTTCCTTCTGATCCATCATTATTAAACATGCGCATTTTCACTGGAGCTACGTCAGATGGACAAATTAAAATCATTCCATCTGCTCCAATACCAGTATTAATATTTGAAACCTTTTCCGCCACAAGAGCTAAATCTTCTTCAAGAATTTGTTCTTCAAACATATTTACATATATATAACTATTGCCAAGACCATGCATTTTTGTAAAAGAAAATTGGCTCATTTGTACTCACTCCAAAAATAGTTTGTTATTTTAAGTATAAAATGCATGCTTTTAGAACACAATATGAATGTCCCCCGTTTCTCATATTTGACAACATTTGGCGATGAGCCATTCTTGCACAAATCGTGTAAGAAAAAGCCCTTCTACAAGGGTCTTTTTTTATTTATCCCGCATTAACGGACAGTAAGACCTCCACTTCAAAATTCAACGAAAGCAAAGAAATTAGGTGGGGATCAACTGTCCGTAAAAGCCCGATTGGTTCAACTAATAATCATTTGGGGATGAATCCCCAAATGATTAAAGTTTCACTTTATATACAATATTATCCTCCCCCGCGAAAGAAGATTTTATCTAATAGAAAAAGAAAAAGGTGCTGCTGATTGCAACACCTTAAAACATTGGATTTTCATCCAAATACTCATATACATTATTGACAAGTTCTTCTACTGTAGCACCTTGTACTACCTCACCATTTACAAGTGCAAACGGCCCTTCAAAACAAATGCCACAATATCCTAAACAACCATACTCCATTACATCTAAATTCGGATCTTTTTCTAATTTCTCTAAAGCTGCTTGTGAGCCACTCGCAAGGTTACCTACACAAAATTCAATTAATGGTTTAATCAAAATTCTCCCCCCTGTACTACAAAACAAATTACCTTCTGACTTTATATATAAGAAGAAAACTAAGCTGTCTCTTGTTGTTTTCGTTATACATTCTAAACTATTTAGTTGCTTCACTATTTCACTTCAAAGTAGATGGTCTTATTTTATATAACATGCTATTCATAATGAAATAGTAACTAGAAAAGAAAAACAGTTTACTTTACTTTTCTTCTTATTGTACAACAGAGTATTCATTCATGCATTGTTATTTGTTCACAAATTCGATATAATTTGATTGAGTAAAGTCGAAATATTTTATTAATATAAAATTGTGTGATTAGGGGATATTTCAACAGAAAAGGGGTAATCCATCATGAAACACCTCGTAATACTAGGTGGCGGCTACGGTGGAATGAGAATTCTGCAACGGCTACTTCCAAGCAACCAACTTCCGGATGATGTACAAGTGACATTAATCGACAAAGTACCATACCATTGTTTCAAAACTGAATATTATGCATTAGTTGCGGGTACTATTTCAGAAACGCATATTCGCATACCGTTTCCTGAGCACCCACGCCTTAATATTCAATACGGCACAATAACAAATATTGATCTCGAAGAAAAAGCTGTTCACCTTGATGGCGGCGAAGCAATCCAATATGATGATTTAATTATTGGACTTGGCTGTGAAGATAAATATCATAACGTTCCTGGAGCAAAGGAATATACACACAGTCTACAATCAATTGAACAAACACGTAAGACATATGAACAATTAAATAGCCTAGAACCGAATGCAACAGTTGCTGTTGTTGGTGCTGGCTTAAGCGGTGTTGAAGTTGCAAGTGAACTTCGCGAAAGCCGTTCTGATTTAAAAATCTACTTATTTGATCGAAAAGATAGAATTCTATTCCCATATCCAGAGAAACTAAGTAGATACGTAGAAGAATGGTTCGTAAAACATAAAGTTAACATTATACGAAACTCTAACATTACAAAAGTAGAACCAAACATTGTGTACAACCACGATGAACCACTTGAATGTGATGCAATCGTCTGGACAGCTGGTATTCAAGCAAATGAAGTTGTTCGAAACCTCCCAGTTGAACAAGATGGTAGCGGACGGGTTGTTTTAACAAAATATCACAATATTCCAAATAACGAGCACGTGTATGTTGTAGGAGATTGCGCAGCACTTCCACACGCACCATCTGCCCAACTTGCTGAAGGTCAAGGAGAACAAATTGTCCAAATATTATTAAAACGTTGGAATAATGAAGCACTCCCTGATGAACTACCTGTTATCAAATTAAAAGGTGTTCTCGGTTCTCTCGGTAAAAAACACGGATTTGGTTTACTAGCAAACCAACCATTAATGGGACGTGTACCGAGATTATTAAAATCCGGTCTTCTTTGGATGTACAAATATCATAAAGGTTAATACTTTACAGACTGTCTACTAAGTAGGCAGCCTCTTTTATGAGTTAAAATATAATTATCAGACACATCTTTCTCAATATGGATGATGAATTATTTTTCATTTTCATATTAAAAACTATTGATAAACAGTGTATGCTATTTATAAGTTGTTTTATTATTTCCTTTAAGACCGAAGTCATTCGGTCTTATTTTTTGCGTTGTAAATACTTTTACAGGAGGCATTCCATTTTACTTATGAACTTAACGAAACTAAACGATCGAATAGAAGCGAAGAAGAAAGAATTGATCTATCTCGTTGAAAAGTACGGATTCACTCATGATAAAGTGGTTTCTTTCAGCCAAGAATTAGATCGTTTACTTAACTTATTAATAGAACTCAAGACGAAGAAAAAACGTTGCTCTTTATAACCGTTATCTTCTCTTTTTTGATACGATATAAAGTGAAACTTTAATCAGTAGGGGTTTTGTTCATCCCCCACTGATTATTAGCCTTCACCAATCGGGCTTTTACGGGCAGTTGATTCCCCACCTAACTTCTTTGCTTTCGCTGAATTTTGAGGTGGGGGGCTTACTGCCCGCAAATAGCGGATAACTAGAATCAGAAAGGAGCCATTTATGTTTATATTAAAAGACGTTACATATAAAGATATACTACACATTCCTTATTTACAGATTCAAAAAGAAAAAATCACATGTATTATCGGTGAGAGTGGGAGCGGAAAAAGTACATTGCTCCGCATGTTAAATGATTTGCAATCTCCAACATCCGGCACAATTGAATATAACGGAAAACTAATTTCTGATTATCCCCCTATTCAGTTACGACGTGACGTAGTCATGCTTGGGCAAACGCCACCTATTTTTGATGGAACGATTAAAGACAATCTATTAATGGGACTTCGTTTTTCTGAAAAACCATTTCCAAATGATGATGCCTTGCGAAGTGCATTAACGACTGTTAGCTTAGAAAAAAATTTAGAAGACAACACTGATTCATTATCAGGCGGGGAAAAACAACGACTTGCTTTTGCACGTATCGTACTTATGGATTCACCTGTTTATTTATTAGATGAACCAACCTCGGCACTAGATAGCGATACAGAACGCCGCGTTATGAAACAATTTACTATACTAGCAAGAGAAAAGAAAAAAACAGTTATCTTCATTACACACTCACAACAGCTTCCAGAAGAAATTGCAGACGATATTATTGAAATTAGTAAAGCAAACGGTGCAACTAGAAAGGAAGTGCTCTCAGTTGAAGGGCGTTATTGAACTCCAAATTTGGCAACTTGCCGCTGCATATATTTTTATTCTCATATTAATTGGACTTGTAAAACTAAAAGGGATTCCGCGTGAAAAACAAATTGCGCTCGCAACATTCCGTATGACAATTCAGCTCGTACTTGTTGCATATGTCCTTACATACGTATTTGAAAATAGTAATCCATTTTATACAATTGCTCTTATTACTTCTATTACTACCTTTGCAATTTTTAATATTTATAAACGAGTTAACATCCCAATGTCAAAAGACTTAAAACGAGTAGCCGCTCTTTCCATGGTTGCCGGATCAATTGGGCCACTTCTACTATTTATCTTTGTTATTATCGGTCATGATCCTTGGTATGCGCCGCAATATATCGTTCCGATTACGGGAATGTTAGTTGGGAATGCGATGACAGGTGTTTCTCTCGGTGCAAATACGTTCTTAAACAATATGAAATCACAAAGAGGTCAAATTGAAGGAGCACTTATGCTCGGCGCAACACCGAAAGAAGCAACTGCTCCACTCATACGCGACGCTTTTGACTCTGCTATTTTGCCAACAATCAACTCCATGGTCGGAATGGGAATTATAAGCCTACCAGGCATGATGACAGGACAAATATTAGCTGGTATATCACCTTTTACAGCTATTCAATATCAAATTGCTATCATACTCGGTATTTCAGGAAGTACTGCCTTTGCTGTCATTATCTTTTTACAGCTTGGATATAAAACATTCTTTAATAAGCGGTGTCAGTTGAAAGAGATTGACTATGGCGGGCGATAAATGATGCACCGTTCATGGTAAATAAAATTATATCGACGATTTTTGAAATATATCGACTTACCAACCAAAATTTACAATAAAAAAAGAGGAGGCTACTCGCCTCCTCTTTTTACTTACGCCTTCTTAACGAATTGTGATTTTAACTTCATAGCGCCGAAACCGTCGATTTTGCAATCAATATCGTGATCGCCATCAACTAGACGGATACTCTTTACTTTCGTACCGATCTTCACAACTGAAGAAGTTCCTTTTACTTTTAAATCTTTAATGACAGTAACAGCATCGCCGTCTTGAAGAACGTTTCCGTTCGCATCTTTTACAACTTTTGCACCATCATTATTTTCAGCTTCTGCTTCTTGGCCCCACTCATGAGCACATTCTGGGCATACGAAAAGAACGCCATCCTCATACGTATATTCTGAATTACATTTTGGACAATTTGGTAAAGTAGCCATAAATTCATTTCCTCCGTTCATTATTTATACGTAAAAATCAAAATTGATGTTTACATCTCGATAAATAAAATTTGTATAGCATTTCTTTATAGTGCCATAGTCTCACGTTATTGACAAGCCTACCTCAAATTCTCATTTTTTATTGTATTTTACAAATTTTCAATTCGTATGGTGTTTCCAATAAAAAAGAAGAACCTTCACAAGATTCTTCTTTTCAAAATGAACGATTTCTGACTAGAACCCCAAACCATTTTCTTCAATGTAAAATTGATACTCTTCTAGCTCATCTTCACTTAACTTCTTATTATTCTCATATACTTCTTGCCACTCGAAATAATCTTTATCGAAATAAACAGCAAATTTAATTTTCACGTTTTTCTTCTCTTCATAATCATAACCAGTAAACTCTACTACATCATAATCTTGTTCTTTCTTCACAAACTTCCAAGTTGGATTATCCGTCATAATCTCTAAAGTAACACCTTCACTACTTGAACGAACGACATTTTTAATATTCGGCTCAGTTGGTAAAAGTGAAAATCCAAACATGGATCCACCAAATACTATCATCACTATAACTTGTAAACCAATCATGCCAGCAAAACTAGCGCTGCCCTTTGATTGTAAGTAATACGCCTTCTCATGATCAGGCACATCTTCTCCCTTATGTAGAACACGAACGGCATGCTTATAATATAAACGATTTCCTTGCCATCCAGTAAATATCATCGTTCCTAACTGAAGAACTAAACTACATGTTAAATAAATCCCATCTGGAATATCTATAAAAGGAGTTACAACGATACTAGGTATCGCCAATAACGTAAGTATAATAAACAACTTATACATTTTACGATAAGCTAACCAAAAAGTTGGAAAGAAAAAGGCTACCCAATTCCACGTATTCCCTTGCGCTGGATTTTCTACTTTGCCCCACTTAAAGTCATAATAAGCCGTATTCTTTTGAACAACTTTATGTAACTCTTGCGGAGAAATTATTTCTTGTAAAACAGTGTCCTTCACGTACATCATCCTTTTCTTATTTCTACACAAATGTATTTTATAGAAATAAAAAGAAGGAATCTAACAAAAAGTACATATATTTTATAAAAATGAACGGAAATCGAATATATTCCGACAATTACCCATTTATTATTTCATTTTACTTTTAAATATATTAGAATACTTATGAATGATACGTTTAATACACTAAGTTAAGCATTTTGTATATTCATAAAAAAGATGCCTCAAAATCATTTTGAAGCACCTTACTAACTTTTTACTATTTCAAACTATCCTTCACTTTCTCAATAACAACTTCTATACGTTCCGCTATACATTCCGACTCCCAATCTCCCTCACCATGCATAGCTGTATAAACCGGACAATTTTCATCATTACTATCTACAAAGATTGGATCCCCAAGATATGAATCTAGTCCAATTACAATCCATCCTTCTTTCCAACCTCCTTCTTCATTCCCGATTAAACTTTGCCCTTCATCATCAACGCTATAACCAAGTTGTCCTTCTTCTATCTCTTCACTATTAAATAGTTCTATTGTCATTGGTTCAAATTCATACTCTAACTCAATTTTATTATCCTCAGCACGATCTACATATGCTAAAAGTTGTTTAATTTTATTGTGGTTAATCATAATATTTTCTCCATTCTCTCTTGAAAAATCTAGCTTTAGTCATACTATAATATATAAAATAAAGTTCATAACACTACTATTTCAGGTGATTAAATATGAAGTATATAGTTAGGTCAAAAGTTGTTTTTTCACAAAACTTCACTACGTTCATTGTTCTCACTAGAGGAGGGCATCATGATACAAAATTTCATTTCAAGTTTGCACACTACTTTAAAACCACTTGGATTTAAGAAGAAAAGACATACATTTTTTAAAGCTGATAATGGATTTTATAAACTTATCAATATACAAAAAAGCCAGTTTGGAGATGAATTCTATATAAATATAGGAGTTCACCCTATCGGTCTCCCACAGCTTATAACGGACCAGTTACTAATTAAAGAAAACAGTTCAATATTCGATTGCATTCTACAAACGCGAATAGAGCCTATACATATGAAACAGAACCGGTTATTACATAATGTTTCACATGAAACTATCGAAATTCCGAATTGTCTTTCTACCATTTTCGACTGGTTTCAAGTGTGGGCGTCTTATAAGAATTTAGCAAAAACAAATATACACTCTATTACTCCGGTACTAGTTGTCGTTCCAATGTTACAAGAAAAAGCGTTTCTGCTTCTCACTTGTTTCTCTTTCTACAACTTAAAACAGTACGATCAAGCTAACCGCTACTTACAGCAATATTTGCATTGTGCTGTGTATCTTAATACCGAGAAAGAAGAGCAAGTTTTCTTTCGTGAAGTTGATATGTATATGAAAAAACTAGTAGAAGGTACAATGCGAAATTACATTGTACCTTCTACTAGCGCTTTATATTCCTCTTGTAACTTTTCAAATTGCTCTTCATACTTTTGTATCTTTACCGTATCCGTTTTCGAATTAAGGAGTGGTCTTCTTCTCCCAATCACCATTATATTTTTTCCTTCTATTGCATCGTTCATATATACGTATGGTTTGAAAAATTCACATTCCGTATATGGCAATGCTACAGATAATTTTGCATACTCTTCCACCTTAAATTGATTAGATAAACTTAACTCCCGTAAATTTTTTAATTGGATTAAAGGTTCTAACGAATCATCTTTAACCTTTAAGTTCATAAGAGTAAGTTTTTTTAAATGCTGTAATGCAGCGAGTGGTTGTAAAGTTTGTACTTTCATCGCTGTATTTATCCCACCGCCCATGTAAAAGGTATTGAGTTGCGGACACTTACTTAAAGCACTTAAATCTTCTAGCTTAGAAAAATCATCAATTAGTAAGGATTTGAGTTTTTTATTATACGCGATATCCCATAACGTCTTCGCTTTTGTATTCCAGCACATATACAACTGTTGTAAATCTGATAACTTCTGAAGGCCACTTAAATCCTCTACCCGCATTTCGTAAACATATAATATATCGGGACGAGCATACGAAAGAATATGTTCAAACTGTTTTTGATTTACTGCGAAAATCCATAATTTCTTAACTTGTAAAAATGCTAGTCGTTCTATATTTTTTGTTTTCCCCTCAATCGCTAATTCTTCTAAATTAGCAGTCACATTTTCCAAGTCTTTTATAATCCTCGGCTGCTCACCAATCGGAAACATTTTATCCCTCTCCTACAACTCCCAAGTAATATTCATCTCTTCAAACAAACCCTTACTAACTTCCAATCCTTCACTATCATCCGTTCCGATCATCACCACTTCTTCTTTAGACAACATCATTTCCTCGTTTGGATTTTTGATTTTTCTCTCATACACGAGTTGTAAAAGCTCTATTTGCTCTTCTGTCAGCTCATATTCTTCTTCTAATCTTTCTATTGCTGATTGCAGATTAAGTAGTGGGATTTCTAATAAGAATCCGCCATGCTCTTCCATCTCTTCAAATGAATCAATTGAATACGCACCGCTCTCCTCAATCCAAAACGCTGCTGTAATGAACGGCACTGTTTCGCCCCCCACTTCTTCTAATACGTATTGAAGTGCTTCTTCTTTCGCAATGTCTATCACTTCCGAAGGTGCCCCTTCAAAATAATTTGCCGCATCAATCCATTCATCAATTCTTTCACTATTCACATCTTGCAGGCATACGATCGTATAATCCGGATAAAACGTAATTGTCCCTCTTCCGCCTTGACTATCTTGCATATTATAGTTCAATCCATCCCATGAACTTTCATGCGAGAAATCAGGAGCACGTGCTACAAAAATTGCAGCTGCAATCGACTTTAAGATGCAACCTTTCCATAGTTGTTCTTTATTTATATGTAATTTATATTTACTCATTATCTTCCCCCATACACATATTTTTTCTATTATCTTTCCTCTACATCATACTTGTAAAGCCTTTTCTACCTACTACAAAATACGAAAGACGCCCTTTTCAAAAAGGCGTCTTTTTACAGTTGAAAATTTACTAATATAAAAAATGCATTATTTAATAAATGAATCCCCCATGGGACGAGTAAGTTATTTGTTTTCTTATACGTATAGGCTAAACATACACCTATACCAAAAATGTATAAAATACTACCTACTGTAAGGGGGTGACCTAAAGTAAATATAAAAGCACTTATAACAATACTAATAAGTGTAGAAAAGCGCTGAGATAATTTTGTGAAAAACATCCCCCGAAATAAAAGTTCTTCCCAAATCGGTGCAAAAATCGTGAGTACAACTACGTATAAAATGATTTCACTTATAGTAGGCTCTATTACTCTATTAGACTCATCCACACCAAGTCCATGTGGTAAAACTAAATTTAATACCGCAAGATATATAAGTAGTACGATCATTGTTATTACTATCGTTACATAATGTTTTAAATTGTTAAATTGCATTGATTTTAATAACTGTAAACAGTAATTTCTTGCTGGTGAATATATTGAAATAATAGTAAGAAATGTTAAAGGCGGAATAAGATGATCTACATACCATGGATATAAGGAAGAGTCATATAAAAGGTTCAAAAGGCCCACTCCATACATGACCCCCAAAATAATTATTATCATACTAATTACTTCGCGCATACTCATTTGTACATTTTTTTCTTTATATGTAACTAATTCCGTGTCCATCATATCCCCTCCAGTATAATCAAACCTTTTAATCCATTATATACCAATTTTAACAAAAAAACAGACGATACAATCTACTGTATCGTCTGTTTTTCCCTACCAGTTCTCTCTACATGTTTCAATTAAATGCAGTAAGTACCTCTTCGTCATATCAGCCCTTCTCCACCTTGAGAGCATTCGCTTTTCTTTTGGATTCTGCCGTATTCTCGCTACTTCTTTTAACAAAATCTCCCATTCTTCCCCTGAACATTCTAACAAATATTGCAATCCTCTATCTTTTGAAACGATTGTTTTATGATCCAGTGTATATAAAATACGTCCCATTGTAACGACAGCTGATTCTACCCACTCTTCTATAAAAAATAAATATGGTTGCTGCGCTTTTGCACTCCAGTACTGTTCTACGTTGTATTTCATCGTATTTACTACATCGTCCCACCTTATTTGAAACGGAAGATCTTCCGCTTCTTTCCCGGTAACTGTAATACCTTGATTTTTCAGTGTCCACCATGTGACCGCATTAATATCCCAATGACCTATATTTGCTTTACCATCTGCACAATACACGTACTCATTCATTTCATCATTGTATTTTCCTAAATCAGCAAGCGGAATATACATACCATCCATTCTTTTACCTAACGTACTATCACTTAGTTTCTTATGCAGTTCTACAAGTTGCTGTTTTTCAGCTTCATTCACAGAATCACTTATTACCGTAACAAAATCAACATCGCTCGTTTCTGCATGAAATGCACCGAGTGCGATGGAGCCGTAAATATATACCCCGACTATTTTTTCATCTAAAAAAATTTCTTTTAATTCTACTGTGTACCGCTCCATTAACTGTCGTACTTCTGTTGGTAACGCACGCTTCACTCCATTTTTCACATCTATCCCTCCAATAAAAAAGAGCCTTTGCGAATTCGCAAAGGCTTCCTGCTTTATAAATATTTCTCGATTTCTTCGTAAACATCCTTCAAACGAGGATTTCCTTCTCCAACAATTTCTCCATTTACAATAACGACTGGATAAAATAGATCTTCCTCCACTACGCGCTCTGCGAATGCTTTTTTATCTTCATCTTCTTGTTTTTCTTGGAAATCAATATACTCGAAATTAAATTTATTTTCTTGTCCTTCATATTTACGCCCAATTGCCGCTTGTAACCATTCAAACGTTTCTGTTGAAGATGGCATTCCAACGCAGCTTGCACAAATTACTTTCGTCCCATACACTTGCACATTAACCATTTCTTCTCCCCCGCTTCTTGTTTCAACAGTATATTCAGATGTCTTAGTGCATAAGCACATCATTTTACAAACTTATTCCATACCCCTATACTGAAAAAACACGTTATAAACATGATAAAAAATTTCGACATTAAAACAAGAACAGAAAAAATAGATTTTCCCCTCTATCTTGATTATAATAAAACTGATGAAAGGAGTCGATAAAAATGGAAAACCCACATATGCAAGAACAAGTACTAGAAGTACTAGATAAATTACGTCCATTCTTACTTCGCGATGGCGGAGACGTTGAATTAGTAGACATTGAAGAAGGTATCGTAAAACTACGCCTTATGGGTGCATGCGGAAGCTGCCCAAGTTCTACAATCACACTAAAAGCTGGTATCGAGCGCGCATTACTTGAAGAAGTACCAGGCGTTATTGAAGTAGAACAAGTATTTTAATTAAAAGCAGAAGCGGCTCGTTCAGAACAGGAGGTCATTGGAGCTCCTGACGAAGAGGCGCTTTTTGCCTCACAGGAAGGCGCGAAATGGCCGACTGTTCTAGCCGCTGGAGCTGGATAACATCTAAAAGCGGAAGCGGCTCGTTCAGAGCCGCTTCCTAAAAAGAGAGCCCAATGGGTCCATATCATGCAATTTATATTCATCCCTTAATACTTTTGGGAATATTACAGAGTAAATTGCCCCTGTTAAAAACATAAAAGAACCCAAGAAACTGTTACATCAGCTGCTTGGGTTCTTTTATGTTTTTAAGTTGATGTGCATATGGTAGTTTACTCTCGAAACTTCTAACACTTTTTCTTTTTAGCCGCCGCTATTTCTTGCTGTGCCGAAACGCTAGTACGCTTTGCATCTTGGATTTCTCTGACCATTTTCATAAGATTATCATCCCTTAGTTCTAGCCTTTTTTCTATTCTTTCCTCACGTTCCTTACGATCCTTCATATCGTTCTCAATTAATTTATTCCTTTGATCAATGCGGTCACCTAATCTTTGTTCCATTTCTAATAAGTTTGCTTGCTGCACCTTATTAATTTCTTCTATCATAGCGCTATATTGTTGTTGAAATTGAATTTGATATGGCAATGAATCTGATTCCTCAGCACCTTCTTTTTTGTTATCTATCCCAAATTGTTGAACAATCATTTTTGCTGATTTCTCCAATGTCATGCCATCTTCTCTACTCAACTCTACTAATTTTCCAATGAGAAATACATCAAAATCAGTGTATTCCCTTCTCCCTCTACTATTCTTTTTCACTACATAACCTTCACGTTCCAGGACATCCGAATATTTTCTAAGAGTGCTGCCACTCACTCCTAAGCGACCATAAACTTCATTAGCGTTATATAATATTTCTGTATCTGACATAGCGCTACGCACCTCCTATAAGGAGAATTCCATATCAATAGAGTAATACCTTTTAAAATCCATCAACGAAGCTCGTACGGTCTTTGCTGTATTTTGTCAGATTAGTAGATTGTATTTATATGTTACCTTTAAAAGAAATTTATAATAGAATTTTTTGTGATTTTTTCTATTGGATTGTTTATGTTTAATTTCACAAAGAAAGATTAATTGTTTCACTTCTATATTTACCATTTCTTTACATAAACAAAATAATATTATACGAGGAATTATACATTATTAATTGAATATATTTATCGATGTTGGCAAAAATTTGAAATTGGAGGATGAAAATTAATGTTTAAAAAAGCAATACTCATTTCTACTACAGTTTTAGGTTTTATGCATTTTATACCGGGGGCTGATGCTTTCGCTAAAGAATCAGCTTCAACACAAAATTTAAAGGTTTCAAGCACACAATCTACTTTGGATAAACAAACGTTGACATCTATCAATGAAGTTTTAGAAGAACAAAACATCAATTGGGAAGAAATAGAAAAAATCCATGCTATCGCTAACAAATCCCTTACATTGGTAGGTGGGAATAAGTATCTCTTTGATTCTTCAAAGGCACTTGAATTAGGGCTTACCCCAGAACAAACAACAAATTTAAAAAATGGATATGAAAATTTAAGTTCATCAGAAGTTAAAGCGTTTGAAAAGATAAAAAAAGATAAAGTTGAATTTCCAGGACCAGATCCGATCAATACGGCTCTTCCTGTTATTATTACAGTAGGGGCTCTTATAGATGCACTTTTAGCTATAGGAGCTGCTTGGTTAGTAACAATAATATTGGAATTAGGGGCATATTTAGCTTGTAAAAGATGGAAATATAGCTCTAAGACACCTAAAATTTTTACAGCTTTTTGTGATATGAAGGGGTGGTAATTTGAATTTCGCAAATATATTTATGATTTCGATTATAACTCTTATCGGTTATAAGATCTCAGAGTTGTTACTGTTAATGATATTGATGAAAAATATTGAAAAGATAAAACAACGAAAAAAAGGTTTTATCTATGAACTTGCAAAAATGAAATTAGGAGAAAAATTTAGTCATTTATAATTTATTAGATTGATTACCATTTTATTTTGCACCTAAAATGAATGATTGTACTTTGAATGGTCTCTCAGCTTGCCTGAGGGACCTTTTTCGTTTGATATTATGCGATATGTAGCTTTCTCTTTTTGATAGACTTGTGTATTCCAGCGAATACGTGACACATAAAATGCTTTTCAATCCGCAATTTTTTCTAAATCATAAATAGAAAAATAGCCAAGATCACGAAGAGAAAGTTCCCCTGGCCCTAATGTTTGCGTATGTTCCTGTCCATAACGGCAATCGCTACTTGTTCCATCTCTTACAGCTGTTTCTAAAAATTCTCCAGAAATCAATTCATACTCTAATTGAATTTTCACGCCAGCTTCTGAACCACCTCCTCCTATTCCTTTGTAAGAAGATGCATATTGAGCTGGAAGCTGAAATGCTGTTGAATCTAGTATACGGATACGTGTAAAGCGGTTAGATAAAGGAGTCATTGGAGAAAACTTCTTTCGAAATACTTGTAAAAACAATTCCTTTAAGAATTGTACAGTCTGTGCATTAAATCGTTCGTTCAGACCTTGACTAGATAATTGGATTCCCGTAGCTCTAGTTAGTTTCGAACATAAACTAACTAGGGATTCGGTCCCAATTGCTTGGCTGAGAAACACGCATAATGAAACGAGGTCTTGTACTCTACACTTTCGTTTTCGGCGAATCATTCCAGTTTTAACTGCCAGTAGTTGTAAGTGGTGAATCAAAAATTTACTTTTAAATTCTTCACCTAGTAAACGTAACTCTTCTTGTGTAACATCATTAATTTTAGACATAAAATGGGTCTCTTTTTTTATTCAAACAACACTTCTCCTTTAACATCATAAAACAAAATTGGAAATCCTTCCCCAAAAATGAGATAATTAATACTATAGAATCGTTCACACATATAAAAGTAAAAAGACATAGGGGGACGACAAATGCCAAAAATGGGGAACACTTTTTTAACAATTCAGGAACTAGAAAAGAAAAAAGAGTATTTATTAGACCTTTCATCCGTTATACCAACATGGAATACGAGTTATCAATTTTTATTTAAAGAAATCCAGCAAGAATTATTGGGTAAAGTAAATGAAAAACTCGAAAGACATCAATTCGTTTTAAATATATGTACAGATCAGCAGGTAGGGGCATAATGTATTACATAAAATTGTGGTATAAAAAAGAGACCCCAGCGGTCTCTTTTTTATACTTTTAAGATAGCCAATCTAATTTTCTAATCCCAAGCTTATCTACTGGTAAACGAAGTGAGCCATAAAAATGCTTCATAAATTGCTCTGAGCGGTTCACATCGTGTAAAATGGCTTCTAAGCGATCTCTATATATGCTTTTTTGTTCTTCGTTTCCAGTTTGGTAATATCGTTCGACCGTTTCAAAATAGTGAAGCGGGAACAAGAGCCTTGCAAATAATAAGCGCCAACCAAATGAGGATAGCGAATAATTACGTTCATAATCTGTAACAAATTGAACAATTGTTTGCTCCCAGTCTTTCTTTTTTTCTATCGTCATATGGCGGATCCATTCTGCAATATCTCGACTCGGGTGATCATACACCCAATCAAAAGGAAGTTTGAGCCGCTTCGTTTGATGCCATAATAAAGGTGTGAATCGTTCTTGACAAATTGTTGCTGCATCAGTTACTTGCGGCGTAGCATCCATCTCTGTATCTACAACATATTGGATTGCATTTTCTGCAACTCCTAAGTAATACGGGAAGGATTCAATAAACAATTGATCGAATACGTCTGTAGGGTGGTTCATCACTTGTGATTGCCAAAATTTCTCTAATTGATCGAGCCTTTTTTCCCATAACGCTTTCCATTCACCAATACGGCTTAATTGCTCAATTTCTTCTGGAAAGAATGCACCTCGTTTATGGAAGATAGAAAGCTCACTTCCTAATGATGTAGCATGTCGTTCTAACGCACGCATACCTTTTAATAAGCAGTAATTTTGTTCTTCTATCTCACTTACATAGTAGCCGTGTATAGTCGGAACGAAAGTCGCTACAGTTATATCCCCTTGCTGGTTCATATAATCACTGAGCTTTTTCATCTCTACAAGTACTTCTTCCTCCATTTCTCCAATTGGAACAAGTACATAAATTTTGTTGCGAATCCAAAAGCTTTTATAGGGGCCAAGGGGGATTAATTCTTTAACATGCATATGATAATGCTCATAAATATGATGAATCATCGCAGTCGCCACCTATGGTTTTTCTTTATATATATGAGCTTGTGCTCGCCTTTCATTCCTATGCACATGATAAAGCAACGAAACGTATACAAATACTAAAAAGAAAAAAAGGTGATAAACATGAAAGAATCAAATCAACTACAAGAAAGAGCATTACAACTATTACAAGAGCGCGGTGTAACAATTGACGATATTGCTGAACTTGTTCATTTTCTTCAAAAAAAATATCATCCAAATTTAGAGATGTCAGAATGCCGTTATAACGTTGAGCGTGTATTATCAAAACGTGAAGTACAAAACGCACTGATTACTGGTATCGAACTCGATGTCCTTGCTGAAAAAGGAATGTTAAGTGAGCCGTTACAAGATATCGTAAAACGTGATGAAGGCTTATACGGAATTGATGAAGTGATCGCACTTTCTATCGTTAATGTGTACGGCTCTATCGGTTTCACGAACTTTGGATATATCGATAAATTAAAACCTGGTATTTTAGAATTCTTAAATGATAAATCATCTGGAAAGGTACACACATTCCTTGATGATATCGTTGGCGGAATCGCTGCCGCTGCTTCAAGCCGTTTAGCGCACAGAGCTGAGCATTCGGAATAATAAAACATGAAAGACCGCCAGTTTCATACTGACGGTCTTTCATATTCCATAATCATAAATTCTCTTCCGCGGCTCAAAAAAGTAGACCCTTGCTGAAAACCTATGTTTTTATATAGCGTAATCGCTCGTGTATTAAATGTCGCTACACTAAGTCGAAACGTCTTCGGCTTATATTCTTTCGCTGCAAAGGTGATCCCAGCTTGAAAAAACATTTTCCCCAGCCCATTCCCTGTTAACGCTGGCTTCATGCCAAGTCCGATATCAATTACATCTTCTCCACCATATAAATGAGCATCTCTTCCTCCTGGCACTTGTGCATTTTCCCCAAAACAAAAATAACCAATAAACTCTCCATTATCGTCACAACAGCCATAATACGTCCCATCTAATAGTTCTTCTATTGCTTCTTCCTCTCCTGAAAAACTATACAAATCATAAGGTTCCTCATACGTCCACGTATTTATCTCATTTGCTTCTTCTACTGTTAACTTATGTATATCCACTTTCTCTTCCCCCTATTATATTTCTACTAACAATATTCGATATTCATCTTATAATTCATCTTTCTCAATATGTTTTTTAAATTTCTCGCTTTATTTTTATGGAAGATTTTCCTTATTATGTTACGATTAAACAGAATTATTTGAAATAAGGTGGTGACAATTTGAATTACTTTTCTTATCTCTCCTTAGAAGAACGTCAAAATTTTTTCTATAAAGAACCTCTTAGTTTTTCAAAAAGTATAGAGAAAGAGCAATTAGCGTACGCATTAGGGGCTACGCTATATACTCCTGGCACGAAAGAAACTATCGCGGAAGATATAATTAGAAAAAAACATGTGGAAGCTACCTCGATTATTCTTTGTCTAGAAGACTCTATCAGCGATAAGGAAGTAAAACTTGCAGAGCAAAACATTGTCGTTCAAATACAGCAAATCGCCAACTTAGTCAGTGCCAACATACTAAATCAAGCAGATCTCCCACTTCTTTTTATTAGAGTTCGACAGCCCAGTCAAATGAAAACAATTGTTACTGAATTAGGTAGTGCTGTTCATTGCTTATGTGGTTTTGTCTTTCCAAAATTCACACCCGTTAATGGAAAGACTTATATCAATCAGCTTGCATATATAAACGAGCTACATTCATTATCCCTTTATGGAATGCCGATTTTAGAATCACCAGAAATTATGTATAAAGAAACACGTGTAGAATCATTATTACAAATAAAAGATCTACTAGATTCCTATCGTGATTACATCTTAAATGTACGTATTGGCGCTACTGATTTTTCAAGTATATTTGGTATTCGGCGCAATAAATACACCCCTATCTATCATATTACTGTTGTTCGTGATTGTATTGCCGACATTATTAATATTTTCTCCAGAGCAAAAAATGAATATGTTATTTCAGGATGTGTATGGGAATATTTTTCTAATGATTACGAAGAAGGGCTCATTCAAGAGGTATCGCTTGACCATGCAAATGGATTAATTGGAAAGACAGTTATTCACCCATCTCATATTAGAGTTGTACAAGCAATGCACATTGTTACAATGGAAGATTATTTAGACGCAAGGTCAATTTTACAAAATGCAGATACGTATAACGGAGTGCTAAAAAGCAGTTTTGCTAACAAAATGAATGAAGTAAAGCCTCATTATAACTGGGCTCGCAAAACCATTTTAAAATCTAATATTTACGGGGTGCTACATGAAAACAAACAATTCACCGATCTCCTTATTACAAACGCAAAACAACACGTATAACGTTTTAAATAATATAAAGGTTCATGTAGAAGTACGTGATAATCCATATAACTTAGAATTAGACAATCTTTTTCAAATGGCAGCGAGGATAAATAAGAAGCGGAGTTTTTTATTTGTGAGTACAATTCTTGGAAAACATCTTTCTATTAAACCTGCAATCTCTCTAGCAAGTGGATTTGCTCTCGCTGCAAGATATATGGAAGTACTAGATAATGCTTTTCATCCGTTTCAAAAAGAAATTTTAAATCTTATTTCATTAGAAGTTGATGAAATTCCAGAAGAAGTATTTCATTATCAATATCCCTTGCAAGAAGAAGTGTTATTTATCGGATTTGCTGAAACAGCAACAGCACTTGGTCATTCTATGTTTCAATGCTTTCAAAATGCAAAGTATGTACATACAACTAGGGAATCGATACCCAACCTCGAATCTGTCATTACATTTGAGGAAGAACACTCCCATGCAACATCGCACCGTTGTTATGTGGATGAAAGCTTTTTTCAAAACAGCAATCCAATTGTTCTCGTAGATGATGAGATGACAACAGGAAAAACAGCATTAAATATTATTAGATCGATTCAAAATAAATTCCCACGAGAAGAATATATTATTGCTTCTTTATTAGACTGGCGTTCTAATACGAATAGAAGACAATTTAAACAATTAGAAGAAGAGCTTCAAATTAAGATTCATGTTATTTCTTTATTAGAAGGCAGTATTCATACAACTGGCCAACCATTGAATATTTCAAAAACAGATATTCAAATTGAAGAAACTAAACTTAATTTCAAAAAACATACCCTTACCTGCCCAACATTATCCTATACATCAAATTATATAAAATATACTGGGCGATTCGGCATTTCAGCATATGAACAAAAGCACATTCATTCTTTCGCTCAAGAAGCAGGAAGAACTTTAAATAGAGAAAGAATTGGAAAACGAACACTCTGTCTCGGAACAGGTGAATTTATGTATATTCCAATGAAAATTGCTGCTGAAATGGGTGAAAATATTTTATATCAATCTACAACACGAAGCCCTATCCACCCTGTTTCAAATGATGTGAACTACGCCATTCATAATCATTTCTCATATCCAAGTCCCGAAGATTCTACTATTACAAATTACTTTTATAATATTTCACCTCATGATTACGATGAAGTATTTGTTTTTATTGAACGTGATTTAGGAGAAGAAGCTCTATCTCCTCTTCTACAGCAGTTACAAACAGTTATTCCCTTTATTCATATCGTCTCATTTTCAAATAGCATAGAAAAGGAAGGTTGATAATTATGGTAAAAGTAAATTCTCATATTAGTAGTTATGATCCAAATGATGCTATTTTTCTATTAAAAGATATTAGTGATTTAATGAAAGAAAGTTCCACAGAAACTAGAGAACAAGCAATTCAAGCTGGCACACATTATTCCGAAATGTTACCAATAGAATATAAACCATCTAAAGCATATATGGATTTATTCTTTTCTTCCCTGCAACAATACAAACACAAACTAGCTATTGCTGTTGGAGTTGTCGCCGAACAAATTATACAGACTAAAGGAACTAACCTTGTCCTCGTTTCATTAGCTCGTGCTGGTACGCCTATTGGCATTCTTATAAAACGCTACATACGTTATCAATACAACCTTGATGTACCTCACTATTGTATTTCTATTGTTCGCGGACGCGGTATTGATGAAAATGCACTCCATTATATTTTGGAACATCACTCTAAAGAAACAATTCAATTCATTGATGGATGGACTGGGAAAGGTGCAATAAAAAAAGAATTAGAATATGCAGTACACACATTTAACGAACGAAATAATACACACATTTCTCATTGTATGGCTGTGCTTGCTGATCCCGGTTACTGTACTTCAATTTACGGTACGCGTGAAGATTTTCTTATTCCTAGCGCTTGCTTAAATGCAACTGTCTCTGGACTAATTAGCCGCACTGTACTAAATGACACCTATATCGGTCCAAATGATTTTCATGGTGTTAAATATTATAAAGAGCTAGAACAAGAAGATTTATCAAATTTCTTCATTGATGAGGTAACAGATTTATTCCCTTCTGTTCATTCTCATGTAGATAATCAATTACGTTATATTGCTTCAACTTACACGGATCCCTCTTGGCAAGGATTAAAAGATATACAGTCTATCCAAAATCATTTTAAAATTGACGATATTAACTTAATTAAACCAGGAGTCGGTGAAACAACTCGCGTATTACTCCGAAGAATACCGTGGAAAATTTTAATACGTAAGCAAAACAATCCCGATTTAAAGCATATTTTACTTCTTGCTAAAGAAAAGAATGTCCCTATTGAAATATATGAGAATATGGCTTATTCATGTTGTGGGCTCATTAAGCCTCTTAGGAGGGAAACGATATGATTTTCGCTAGTGATCTTGATCAGACGCTTATTTATTCCCGGAAATCGTTTCGTGCCCCTATAGAAGATGAATCAATTCAACTCATTGAAACTTTAGATGGGAAAGAAATTTCTTTCATATCACATAAAACCATTTCACTACTAAAAAAATTGCAACTGCACTCATATTTTATCCCAGTTACAACAAGAACGATTGAACAGTTTCAGCGTATTACTTTATTCCAAAATGAAATCATTCCCGAATATGCCATTACAAGTAACGGCGGTAATATCCTTCATGACGGCAAGCAAGATGTTACTTGGAACAAAGAAATAAAAAAAAGACTTTCAGTAGAATGTTTAGAGAGAAACGATATACTAAAGGAATTTGAACAAATCGCTCATAAAGATTGGGTTATATCACAAAAAACAGCTGATGATCTATTCCACTATTGCATCATTAAACGAGAGAACATTCCTTATGACGAATTAACATCCTTTATTTCTTGGTTAGACAAACAAGGCTGGGCCCATTCACTTCAAGGTAGAAAATTATATTTTGTACCGAAGCCTATTAACAAATGGGATGCTGTGCAATATATAAAAGAAGTGCTACAAATAGACACTATTATTACAGCTGGGGATTCTTTACTTGATTTATGCATGCTTGAAAAAGCTAACTATGCCTTCGCACCACTTCACGGTGAAGTAGGGGCAGCATATAATCACTTACAACCCCATGTTGTAAAAACAGATGCAATCGGCGTATATGCCGCAGAAGAAATCGTAAATAAATCACTTCAAATTATTCACAGTTCATTACCTACCTCCTAATCGAAATATGCACAATTGCATACGCACACCGATGAAACAAATGGTAAAATTTTATTTGAATCGCTGTTGCTACACTTCTTGATTAAAGAAAAGACGTTAAAACGGAAATTAGCGTCTTATCGAACTCAAGCAATTGGCACATTTTGTCATCATGAAAGACACTCAAAAGAGTGTCTTTGTTTTTATCTCACAAGGACTTACTCATTTCAAAATATACATACATAAAATAATGTAACTCTTTACACACATGAATCCTTTTCTCAAAGTTTTAAAGTAAACTCAAAATAAAAAAGCACTCTTCACTAGAGTGCTTTTTACTTTCAAATAAGGAGGTTACATAGTATGGATAGTACTCTCGTATTTAACTTCGGCATTGGTATTGTCATTATTTTATTTGTTTTCTTTGTTCTTTGTATGAGCGGGGTATAGAAAGGCGATTTTGGGCGTCTTTTTATACATACATATGTCTTCCTTGACTTCCGTAATACAAGTAACCATAATAGTTACATAATTTTAAAAAACTATTCACATATCCACAAATAGGAGGAAGAACAATGAAACATGTAATCGTTTATGCACACCCAAATACAGAAAGCTTCAACCATGCGATTTTAGAAACGGTAAAAAGTGAATTAGAAGAAAAAGGTCACGAAGTACGCGTTCGCGATCTCTACGAATTAAACTTCAATCCAGTATTAGGCGCTTCCGATTTCATCTCATTTTCTCAAGGAAACACACCAGAAGATATTAAAGAAGAACAAGAGCATATCGCTTGGGCTGATAGCATTACATTCATTTATCCAGTTTGGTGGGCAGGACTTCCTGCTATTTTAAAAGGATACGTTGACCGTGTATTTAGCCATGGCTTCGCTTATGCTTACGGTGAAAATGGTATTGAGAAGTTATTAAGCGGTAAAAAAGGCTTATTATTATCTACAATGGGAAATACGAAAGAGGCATACCTAGCCGGCGGTATGTTTGAAGCAATGAAGAAAACAGTAGATGTTGGTATCTTTGAATTTACAGGCATTGAAACAATTGAGCATACATTCTATACAAGCGTTCCTTCTGTGGATGATAGTGTGCGTAAACAATATCTTGAAGAAGTTAAAGATGTTGTGAATCGTGCATTTTAATAGAAAACTCCGGTTGTTAACCGGAGTTTTTTTATTTCATCATTAATTTCGGAATATATCTTTGAAGAACGCTTTCTAATTCATTCATATCTTCCTGCCTAATAAGTAAATTTACATTGTCATTCATTTTTTCTCGCCCGCGATATAAAAATATATTTTCTTTTGGATTTTCCCATGTTGATGTTTTATAGCCTTTTAATTCTTCGTATGAATAAAAGTTCAATCCGTCTACTACACCTTTTTCATATATTTGTACACTTTTAATAAGATGGATAGCTATTAAAGTCATAAAACAACTTGCTACAGCATGAATACCTAGCTGAATGAGAAACTGTTCAACTGTATCAATATCGCCACTTACGTACTGAGCATATATATACATACATTGTCCAATGAAATATGCTGGTCCAAGTAACGCAATCCAACGTCGTTTTACCCTAGGATATATTGCAATAAGTTTTCCTGCGCTTTTTTTCATTTCATTTATTTTATATATTTTCCATAGAACAAAGAACAAAACACATAATGTAAAAACAAACATAATACATGACATCCAGTACATTCTTATCCCCCTTTAAAATATCATTACATATAAATTTTACATTTTATATACCAACAGCACATATGCAATTATGCATAAAAAAACAGGTAACCTCTTCCGGCTACCTGTTTTTCATTACATCTTCTCAATCCACTCCGTCAAGTTATGCACAACTTGCGTCGGTTGTACTTCATATTCTGTTAACTTCTCCACAGTTGTTACTCCAGTGTGGACAAGAAGCGTATGCATGCCAGCATTTACTCCCGCTAAAATGTCTGTATCGTAGTTATCCCCAACCATTAATGCTTCATCTTTTCCTATACCAAGCACTTTTAAAGCTTGTTCCATAATGATTGATTCTGGTTTTCCGATAAAGATTGGATCCACACCTGTTGATACTGCTACAACTGATGTTAATGAACCGTTACCTGGTAATAATCCACGCTCAGTCGGAATGGCAATATCTCCATTTGTAGAAATAAACGTTGCGCCGTTACGCACAGCAAGACAAGCTTTTGCTAATTTTTCATATGTGATGTCACGATCTAAACCGACAACAACGAAATCAGGATTTTCATCCACAAGTTCAAATCCCTTTTCCACAAGCGCATCATGTAAGCCTTCTTCACCAATCATATATACAGTTGCATCTTGTTTACGTTCATAAATAAAGTTTGCTGTCGCCATACTCGTTGTGAATACTTGCTCTGCTTTCGCTGGAATATCGAAACGAACAAGTTTTTCTGCCACTTGTTCTGGTTTACGTGTTGAATTATTCGTAACGAATAAATAAGGAACGCCGCGCTCTCCTAACGCTTTTACGAAGTCGCTCGCTTCTTCAATTTGTTCTTCTCCGCGATACATCGTACCGTCTAAGTCAATTAAATAACCTTTATACATTATTATGTCTCTCCTTCTATGCTAACGTTCTCACCTATCATACCACTCTTATATTACCCGCTTTTTCCAAAGAAAAAAACGCTTTACCTTAAAGCGCCCCATAACGTTCATTTTTTCTCTTTTACTTGGTAAGAACAACTACAATCGCCTTCGCACATGTTTGCTAACGCTTTCACTTCTGCACCTGCAAATAAACGCTTATACATCTCTTTTTCATCTTCACATACTTGCGAGAATCTCTCTGCAATTTCCTTTAACGGACAGTTTTGTTTTTCAATTACGAAAGAATTCTCTCCATCTCTCTTTATTTGAACCATATAACCATTTTTTTCTTGCATAGCTGCTATCTCTTGTACTTTATATGCTAAACTCTTTTGATTACTCACTCGCTTTTGCAACTGTTCTTCCATCCGCTTCGTTCTCTCTTTTAAAACGTGACGAAGTATTTTTTCATCGCCCATTCGAGCTAAATCTTCTAACATATCAATCGCAAATTGCTTATACTCTTTCGGGAATGTATCTTCTCCCTTTTCGCTTAATCCATACAAATAAGTTGGTCTTCCGACATGTTGCCTTACCATCTTGGAATAGATTAAACCATCTTTCTCAAGATTACTTAAATGTCTTCGGATCGCCATTTCTGTAATCTCTAAAACGTCAGCTAGTTCCGCTACCGTGTGCTCTCCCTTTACTTTCAACAATTGTACAATTTCATCTTTCGTCGTACGTGCTTCCCCCATGCTTCAACCTTCTCCCTTTTCTTTCTCACATACAATATAAGATCCCCAAAAAGGTACCTTGGGGATCTTATAAGCATAATTATTCTGGTACAAATGCAGATACAGGTCCTAATTCCTTTTCTAAATAACTGCGAATATTTGCTGGGTATTTCTCTACCACTGCAATATGTTTTTGAATCGTCTTATATAATTCATCATGATTCATTTGAATATAATCTTGCGTAAGCATTTTTCGAAGAAGGATAATTTCTTTCATCCCTTGTCCATCTTCTGCACTGATCACTCGCTCGTCCATTAAAATATCAATAATATCTTCATAGCTTCCTGGATCGCGCATAATAAATCCATCAATCATCGCATTTCCTACATCTAATACACAATCAATAATAAGATGCGCTATGCGTTCTAATGCGTAAAATTCAAACTCGGTTTCATATATCTTTTTCTCTTGAAATGTACTTGTTGCTCGTTCTAAACATACTAGCATTTGTTCTATTTTCTTTCTGTCTACAAAATACATGAATGTCACCTACCTGGAAATTAAAGCATTTACATTTTAATTGTAACGCTTTCTTCTGAAAAAATCGACAATTTTTCGAATTCACCTTTTCTCCGTTATTTGTTATAGTTATATTTGTATGATTTTTGAAATTGGAGGAATGGAATCTTGGAACGTGAACTCGCACTAGAAATTGTCCGTGTAACAGAAGCAGCAGCATTAGCATCCGCACAGTGGATGGGCCGCGGAAAGAAAAACGAAGCAGATGATGCAGCAACTACAGCAATGCGTGATATGTTCGATTCAGTAAACATGGCAGGTACAGTTGTAATTGGTGAAGGAGAACTTGATGAAGCACCGATGTTATATATTGGTGAAGAACTAGGAACAGGTAACGGTCCAGAAGTAGATATCGCCGTTGACCCATTAGAAGGTACTAACATCGTTGCAAAAGGTCTTGCAAATGCAATGGCAGTTATCGCAATCGCAGATAAAGGAAACCTTCTTCATGCTCCTGATATGTACATGGAAAAAATCGCGGTTGGTCCAAAAGCAGCTGGTAAAATTAGCTTAGATGATCCAATTGAAAAAACAATTGAAATTGTAGCAGAAGCTAACAATAAAAAGATTCGTGATCTAACAGTTATCGTGCAAGAACGTGAACGTCATCAAGATATTATTGACCGTGTTCGTGCAAAAGGTGCACGCGTAAAATTATTTGGTGATGGTGATGTTGGTGCGTCAATCGCAACAGCACTACCTGGAACGGGTATTGATTTATTCGTAGGTATTGGCGGAGCTCCAGAGGGTGTTATTTCTGCAGCAGCATTAAAATGCCTTGAAGGTGAAATGCAAGCTCGCTTAGTTCCAATGAACGAAGAAGAAGAAGCTCGTTGTCGTGAAATGGGATTAGAAGATCCTCGTCAACTTCTTATGTTAGATGACTTAGTATCTGGGGATGATGCAATCTTCTCAGCAACTGGTGTATCTGCTGGTGAGTTATTAGACGGTGTTAAATTCCTTGGCGGAGATTTAGCTGAAACATATTCTATCGTTATGCGTTACAAAACAAGAACGGTACGATTCATTAAAACGCATCACCATTTAGATCATAAACCACACTTAAACTTAGATATTTAATAAAGGAGCCATGTGTATGGAAGAACGTTTCTTTCTGTACGACGATACAGTCGCTACAAGAACTCGTTTCGTTAGCTTTATGGGAGAAAATGAGCGTCATGATTTAGCACTTTTATACTCCGATCGTCATTACGGTAAAACAATTGTCCTTGATATGCAGCGCAATAGATTTGCAATCATCGGTCCTGACGATTTAAACGAACCAGGCTACTTAGAGCATGCATTTTCTATGACTGAAGAAATTGCAGAAGAACTACGCTCATTTTTATTTGAACTTATATAATTTATCGTAGGCACCAGCTATGTTAGCTGGTGTTTTTTCGCTTAAATTATTTTGAATTTTCAAACAAACATGTTATAATTAAGAATAAATCTATTTGGATAGAAAGGACGTTATCTACGTATGCCAACATTTACTTTGTAATGGACCAGCAATTGGATAGCATTACTCTCAAAAAAGCACCGTGCTTTTTCAAGGGAGTAGTCTGCCCATTCCCATTACAAAGGAACGTAACGCATCTGTAGTATGATGTTTACGGAGGTTCCTCTTTGGGGAATCTCCTTTTATTTTTGTCTATTTCTCATATCTTCATACTACAAGACATCCAAATAGCTGTATTACGTTCCTTTACCACTGCTATAAGAGGTGAAGGAAAATGCAGAAAGTACAACTTTCTTGGAGTTTATATGAAAATGAGCAAAATACAATCGAAAAGTATTGTAAAAATTGCAGACGCACTACCCTATTTACTGACACGAATATTCGTAGGCATAACGCCAATGGAAAAAATATATACCGCTTTGCCATTTATAAATGTCCGAAAGATCATACGTGGAATCAAAAACTTCGTATTTATAAAGCATTTACTGATCACGTTGAAACAGTCGATATGACCCAGCAGGATCAAACAGAAACAAGCACTACCATTTCCATTACACAACATAAAGAAAACGGCATAGCCGAAATCACAATCGTATTAGATATCGTTTTCGGTTCTCACCGAATGGATAAAGCTTTATCCACATATATTTCCGACTGGAGCCGTACACGCATTGTGGATAAAATTAAAAATGGGGATATTCAATTGAACGGACAACAAATGAAACCAAATGCAATACTTTCTGAAGGTGATTCTATTTCGATTTGTTTGTGAGCAAGTATAAAAAAATCCTCTTACAATCGTAAGAGGATTTTTTTATTTCTTCACTTTTCGTAATACGAAGTGTGCACAACCGAAGTTACAGTACTCGTATAAATACTCCGTTAACGTACTAATTTTCGTATCATATGTCGAACGTTGATTACTATCATCAAAGAAACCGCGCAATCTAAGTTGCTCATAACCCCAGTCCCCAACGATATAATCATATTTATTTAAAATTTCTGCATAACGCTCTTTAAATGCTTCTTCACTAAAACCGTCACGAAAGTTTTTAATTACTTCGTACTGCACATTATTAATGCTCACCGTAGCATGCATCTCTTGCTCTTGCTTTTGCTCCATCATTAACTTCCTCTCTAAGCATTCTTCTTTTTATCGTATCACAAAGCATACCAACCAACAATTTCAAATACAAAAAATTGAAAATTAGTGCATGCTATGGAGAAGGAGGTGATACATCGTGAAAAAACAAATTATACTCTCTCTCCTCACTCTTTCCTTATTTGCAGGCTGTCAATCAACGAATAAAGCCGAAATGGAACGTGAAGAAGGAAGTCGTGTTCTTGTTTCCAATAAAAACGACATGTATCATACGGAAAATACAAATACACGGCTTACAAGGGTAGGTTATTCATCTAAACAAAAGCATGAAGTATCTAACAAACAAGTAGGAGCCATTAACCGTGAGAAAGTCGCTGAAATGATTACAAGCATGACAGTCAAACTTCCTGATGTTACAAACGCTGCTACGCTCGTTACCGATGATGAAGTATTTGTTGTATACCGTGCAAACACAACGGATCCGAAACTCGTAGCGGATCAAGTATATAAAGCTGCATTGTCCATCGTCCCTCGCTATTATAAAGCATATGTATCAACAGACCAAAAGTTGATTTCTCAAATTCAAGGCCTTCAATCTGGCGCATTAAATGATACAGAATATACGCAAAGCCTCGATATGTTAAAACGAGAAATGAGTAAAAATCCTCATTTGAACAATACGGGGGATCAGACTTTGAACGATATGATAAAAAAATAAAACAGGTGGAGAAAACTCCACCCGTTTTTATTTTTTATTACGATCCGCATAAATCTCCATCGCATCACACATAAATTGCGCTAACCCCTCGCCAAACTTATCGATATTTTTCGTAAAGCGCTCATCAGCGACGTACATTTGACCGAGGCCCTTAAAAGCGTCTAATGAATAGTGACTAAAGTTTTGCAAGTAATCGTACCATACTTTGATAGATGCCTGCGCCTCTTTAGAATCTGGTGCACCGTGTCTCAGTGCCGCTAAATTTCTATAAATAGTATTAAACTCTTCTTGATTGTCTTTTGACATACCTTTTGCATATTCGTTCGCTTTATCTACAGCTGCGTCTCCCCATCTTTCACGTGCTTCTTCTTCATATGGGTTATGGCTGAAATCGAATCCTTCAAATTTCTCTTTATTCGTCATTTCAATCTCTCCTTTTGTATGCTGAATTGTTTTATCAATCGTCGCAATCACTTTATCTAACCTTGCACGCTTTTCAAGAAGCATTTTCTTATGAAGCTGTAGCGCTTCTTCGCGATCAAATGACGGACTCATGATAATTTCTTTAATTTTCTTCAAAGGGAAGCCTAGCTCTTTAAAAAATAAAATTTGCTGCAATGTCTCTAAATTTTCATTGGAATACAGACGATATCCAGACTCTGTCGTCTCGTCTGGGGTTAATAACCCAATTTCATCGTAATGATGCAGTGTGCGCACACTAATTCCAACTAAATTAGCTACTTCTTTTACCTTCATTGTCATGTGTATCTCCCCCTTAATACATACGATAAAGTATGACGCAACGTTAGAGTCAATAAGTGAATTATTCATTTTTTGTTAAAAGTTTCATCTCCACTATATTTCATGCATAATAGATATGTACATATATTAGAAAGCGGTGAAAGTATGGTTTCAAATACTGTAATTGCCAGCATCATCTTTCAACTCATTGTCTCGATTCTGGTCCCAATTATTGTACTCGTTTATTTCCGTAAGAAATATAATATTAATTGGAAAGTGGTCGGCGTTGGTGTTCTTATCTTTATCGGTTTTACCCAAATTCTCGAAACACCGTTCCAATTATTCATGCGCGGAAATCCTACAATAGGTCCAATTTTAGAAAACCCATTTATTTTCTCGCTTTATAGCGGACTGACTGCTGGTATTTTTGAAGAATTAGGACGCTTCGTTGCCTTTTTCTTCTTACTAAAAAAATATCAAGAATATAAAGATGGCTTCGCTTACGGAATTGGTCACGGCGGCATTGAATCTATTTTAGTTGGCGGATTCTCTGCATTTCAAGCGCTTATATTTGCGAATTCAATTAACAACGGTAGCTTCGCTCAAATGGTCGAAAAAATGCCGGAGCTAGGCCGCCTACAGGACATGTTAATTCAGCAACCTGCCTACTTATACTTCCTTGGTAGCTTCGAAAGAATTATGGCACTCGTGCTGCAAATTGCCTTTACAATGCTTGTCTTATACGCAGTAAAACAGAAGAAGTATATCTTCCTTGTGTACGCTGTATTATTCCACGCATTTGTAGACTTTTTTGCGGCACTTTACCAAACAAAAACAATCAACATCTTTGTTGCTGAAGGAATCACCCTTCTCTTCACAATTGGTGCTGTCATTCTTATTCGTAAAATGAAAGAAAAATTAATGAATGTACCGGCGTAAAAATAACCCACCAGTTGGTGGGTTATTTTTTATATAGATTATCATAATGATGATAGCTTTTACCTGCTCGCAGCTCCCTTTTTGTTTCTGCATCTATAACAATGTACTTATGAAATTCGTCTACTTCATTTTGAGAAAAGGAAGCGAAAAAATAAACTTGGCGATCAGGGTGAACGAAAGAATCTTGAAGCACCACTTCACCCCGACAACCCACGGCTGTTTTTTGTCGGAAAGAAGATTCTTCATCGGGCACTTCTTTAAATGAGATTTTTTTTCGAACGCTATATGTTGCATTGTTGTATTCTTTATAAATTTTCTTATCTAACTGTTCGTAAAACACATCCTCACTTACAAATGGCTTATTTCGATTGCTTGGATAGTCTAACTTTTGATTGGATTGTGCATATGTTGTGGACAATTGCGTAAGAAAACAAATCATGAATACGATACATATCATTTTTTTCATAAGTACACCTCGATTTTCTATTATCCACATTACTTTTCCACATATTTAGATCAATATGCCGTTTCCAATAAAAAGGAATTATTTCCACTTTTGTCGAAGTATATAGCGTCAACTTGAAAGATGGGGATGAATTATGAAGAAATTAATTATAATACGACATTGTTCAGCAACTGGACAAGAACGTGATGCCGAATTAACGATTGCAGGAAAAAATCAAACAAACATCCTTGCTACATTCCTCTTAGAAATCCAACCACAAATAGATCATATTATTTCAAGCCCATTTGTGCGAGCTATCGATTCTATTCGGCCCTATGCGCTCCAAGCTAACTTGTCTATCCAAGAAGATGAACGATTAGCTGAACGCATATTAAGCGACGTTCCAATGGACGATTGGATGCAAAAACTAGAATCTACTTTTACAAATATAGATATTGCCTTTTCAGGCGGAGAGTCAACAAAACAAGCAATGGACCGTGCTATATCGCTTATCCAAGACGTTTTAAAATTAAACCATACTACAACACTACTTGTTACACATGGAAACTTACTTACGCTCATTTTAAAGCACTTTGATCATACGATCGGCTTTAATGAATGGAGAAGTTTAACGAATCCTGATATTTACGAAATTACAATCGACGAACACTGTGTCTTAAAACGATTATGGGAAGCACAGTCCAAGTAATATCTCTTTCCAGCACATTCAGTTGACGCCACGAGAAGAAACTGTACTAACAATAGAAAGGGGTATCACTCCATATGTACGAAGATGTACTTGCTTTACTACATAAAACAAATGCTTCTTACGAAAAGTTTGAGCATGAACCGGTACTCGATTATGAAACAGATCGTATCGTACGGGAAAGGCTTGGCTTACACGGCACTCCCAGCAAAAGCTTATTTTTAAAATCTAAGTCTGGAGATTATTACGTATTTTTCACGTTAGAAGGCACAAGGCTCAACCGGGGAGAGATGAAAGAAATAACTGGAGAGCGCTTATCTCTCTGTTCTCCTAATGAACTGCGAGACAAAACTGGTTGTACACCAGGATGTGTCGCTCCTTTCGGTTATTCACAACATGTAACAATTATTGTGGATTGTGCGATTTATACTTACGACAAAATTTTAATTACACCTGGTGTACCTGAATTTACAATTGAATTATCCACAGAAGAATTAAAAAAGATTTTATTAACATGCTCAAATACTGTTTTAGAATATAAACAAAAAGAGAGCCAATGATTGGCTCTCTTTTTTTATTATTTTGCTTCTGCTGTTTTTTCTTTTGCAGAACGAACTTGCTCGTCCGCATGGTAAGAAGAACGCACAAGTGGGCCAGCTTCACAGTGGCTAAATCCTTTGCTAAGTGCAATTTCTTTAAGCTCTGCAAATTCTGCTGGTGGGTAATATTTAAGAACTGGTAAATGCTTCTTAGATGGTTGTAGGTACTGTCCAAGAGTTAAAATATCCACATTGTTTGCACGTAAGTCATCCATTGCTTCAATTAAATCTTCTCTCGTTTCACCTAAGCCCACCATAATGCTCGATTTAGTTGGAATATCAGGCTGCATTTCTTTCGCTCGACGTAAAAACTCTAATGAACGGTCATATTTTGCTCTAGCGCGAACTCGGTTAGATAATCGACGTACTGTTTCAATGTTATGGTTTAAAATATCTGGTTTTGCATCCATTAACATTTTTAAGTTTTCTTCTACTCCACCCATATCAGATGGTAATACTTCGATAGATGTGAATGGGTTTTTACGACGTACAGCTCGTACTGTTTCAGCAAAAACAGCTGCTCCACCGTCTTTTAAATCATCGCGTGCAACCGCTGTTATAACAACGTGCTTTAAGCCCATTTGTACTACTGAATCTGCTACGCGTTCTGGTTCTTGTAAATCAAGCTCAGTTGGTAAGCCTGTTTTAACCGCACAAAAACGACAAGCACGTGTACAAACCGCACCTAAGATCATAAATGTTGCTGTTTTCCTTACAGCCCAGCATTCATGAATATTCGGACATTTCGCCTCTTCACAAACTGTATGAAGATTCTTAGAACGCATCATTTTCTTTAAGCCTGTATAGTTTTCATTCGTGTTTAACTTAATTTTCAACCATTCGGGCTTGCGCTTATATTCTGTTTGTTTTGTCATGGTTATCAACTCCGCACAATATGAAATAGTTTACCGTGTTCGCTTCTTTCAATGTAACATATCTATTCTAACGTATGAAAGCGATTTGCTCAAATGAAGATTCTAAGATTTTTTCCAATCGTTCCCTATAATGAAATACTCCGTATATCCCACACTAAAAAGAGTGATGTTGTGAAAGGAGTCTATTTCATGCTTCGAAAAATTTCTCTTTTGCTTTCGATTTGCTTTCTTCTCCACCAAAACATCGCTTACGGTGAAGAGAATCAGCAAAGCATATACGAAAAGCGCATGGCACTATATAAAGAAACAGAGCAATCTTCAGGCATTCCTTGGTATTACTTAGCTGCAATGGATCAGTATGAAAGAAATATACGGAGCGTAAGAAAAGATATTCCGAAAAAACCAGATGCCATCATTTCCCTTTATTTCAAACCAGAAATATGGGCTGGACCTGTTAATGGTAACGACACTCTTCCCCATACAATTTCTCTATTTGGCGGGATGGGTTTAGATGGTGACAAAGATGGATTTGCAAATGCAAATAACGACCGTGATCTTCTGCATACAGCAGCAACGATTTTAAAGAAACAAGGATCGTCCGAAGACCGCATTCACATTATGCTTTGGGAATATTATAGACGTGCGAAAACAGTTGATTTAATTACCGAATACGCCCGAATTTATAAGCATTATGGACGTGTTAATTTAGAAGGAAATGCTTTTCCTCTCCCGATTCGCAGTGACCATAGCTACCGTAGTACTTTCGGTGCCGGAAGAAGTTTTGGGGGAAGAAGAATTCATGAAGGAACTGATATTTTTGCAGGCTATGGCGTACCAGTAAGATCCACTTGCTATGGCATTATTGAAACAAAAGGCTGGAACCGCCTTGGTGGATGGCGCATCGGTATTCGTGATCTTCATAATAATTACCATTATTACGCTCACTTAGGCGGATTCTCAAAAGAAATACAGCTTGGACAAATTGTCGAGCCTGGAAAAGTAATCGGATTTGTTGGTAGCACCGGTTATGGCCCTCCCGGCACAGCTGGAAAATTCCCGCCCCACCTACATTTCGGCATGTATAAAGACAATGGCTATACAGAATGGGCTTTCGATCCATACATGCACTTAAGTCTTTGGGAGCGAAAAGAACGCGCGAATACAAAACGATAACCGTAGCACATTGCTACGGTTATTTTTTATTTATGGCTAACTATCCGTTTTCTTTTTATCAGGTACAGAAACACTTCCGCTTCCATAATAAGTAGGTACTTCCCCTTGAACAATGCGCGTTGCAATTGGAACGTCTTGCTTCACTGTTATTTCTTTCGTATGAAATGGAATAATCACTTGCAACGTTACTTCCATCTCCATAATAATTTGAATCGCTGTCGTATTGATCCCGTGCGGCTCAATTTTTTGTTTAATATCCGTATTCACATGACCAATCGTCGTGAAATCAATTGGAATATCGGGGCCTATATTTCCAAGAAGCGCATTATCCGTTACACGACCAAAAGGAATTGCCATCGTTGCCCCATTTTTTTCAGAAATACCTAGCCCTTTCAAATCCCCTTGTTCTACTTGCTGTAAATATTTTTCTATGTATGTGGTCGTTGACGTTACGATTTCATTTACTTGCTTCGTATTTAAATTAATTGTGGACACTTTCCCATTTTTATCATTTTGTACTTTCATTAATGAATCAACATCGAATCCCTCATTAATTCTATCTTTTACCGCCTTCGTCATAACCGCTGTCGCCATTTTATGCGTCTCTACTTCCCCATATTTAAGTAATGTCGGCTGAATGCTACTATTCACAATCCATAACCCTTGCACAAGTAATATGACAAAAAGAATAAACGACATAAGCAGTATGTACCGAAAGGAAATTGGCCCCTTTCGAAACCGCGAATTTTTCGAACGAAATATGCTCATAAAAAAACCTCCTTCTTATATCATTTCTATGCAAGAAGGAGGGACGATATATGCTTATCTCATTTTTAATAATGCTTCTTTTCCGATTGTGCCAGCCGTAATACCTAAAACTTCGGCTTCAATCGTTACTGATTCTAGCGGTGCTTCAAGAAGTTGTTCAATCGTTCTTACACCAACCGCACGGCCAGCAATAATACCTCGATCCCCTAACTTCTCATTTAAAAGACCTACATCTAATGCACCGCACATAATATATCCTTTATCGCTCATTACCGCTAGCAAATTTGTCTTTGGAAGTTTGACGCTAACCGCAATAAACGTATAATTATCGATTATAATTGGCTCCACATTAACCATAGTTCACACTCCTCTCTTTCTTATCTGTATGACAAGAGAAAAATGAGTGTTACAAGTAACTAGCCTATAGTTTGACGGAAGATGTATGAGTTATCAACACGTCTGTTAACACATCTCTCAGTAGTTCCGGCATATAATATTGTTTGTCAGAAAGTGTGGATAGCTCTGGGTATAAGTATCCGAATGTAAACATATCAATCGTTCCTACCGTATATATACGATCTAATTCCAGCGATTCCCCGTTAATCAATACATCCTCGAGTAAAATTTTATTCCCAGGAATCGTATCTGGAATGACCTCGACACCAGCGTAAATCATTTTCCCCATCACTGTCCCGCGAAATCCGAATCCTTTCACCTCAAGATTCTCCATATTTGGACGGCGTGCTTTCAAAATAACTTCTCTTAACGTTTTCCCTGGTACTTTTAATAAACATGGATTAATGGGATGTGGACAAATTCTGTGAATATCTCCGCGCGTCACAACACCTTCATTTAATCCCTCTAATAGCACACCAGCGTTCACCATGCCAATCTCTGCACCACACCACGTTTTCAGCGCACTTGCTAACATGTGCGAAAACGATGTCTCCTGAAACCAATCGACCGGTAACGCTTCCTTTAAATAAACGACAGGCTCGGCCATAATCTGTTTACTTTCTTCCTGCAGCACTTCAATTGTGGATAACGGTTTGCTATAAGCACCTAAACGTTCTGTCTTAATCGCTCTACCGTCCTTTTTCAACAGCTTCTTCGTCTCTTTATCCACAGTAAGCTGAACGTGCCCAACGTAACGTCCCCACTTTTCACAACAACAAAGTAACGTATTATTCATAAGAACGCCACGCTCAAATAAATGGTGCGTATGTGCACCTAAAATAACATCTATATCATAATGCTCCGCCATATACTCATCCATGCTTTTTCCAAGGTGAGAAAGGACAACCGTAATATGAGCCTCATCTCGCACTTCTTCTAAAATAGACTCTAAATGGATAAGCGGATCTTCAATATGCCAATCGAGCATATGATAAAACTCTGGATAAGCTACCGTTAACCCGATAAAAGCAATTGTAATTCCATCTGTCGTTGTATGTAATTTATAAGGCTTTGCCCACTCCGGACGTACCCCTTCTTTTTCAAATAAATTCGCAACGAGCACCTCGAATCCAGCATCATCATATAGACGATTCAAATGCTCCTTCGCTAACGTAATTCCTTCATTATTTCCGATTGTTACATAATCATATAGCGCCTCATTTAAAAGCTTCGTATTGCCAAGTCCATTCGTCGCTTCCGAAATACTATGAAAACGATCCACATGATCGCCGATATCAACCGTCAAAACGGTCTCTCCCGCTTCCTGTCTTCGCTTTTTCTCTCCTTGTACAAACCGAGAAATTTGCGGCCAATTTTCAAAATGACTATGTATATCGTTTGTATGATAAAGGTGGATGATTGTTTCTTTATTTATATTCAGAGAAAAAACCTCCTCTCAGTTCCTTACTGCCATTTACGCTACACGTACGCAATAATCCTGTAAATACTTTTCGTCTTTTCTTGCTATTTTACATTGTACTCGCATTGAGAGAAAAAGCAAAAGTTTGTCCTTTTTTATATGAGAAACTTTATTTTTTAAATCTGTGAATTCATTGGTAGAACAGGGAGTTGTAAGAAAGTTTACCGTGGGGAATTTTCCTATGAATTCTTTACTGTATTTGTCAGTATCTTAGCCTCAACTACTTCCAGTCGCCTTCTATATATATAAATGCTCCTTTCCTGTTTGAATGGTGCAGGGTATTCGTTCCTCTTGCTATGTCGTAATTTGTTGATAAGTCGATATATTGAAATAATCGCTGATATATTCCGAGTTATGGTTGATATATTTGAAAAATCGTTGATATATTTAGCTGAACACCCACCCTGGTATCCTCTATCCAGCCAAGACAAATCCGCAAAACAAAAAAGCGCCCTGCACAGCAGGGCGCTTTCTTCATACATATATTAACCAATAGAACCTTCCATCTCAAACTTGATTAGACGGTTCATTTCAACTGCGTATTCCATTGGAAGTTCGCGAGTGAATGGCTCGATGAAGCCCATTACGATCATTTCTGTAGCTTCTTGCTCAGAAATACCGCGGCTCATTAGGTAGAATAATTGTTCTTCTGATACTTTCGATACTTTCGCTTCATGCTCAAGTGAAACGTAATCGTTTTTGATTTCGTTATAAGGAATTGTATCAGATGTAGATTGGTTATCCATGATTAACGTATCACACTCGATGTTAGAGCGAGAGTTTTTCGCTTTTGGTCCGAAGTGTACGATACCACGGTAAGTTACTTTACCACCATGCTTCGCAATCGATTTAGAAACGATTGTGGAAGACGTGTTTGGCGCTAAGTGAATCATTTTCGCACCAGCATCTTGGTGTTGGCCTTTACCAGCAATCGCGATAGATAATGTTAAACCACGAGCGCCTTCACCTTTTAAGATAACTGCTGGGTATTTCATCGTTAATTTAGATCCGATGTTACCGTCAATCCATTCCATCGTTGCGTTTTCTTCACAAACCGCACGTTTTGTAACTAGGTTGTATACGTTGTTCGCCCAGTTTTGGATTGTTGTATAACGGCAATATGCATCTTTTTTAATGATGATTTCTACTACCGCACTGTGAAGTGAGTTAGTTGTGTAAACAGGTGCTGTACAACCTTCTACGTAGTGTACGTGTGCGCCTTCGTCTACGATGATAAGCGTACGCTCGAATTGTCCCATATTTTCAGAGTTAATACGGAAGTACGCTTGAAGTGGTGTATCCACTTTAATACCTTTTGGAACGTAGATGAATGATCCACCAGACCAAACTGCAGAGTTTAATGCAGAGAATTTGTTGTCTGTTGGTGGGATTACTTTTCCGAAATGCTCACGGAAAATATCTTCGTTCTCTTTTAATGCGCTATCTGTATCTTTGAAGACGATTCCTAGAGCTTCTAGGTCTTCTTTCATGTTGTGGTATACAACTTCAGATTCGTACTGTGCAGATACACCAGCTAAATATTTTTGCTCAGCTTCAGGAATACCTAATTTATCAAATGTCGCTTTAATTTCCTCAGGTACTTCATCCCAAGACTTCTCAGATTTCTCAGATGGTTTTACGTAGTACGTAATTTCATCGAAATCTAAGTCGTTTAAGTCGCCGCCCCATTGTGGCATTGGCATTTCATAGAACTTATCCAGTGATTTTAAACGGAAGTCTAACATCCACTGTGGTTCTTCTTTCATACGTGAAATTTCTTCAACGATTTCTTTTGTTAAACCGCGTCCAGCACGGAAAATCGAAACGTCTTTGTCTTTGAAACCATATTTATAATCGCCGATATCTGGCAGTTGCTTCGCCATGTTGGTGTGTCCCTCCTTAGATAACCTCGTTTTTAGGAACCTTTAACATTACTTATCTTCGTTTAAGCCCTTTTCTAACGCTTTCCACGCTAATGTTGCACATTTAATACGTGCAGGGAACTTGCATACGCCTTGTAATGCTTCAATATCTCCTAAATCAATGCTGTCATCGTACTCTTTTCCTAGCATCATATCAGAGAAAATTTTAGAAAGCTGAAGTGCCTCTTCAATTTTCTTACCTTTTACTGCTTGTGTCATCATCGAAGCTGAAGACATTGAGATAGAACACCCTTCTCCTTCAAACTTCGCCTCTTGTACAATACCTTCTGCTACTTTCATCGTAAGTTGAATACGATCTCCGCAAGTTGGATTGTTCAAGTTAACAGTAACACTATCTTCTAACACGCCATGGTTACGAGGATTCTTATAATGATCCATAATAACTTGACGGTATAACGTATCTAAATTATTAAATGACATTTGTGAAATACTCCTTTGTCTTGATTAGCGATTCAACAAATGTATCAATTTCTTCTTTTGTATTATATAAATAGAAGCTCGCACGTGCTGTTGAAGAAGCTTTTAGCCACTTCATAAGCGGTTGTGCACAGTGGTGTCCTGCGCGAACCGCAATGCCCTCTACATCTAATACAGTTGCTACATCGTGAGGATGTACGTCTTCAATATTAAATGTAACAAGACCAGCACGATGCTTTGGACCATAAATTGTAACGCCATCTACTTCTGATAGTCTTTCTAAAGCATATTGCGCTAATTCATGCTCATGCTTTTCAATATTATCAAGACCGATTTCTTCTAGGAAATCAATTGCCGCACCAAGTCCGATTGCATTACCGATAATCGGTGTACCTGCTTCAAACTTCCACGGAAGCTCTTTCCAAGTAGATTCTTGTAAATCTACGAAATCAATCATTTCACCGCCAAACTCAATTGGCTCCATATTGTTCAGCAATTCTTTTTTACCATATAATACGCCGATACCTGTAGGTCCGCACATCTTATGAGCAGATAATGCGTAGAAATCACAGTTTAAATCTTGTACATCTACTTTCATATGAGGTGTACTTTGTGCACCATCAACGACCATAATTGCACCGTTTTCGTGTGCGATTGCTCCGATTTCTTTTACAGGGTTAATCGTTCCAAGCACGTTTGATACTTGCATAATAGAAACGATTTTTGTATTCGGTGTAACTGTTTGACGAACATCTTCTAAAGAAATTGTACCGTCTGGTTGAAGCGGAAGGTATTTTAAAGTTGCACCAGTTTTCTTCGCAACTTGTTGCCACGGAATGATGTTACTATGGTGCTCCATGTAAGAAATAACGATTTCATCGCCTTCTTTTACATTTTCAAGACCATAGCTAGCCGCTACTGTATTTAATGCAGTTGTCGTTCCGCGCGTGAAAATAATCTCTTCCATTGATTTCGCGTTAATAAACTTGCGAACTTTCTCACGTGCACCTTCATACGCGTCGGTAGCTTTCGTACCGAGCGTATGAACACCGCGATGCACGTTAGAATTATATTCTTTATAGTAACGTTCTAACGTTTCAATGACTTGAATTGGTTTTTGAGAAGTTGCTGCACTATCGAAATATACAAGTTGTTTGCCGTTCACTTTTTGATCAAGAATTGGAAACTGTTTGCGTATTTCATGAATATTCATTAGCGAACTTTCCTTTCAATTACCTCAACAAGCTGTGCCTTTACTCCTTCAATTGGAAGCTCATTAACTACAGGTGCTAAGAATCCATGGATGACTAAACGTTCTGCTTCGCGTTTTGGAATACCACGGCTCATCAAGTAGTATAGTTGGTATGGATCTACGCGGCCTACTGAAGCTGCGTGACCTGCCATTACATCGTCTTCGTCGATTAAAAGAATTGGGTTTGCATCCCCACGAGCTTTTTCATCTAACATAAGAACGCGAGAAGATTGTTGTGCATTTGATTTAGATGCACCGTGTTCAATCTTACCAATTCCGTTAAAGATAGATGTTGCACTATCTTTTTGTACACCATGTTTTAAAATCCAACCTTCAGAGTGTTTACCGAAGTGAACAACTTTAGTTGTAAAGTTTTGTGTTTGGTTACCACGGCCAATTGTTACTGTTTTCGTATCAGCATATGAACCGTCGCCCATTAAGTTCGTAACGTTCTCTGAAATTGTGTTTCCGTCATTCATAAGACCTAGAGCCCAATCAATGCGGCCGTCGCGTCCAACAACACCGCGGCGGTTAACGTAAGTTGTTACGTCTTTCGCTAATAGATCAACCGCACCGAATTTCACTTGTGCGCCTTGTTCCACGATTACTTCTGCTACGATATTTGCAATACCTTTAGCATTTTCATTTGCAACGTAGTTTTCTACATAAGTTGCAGTACTGTTCGCATCAGCTACGAATAATACGTGGTTATATACGTTAGCTTCTTCGCCGTCTACTAAGAATACAGCTTGAAGTGGAGTTTCAAGAACAACGTTTTTCGGAACATATACGAATGCACCGCCGTTGATTAATGCAGCATGAAGTGCAGTTAGACGATGCTCGTCTACTTTCACGCCATCTTTCATTAAATACTTTTGTAATAGTTCAGCATGCTCAGTTGCTGCTGTTACGATATCTGTGAAAATAACACCTTTTTCTTTTGCTTCGTCTGCTAAAGAAACGAATGCAGTTGTACCAGTACGTTGTACTAATACGCTGTTATTTTCATCGATTAAGTTTTTCACTGCTTCTGGAAGCTCTGTTAAAGAACTTACAGGCTCTTGCTTAGCAGCGTCGCCTTTTCCGATAAAGTCCCATTTTTCAATTTTCGTTTTATCAGGCGTTGGCATTGGAAGTTCAGTTGCTTGTGCAAGAGCTTGTAAGCGGAACTCAGTCAACCAAGCAGCTTCGTTTACTTCGCTTGCGCGCTGACGGATTGTTTCTTGATCGAAAGGTAATGTACCGATTGTCATGTTTATGCTCCTCTCTTACGCTTCTTGCTCTGCTGTTTCGTCTTCAATACCTAATTCTTTTTTAATCCAGTCGTAACCTTCAGCTTCTAGACGTTGTGCAAGCTCAGGGCCACCAGATTTAACGATACGACCGTTCATCATAACGTGAACGAAGTCTGGAGTGATGTAGTTTAATAAACGTTGGTAATGCGTAATCATTAGGCAACCGAACTCTTCGCCGCGCATTTGGTTAATACCTTTAGATACAACTTTTAATGCATCGATATCAAGACCTGAGTCGATTTCATCTAAGATTGCGATTTTTGGCTCAATCATCATTAATTGAAGAATTTCGTTACGTTTTTTCTCTCCACCAGAGAAACCTTCGTTTAAGTAACGTTGTGCCATTTCTGGATCCATTTCTAGGAATTCCATGTTTTTATCTAATGTACGGATAAATTTCATAAGAGAAATTTCATCGCCTTCTTCACGACGTGCGTTAATTGCAGAACGTAAGAAGTCAGCATTTGTTACTCCGCTAATTTCACTTGGATATTGCATTGCTAGGAATAGACCGGCTTGTGCGCGCTCATCTACTTCCATTTCTAATACATCTTCACCGTCGATGATGATGCTACCTTCTGTTACTTCATACTTTGGGTGACCCATAATCGCAGAAGATAAAGTTGATTTACCTGTTCCGTTAGGTCCCATAATTGCGTGGATTTCTCCACCCTTTACTTCAAGGTTTACACCTTTTAAAATTTCTTTGCCATCAATTGATACGTGTAAGTCTTTAACCGTTAATGTAGAACCAGCCATCTCAATACCTCCATTAATCCTATATATACATTTTAAAAATTACTAAAACGTTCATATTCTCATTTTATTCTCATTCTAATCTTATATCAAATAAAATGATATCGCAAACGATGAAAAAATGTAACAATTTTTTCACAAATGTATATAAGTATTTCCCTTGCATCCTTATATGATACACCTTTCTTCTTATTTATATAAAGAAAAAAGAACTGGGAAATTCCCAATCCTTTCCTTGTACTTATTCACTTACCGGAAGTACAGCACCTTTATATTCTTTATTAATAAAGTCTTGAATTTCTTTTGAATGCAGCACTTCTACTAGCTCTTTAATTTCTTTTTTCTTCTCGTCACCTTTGCGAACTGCAATAATATTTGCATATGGAGAGTCTGATCCTTCAATCGCAATTGCATCCTTTGTTGGATTTAATTTCGCGTCAATTGCGTAGTTTGAATTAATAAATAAAGCATCACCTTCATTATTTTCATACAACTTCGGTGACAGTCCAGGTTCAACATCTGTTTTAAACTTTAAGTTTTTCGGATTTTCCACGACATCTTTTACTGTTGCTTTAACAACATCCACTCCATCTTTAAGCTTAATAACGCCGCCTTTTTGTAACAGTGCTAACATACGTCCACGCTCCGCTACGTTATTACTCATAATAACTGTTCCGCCATCTGGTAAGTCTTTTAAACTTTTATATTTCTTAGAATAAATGCCCATTGGCTCTAAATGGATTTTTCCTGCGTTTACAATTTTATATCCCTTTTCTTGAATTTCTTTATCTAAGTAAGGAATGTGCTGGAAGTAGTTCGCATCAATCTCCTTATCTGCTAACGCTTTATTCGGCAGCACATAATCTTGGAATTTTTTAATTTCTAATTTAATACCCTTTTTCTCTAATATCGGCTGTGCTTTTTCTAAAATAACAGCGTGCGGCACGTTAGAAGCTCCAACAACAAGCTTATTCTCCTCTTTCCCTCCGCAAGCAGCTAATGTAAATACAGACAGCGCTGTAACAACTGACAATAGAATCTTTTTCATATGATGTCCCCTTCTCCCCAATAGTTATGTAGTTATGAAAAAGAGCTGGCATCAGACCAGCCCTTTTCAGCAATTATTCTTTTACAGGAACAACTGCCCCTTTATATTCTTTGTTAATAAAGTCTTCAATTTCTTTAGAATGTAATACTTCTACAAGAGCCTTGATCTCTTTCTTATCTTTATCACCTTTACGAACAGCTACTACGTTTGCGTACGGTGAATCGTTACCTTCAATTGCAATTGCATCTTTTTCTGGATTTAATTTCGCATCAATTGCATAGTTCGAGTTAATTAAAACAGCGTCGCCTTCTTTATTGTTATACACTTGTGGTAATAAACCAGGCTCAATATCCGTTTTGAATTTTAAGTTTTTCGGATTATCCGCGATATCTTTTGGAGTTGCTTTAACCGGATCTAGTCCGTCTTTAATTTTTAAAATGCCTTCTTTTTGTAAAATTGCTAGGCCACGCCCGTGGTCAGCAACAGAATTACTCATAATAATTGTTGCTCCGTCCGGAAGTTCTTTTAAACTCTTATATTTTTGAGAGTATACACCAATCGGTTCTAAATGAATTTTCCCTGCCACTTCAAAGTCATACTTTTTATCTTTAATCTCTTTTTCTAAATACGGAATGTGCTGGAAGTAGTTTGCGTCTAAATCCTTATCCGCTAACGATTTATTTGGTAATACGTAGTCTTGGAATTTTTTAATTTCTAACTCAATTCCTTTTTTCTCAAGTAACGGTTTAGCCTTTTCTAAAATAACAGCATGCGGTACGTTAGAAGCCCCAACAACAAGTTTCTTTTCATCTTTATCTTTCCCGCCACAAGCAGCTAACCCAAAAATTGAAGTTGAAATAAGTGCTGTAAGTAATAATTTTTTCATTTGAAACATCCTCCCATTTTTTATTATCGTTTATCTATTCGAGTCGTTAAACTATCACCAATCCACTGAATGAAAAATACAACTAGTAATACACAAATTGTCGCAACGATTGTTACATCGTTATTTCCTCGCTGGAATCCTTCTAAATAAGCAAGTGTTCCAAGGCCACCAGCACCAACAACTCCCGCCATTGCTGTATAGCCTACTAAAGCAATTGTCGTAACCGTAATACCAGATACTAATGCTGGTAACGATTCTGGAATTAACACTTTCAAAATAATTGTGCTTGTTTTTGCTCCCATTGCTTTTGAAGCTTCAATTACACCTTTATCAATTTCACGAAGCGCAATTTCAACCATTCTTGCATAAAACGGTGCCGCTCCAATAATTAAAGCTGGAAGTGCTGCACTCGCTCCAAGAATTGTTCCAAGCAGAATCTTTGTGAATGGGATTAATAAAATGATTAAAATGATGAACGGTATCGAGCGGAAAATGTTTACGAATGCTCCAATCCCCGTGTTAATCGCTTTGTTTTCCCATAAATTATCTTTCGCTGTCATAAAGAGTAACAATCCTAAAATTAGTCCTAAAACAAATGTGGCAAGAGCTGCGATTGCCGTCATATATAACGTTTCACCAGTTGCTTCTAACATTTGATTCCAATCGACATTTGTGAGTAACTTATCCATGTGCAATCACCTCCAGCTCTACTTGATCTTGATGTATTCCCTCTATTGCTTGCTGAATCGCTGTTTCCTCACCATTTAAATGAACAACTAAACTACCGTAAGAGCCGTTATTTGTTTGGGCGATGTTTCCTTGCAAAATGCTAACTTCTATATCACTGCGTTGCATTAATCTTTGAAGTACTGGTCTTTCTACAGCTTCACCGATAAACTGCAAACGAACTACTTTACCATCTGGATACTTTTCAATTAAACTTTCAATCGTTTCATTTGTATCTTCAGAATCCGTTAACTGCTGTACAAATCGTTTCGTAATGTCTTTCTGTGGATTGCGGAATACATCAAGTACTGGACCCGTTTCTACAATCTTTCCTTTCTCCATTACGGCCACTCGATTACAAATCTTTCGAATCACGTGCATCTCGTGTGTAATGAGTACAATTGTTAAACCGAGACGCTTATTAATATCTAATAATAAATCTAAAATTTGATCCGTCGTTTCTGGATCCAAAGCTGATGTCGCTTCATCACATAAAAGCACTTGTGGGTTGTTAGCTAATGCTCTTGCAATACCAACGCGTTGCTTTTGTCCTCCGCTCAGCTGAGATGGATACGCGTCTCCTCTTCCTTCTAATCCCACAAGATGAATTAACTCATCTACACGTTTTCTTCTCTTCGCCTTATCAACACCTGCAATTTCAAGTGGGAATTCGATATTTTCACGTACAGTTCGTGACCAAAGTAAGTTGAAATGCTGAAAAATCATTCCGATTTCTTGCCTTGCCTTACGAAGTTCACTTCCTGTAATAGCTGAAATGACACGATTTGCGATTGTAATTTGGCCTGAAGTTGGTTTCTCTAGCTGATTGAATAATCTGATTAACGAACTTTTCCCAGCGCCACTATATCCGATAACACCAAATATTTCGCCTTTGTCTATTTTTAAATTGGCATTATCTACAGCAGTGACATCACCGCTTTTTGCTTTATATATTTTCTTTACATTTTCTAATAAAATCATGATGTTCACCCCTTTTTGTTTGAACATACTCCGCAATTTTTTATTTTTGATGCGTGTAGTCCACCATTATCATTACTTTTATTATTTGAATGTCCTCCACATTCAAACAACAAAAAAACCTTTCCGCTTTAGAGAAGCAGAAAGGTTTTTATGCGTATATAACAACATTATCCCTCTCTCTCATCTCTCAAAGCATTTGCTTTGCAGGAATTGGCACCATTTCAACATAAGTTGACGGTTGCCGGGCTTCACAGGGCACAGTCCCTCCACCTCTCTTGATAAGAGAAATCAGATTACATTTTCGTCTGATTTGTAATTTATGAAATTGTCTATATTTTATGAATTGAATTGTATCAATATCCACACACCATGTCAACAGAAATTTTCGTAAAAAAAGAAACTTCAGACTTTTAAGCACCCACTGACATCGGCTTGCATATATGAAACATCGATTCAACTAATAGCATCGTTCGATACGTTCCCGAATATTGTACACGTCCATCGTTCATTAACATTTGCAATCGTACATTGCCGTTCACCAATTGTTTTACATCTTCCTCATCTACACAAACGATTTGCTCCGTTCCTCTTTCCTCATGTAGCAGCTCTATATAATCTCTTGAAATTTGTAGCGAACAACTTTCATCTCCAAAGCGGAAATTAACAGTTTTTTCTCCTTGTCTTAAAAGCGGCTCTAAATGATATTGACCATTAGCGTAATTTACAAATGATTGCAGCAAAGAATATAATTTCATCCTAAATCACATCCTTCATATCACTTTCTATTACACATACCATTCCCTCTCACTAAAGAGCAATCCTGTTACTTTCGCTCGACAAATACTGTAATCATCCTGCATCTCGACATATTTCCCAAGAAATATGTCGAGGCGGCAAAAACTTTGCCGCCTACTTTAATTCCGTATATAAATATTCAACCGAATGAAATGCATATATCTTCTTCATGAGTGTCCCATTTTCAAAAACAAGTAAACACGGTACACTTTCGATTCCATACTCTTTCGCTAAATGCGGAGCATAATTTAAATCTAACATTCCAATTTGGAGGTCTTCAATTGTCATCTCAACGACTGTTAACATCTTTTTTGCTAATTGGCATGTTCCACACATTGGAGTATATACATATAACACTGTTTTTTCTTCGTTCTCTATTAGGGCTGTAGCTTCGGCTCCTGTCCAATCAATCACTTCTATCATTCCTTACCGTAAATATTCTGTATAAACGTCAATGTCAGCTCCCCATAATACATTTGCTAAGTGTGAAGATGGCGCAGTTGCCACTTCTCGGTACGAGCGATCAATATAAATATGCTCTGCTTGCGGAAATTCTTTTCGAAATTGTTTCCTTAACTTTTCTCCAGCATCATCAGCATCCACTAGTACATACACTTCCTTATCAAAAAACTGATCAATGAGCTCATCCATTTTCGACAAACCAATTGTACCATTTGTACAGACAATTTCCACTGGTTCACGAATAATAGATTCAATCTTTCTTCTGTCTGATTTACCTTCTACAATAATGACTTTTTCTACATAAATCATATGTCATCACCCGATCACCATATACTATACAACCTTTAACTTAGTATATAGTATATTCGTTATTTTCATGTTGTTTCCTGTTTATTTTTGCAAAAGAAAAGCGCAAGCGGCTTGTTCAGATTGCGAGGGGGATGGAGCTTCTGACGTAGAGGCGCTTTTTGCCTTGCAGGAAGAAGCGAAGCCACCGAACAATCTAGCCGCTGAAGCTGGACAATAAAGAAAAGCGGAACCGACTGCTTAGCCCTGTTGGCTAAGGTTCTTTCGCACAGAAGACGCTTTTTATCTTCTCGTGCGGAAGGTTCTTAGACATGAAGGGCTAGGAGGTGGAGCTAGACAAAGAAAAGCGCAAGCGGCTCGTTCAGATTGTGAGGAGGATGGAGCTTCTGACGTAAAGGCGCTTTTTGCCTTGCAGGAAGAAGCGAAACCACCGAACAATCTAGCCGCTGGAGCTGGACAATAAACACTTAAACGAAAAATTTTTTCAAAAAACGTTCTCCTACACGATAATTAGTATATGATTCTATGTTCATTATTTTACACAAAATAAAAAAGGACAGCACAAAGGCTGTCCTTCAGTCGACTATAATTAGTCTTGGTTTGTCATTTCTGCATATTTTTCTGCAGTTAATAACTTCTCAACTTGGCTTGCATCAGAAAGTTCAACTTTAACCATCCATGCACCTTCGTATGGAGATTCGTTAACTAGTTCTGGTTGGTCACTTAATTCTTCGTTTACTGCTACAACTTTACCACTTACAGGTGCGTATAACTCAGAAACTGTTTTAACAGATTCTACGCTTCCGAATGGCTCGTCAGCTTCGATTGTTGCACCTACTTCAGGAAGTTCAACGAATACGATATCGCCTAGCTCACCTTGTGCAAAGTGAGTAATACCGATAACAACTTCATTACCTTCAGTTTTTACCCATTCGTGTTCTTCAGAGTAACGTAAATTATTTGGAATGCTCATGACTGTACCTCCAGTGAATGTATTAATTATGTAAAAATACCTTATTGGTACTTTTTCCACACACTTTCAAACTGCTCTTCGTTAAAACCAAGTGTTACACTCGTTCCATTTGTTACAATTGGACGTTTAATTAACATGCCATCAGATGCTAAAAGCTCGTACATTTCGTCTTCGCTTGCATCCTTTAACTTATCTTTTAAACCAAGTTCGCGGTAACGCATTCCACTTGTATTAAAGAATTTTTTTAATGGCAATTCACTTTTCTCATGTAAATTACGTAAATCTTCTTTTGACGGTGGATTTTCAACAATATGAATCATCTCATATGCTACATCGTTTGCCTCAAACCATTTTTTTGCTTTTTGACATGTGCCACACTTTGGATATGAATAAAATGTTACTGTCATAAATTCACCTACTTTTTTACTAACCTTTACCTTTATCATATAGAAAACGTTTTATTATTTCAAACGATTATTCGCTAAACTTTTACTTATTTCGTGATAATTTTTAATAATCCTGCTAATTTTTCTTATTTTTCCGCCATTTGTTAAGAAAAAATAAATATTTAATTTTTTTTAGCTTCTTCTCTCATCACTCGCGAGCATTATCTTAAACAAACGTTTGATTAACTCCCTATTTTTCTTTATTAGTCCTGGAACTGCATCGATTTCTTCCTACCGAACATACACCTTAAGCAAACGTTTGATTAATTCCACTTTTTTCTTTGTTCATCCTTGAGCCGCATTGTTTTCTTCCTACCGAACATACATCTTAAACAAACGTTTGTTTAATTCTACTTTTTTCTTTGTTAACCCTTGAACTGCATCGATTTCTTCCTGCCGAACATACATCTTAAACAAACGTTTGATTAACAATAAAAAAGGACCCTTTTACAGGCTCCTTCATCATCGACTTAAATAATCTGCAATTGTTTGAAATACTACAATATACATATTATGAATGCTTTCTTCAGTATTTCCACCATTTGATAAACCAACTGCCCATTGTTGCCCTTCACCACTTCCGATATTTGCAAAGCCTTGTGTATACATAGCATTTACATCTTTTCGTGCACTGTTATACTCTATCCCTTTTGTAATAAACGTTGAATATGATTTATCTTGCAAACCGATAAAAAACACTGGTTTCTTTAGCGATGAAAATACACTTTTATACTGCTCTGTTGAGGCTTCTTGAAAGTGATCTTTCATTATTAGAAAACCATCCACTTCCTTAGATTTCTTTTCCAGTTCCTCTAACTTTATTTCCTCAAACTTTATATTCCTAAACGTATCTTTCGGTTTTTCTCCAACAACTCCGATTACGAGTGCTCTTCCGTTATATTCTAATTTCTCTCCTTCTTTATCCTTTGCACACCCAGTACTCACTAGGCATATCAATATAAAAAATAAGAAATACGATAAACGCTTCATATAGCACCCTCCCCTTCTTTTAAGTCAAGTGACAAAAACGTAAGGCTAATTCAAGAAAATGTAAGTAAAATCGATAGCTCAAATGACGTTTCTATATTATAATCAATTGAATTTACTTACATTACTAAAACATAGGAGCTTATCATGAAGAAATTTAAACTTTCATCTTTTCTTCCGTTAAGTTATATACTTCTACTCGTACTCGTAAGTCCCCTTTACGATGTATTAAATAAATCTACTGTACACGCAGTAGATGTCACAACTGTAGTAGATGATTGGATTCCATTTGTGAAAGCATTTATTATTCCTTATTTACTTTGGTTTCCATACTTATACGGCGCACTTATTTATTACTGCTTTGCAGATCGAAAACAATATTATGTCACTTTAAGTAGTATAATTCTTGGAAAACTTGCTTGTTTTTCTATTTATTATTTTTGGCAGACAACTGTACCACGTCCAACAGTCGTTGGATCAGACGTATTTTCCGAACTAGTCCGCTATATTTATAGTATCGATCAACCGGTAAACTGTTTCCCTAGCATTCACGTTCTTACTACCTTTGTCATTATGCTAGCTGCCTTTAAACGTAGAGAACAACATGCTTTTGAATATTACATTCTTACCTTCTTCGGTACGCTTATTATTTTATCAACGTTATTTACGAAGCAACACGCATTTGTAGACGCCATTTCTGGAATGACGCTTGCAAGCATACTTTATTTCGGCGTTCAGCTTCTATTAGTAAAAGAAACCGTACGTGTTCCAGTAAAACAAAATCATAAAATGTAAAAAGCAGACTGTGGCTTCCAGTCTGCTTTTCTCTATATAAAAGGAGATTTTCAATTTAAGATTGCGGTACAGTCATATCACCAGAATGAATACGACCTGCTTTTTTAAGCGCAATGTAAAGTATATAAGAAACAGCTACTGGAATGATGATATAAGTGATTACCATCGCTGGGACAACTTCCCATCCTTGGCTCGAAATTAAATTAATTGGTGCGATAAGAGAACTTAATCCAAGACCTGCAATTTCTTTTCCTGCTTCCAGTTGGAAAATTAATGCGGACACTGGACCAACTATAGCACTGGCGACGACAGTTGGGACGAGAATCATCGGATTTTTAGTGATATTTGGCAACTGCACTTTCGGAGTACAAAGCGCCTGAGCTAATATGCCACCTAAATTATTTTCTTTCGCTGAAATAACAGAGAATCCGATAAACTGAGCAACGCAGCCGGCAAGAGCAGCACCACCTGCAACACCGTCTAAGCTAAGTGCGATCGCTAACGCAGCTGATGAAGCTGGAGAGATAAGTAATAGTCCCCAAACTACTGCTATCACGATAGAAGCGATAAACGGGCTACCAGCTGAACTATCTTTAATGAATGCTCCAACTGTATTTAAAACCGGACTAATATTTTGTGCTAACCAAATACCTACTAAACCGGAACCTAATATTGCCGCAAATGGGACGAGCATCATATCTAATGCAGTTTTTCCACTTAAACGTTTACCAATATATACAGCTAAAGTTGCTGTTAATAATGCACCGATTGGCTCACCTGTTTTAATGATTAGACCTGCTTCAGTAATTGAAATGGATCCGGCACCAATCGCTCCAGCTACCATAGCCGAGAAGATTACAAGACCGTTTGCACCAAGCATAAAAGCAATTCCGGCACCAATGGCTGGTGCCATAAGTGATTTTGCAACAACTCCGATTGTAATAAGCAATGGAATATCAACAATTCTTCCTATATTTTCGATTAGTAAACCAATTCCAAGGGATACGAAAATACCTTGCGCGATTCCAGCTGACGCTTTAAATACACGAGACATTATATATTCCTTCATTTGTTTCACCTTCTCCTATAAGTTAGTAACCAATTGTTTTCATATAATCACGTAAAATATCGTTTGATTTTGCGAATCGAGATTCTTCAACCTCTGTTAAGTTTAGTTCTACAACTTCTTTCATACCATCTCTAGTAATAATAGCTGGCACTCCTGTACAAATATCATACTCACCGTACTCACCATCTAAAATAGCTGATACAGCAATGACACGGTGATCATCGTTAAAGATTGAACTCGCAATATATGCTAGAGAGTTTCCGATTCCGTAATAAGTAGTTCCTTTACGTTTATAAATTTCCCATCCAGCTTTTGCAGTCTTCTCAACGATTTCATCTAAATCTATTTCACCAAATTGGTCTTTTTTCTCTTCTAAAATTTGCAAAATTGGTTTTCCACCAACAGTTACGTGTGACCAAGCAACCATTTGAGAATCACCATGTTCTCCTAATGAATACCCATGAATACTACGAGGATCTACATGTAACATTTCAGATAAAATTGTTCTTAAGCGAGAAGAATCTAGCGATGTACCAGTACCGATCACACGATTTCTAGGTAATCCAGATAATTTCCACACTTCATATGTAATAATATCAACTGGGTTCGATGCAAGTAAGAAAATACCATCAAATCCACTTTCCATTACGCCGCCAACAACGCTCTCCATAATCTTTGCGCTTGCTCCTAAAGTATCTAAACGACTTTGCCCTGGTTTTGGTGCTGGTCCTGCTGTAATAATAACAATGTCCATATCTTTGCAGTCTTCATAGCTTCCTGCATATACTTTTGTTCTTGTATTTGTAAAGTTAATGCAGTGTGATAAATCCATTGCTTCCCCAACTGCACGTTCATGATTTATATCAATTAATAATAGCTCTTCGCAAATGCCTTGATTGACAATGGAATATGCACAACTTGATCCAACTAATCCAGTACCGATAATTGCAATTTTTCTTGTATTTCGTTTCATGGCAATCTCTCCTAATTGATCATATAATCTATTTCTTTTGTTCTTTACACTCCTAATTATAGAGATTCCCACGATAGAAACCATGGATACTTTGTGAAATATTGAGCAAACTTTTGTCCTTTTTGTGAATTGTTATATTCCATTTTCGTCATATTTGTTACAACTGGAAAAATATTTATTATATATTTATTGACATGCCCAAAACAAAAAAAACGAGCGACTTCATTCGCTCGTTTCTTGATTCCATTATTCCGCACTTAATTGGCTTTTTAATTGTTGTACAATCATTGGATTAGCAGGTGCTGCCGGTTTGTAATAACTCTTTTGCTTTGCGTATTCATACATATTACGTTGACGCATCTCATCTTGATTACGAATTTGAATTAACGTTTGATGTAATTGTTCATTATCAGACTGAGAAATATAATTTGCATAACTTGTTAAACTTGCATTTAACCCTGCTAAATAATCATTTACCATATCTTTTTCATTCATGTTCCGCTTCCTCCTATCCTAGGAAAGTCATTAATTGCTGTTTCGTATTTCGTGCATCTTGCGCATCCTTTTGTAGCATTTGTTTCAACTCTGGATCTGTACACGTCTGTGCATACTGCTCCAACTTGTTAATAATTGTTGCATGTCCACCAATTAAATGACGTAAGTTTTCTACTTCAAGCTCTGTTAAGTTTTGCATAGAATACTCCTACCTTTCTTCTTTCATTCTTCTTTAGTATTCGGTTCTTTTTAAATCGTATTCATTAAAAAGCTTTCTTACATTTCAAATCAATCACATCTATTTATAAATGACGTTTACAAATACAGAAATGAAAATGATATTAGTTGAAGCAGCTATGGCAGGTCCATATGCATTATACGCTTGCTTTGTTGGATTATCATTTATTACTGGTTCACCTGTAGGTGGAGCTATTATGGTTGTTTTAGGTGCGCTAGGACTTCCTAAATTCGCTTCTATTTGCCAAACTATTATAAGAGCATATGCTGCTGATAAAGGTGTTAATGTTGAAATAGGATTAGATGGAGTAATTCCATATATTACTGCAAGTGTTGCAAGACACTAATATTTGAATTGGAGATGATAATACGTGGGTTTCGAGAAAAAAGTAAAAACATATTAAATGTAATAAGCAACTTAGGGATTTTTGGCTTTATGTTTTTGTTTGGCGGTATGTATACATATGTTTATTTTTATGGAACAGCCTTACTCGAAACATTTATTATGCTATTTATCGAAAATGCACTTTTAGTCATACAGTATTATTTTATGAGGAAGTTAGATTTTAAAGAGAGACTTCTTGAAATTTTAATTGTAATTGCTACCAATATCATTTCATTTTTTATTATTCAACAAAATGTAGCATTAATAGCTATTGTTATAGCTGTTGCTACTGCATCATGTATATTAATAAACCGTAAAAAAATAGAAAAACTATATACACACTAATTAATCTAATTAAAAATTAAATAGATTAACAAGCACCCTATCAGGGTGCTTGTTTGGTTCCTTCCACTTGATAGGGGAAACAAGGATAGAAAAGACACCCTAAGGTGCCTTCCTCCGACTTGAAAATTATAATTTCATATTCCAATAAAAGGATAAAATTCTGATAATTCCTAATGGTACACTTTGTGAAGTTTACATTTATTAACAGGTTAATTATACCAAAAAAAATGTATAGACAACCAGTCTTGTATTAAAATTCCATTCATTTTAATATTTGGGTGTAGGGTAAAAAAATAGAAAAAACGTTATGTCGTAGGAGGAATTTATTATGAAGAAAAAGTTTATTAAGGGTACTGCATTTGCAGTAGCAGCAACTATCTTATCAGGTACAATTGCAACTTCTGCTAGTGCTGCAGTTGAAGGAAAGAAATACGATGAATTATTACAACAGCAACAAGAAGCTGAACAAAGCGTACAACAAGCATCTATGATTCTTAACCCGTTTGAAGGATTAGGGTTAGATTTAGTTAATTTAGATGATTATGATATTCATGGTATCGATTTAAAGCAATATGATTTGCCAGATCGTTATACAGCACCATCTGACATTCAACAAATCGTTGAATATTTCGAATTAAATAAAGAAGAAACAATTCAATTATTAGAGGCTATTGAAGATCGCGAACAATTAGAGTCACCTGGATATGGTAAATTTACATGGGCTGTAGCAGCAATAAAAAAAGCTTGGCACAAACTTCCTGATAAAGTTAAAGGAGTATTAGGTGGCGCTTCAACAACTAAGTTCTTTCATACTTTAGAGCATTATACAGGAGTACTTGAAGACGGTATTTATGAAGGGTTCTTGAGAGTGACAGGAAATAAAACTTTATCAAGAATGTTAGCTAAAACCGTAATGCTATTGGTATTCTAATGAACGAAAAGTTTATTATCGTGTTAGGTATTTTTATTTGCGCAATTTTCTATTTTGGTGTGGACTATTTACTAAGTTTAAATAGTCCAGTAGCATTTAGTATTGCGGGATTAATAATTATTATTTGGTTGATTTTAATGTTTACAACACGAAAAAAATAGATTAGTAATAAAGTCAAATATTAATATTTGACTTTATTAGAATATAAGGATGTTATTTATGAAATATGTGTCTATTATTTCATAAATTGTATTTTTTATAATGATATTCATTATTGTGATTGATCACTTCGAGTTGTATAAACGGTTTATCACAACCAGTTATTAAGACAATAGGCCCGTTTGGAATAGGAATACTTATTCTTGCAGGTATTTTAGTGATTTTAGAATGGATACAAAATAGAAGATGATTGCGCTTTAAAGAGTAATAATGTACAAGGTAAAAAACCTTCCCTTTAGACATCTAAAGGGAAGATTTTTTAAAATTTATATTCTATTCATATTTATTGAATCTTCTCTTGAGCTTTTCACATTCGTAACGCAAGTCTGAGCATTTAGGTGCTAAATATTCTAGGCCCTTAATGACATATTCTAGATCGTATTTTTTACCACTTATTACGTCAGTATTAAAATCAAATATTATTTCTTTATATTTTGGTGCTATATAATTATATTCCTCATTCAATTCGGCTAATTTCTTCAGGTGTTCTGTAGGTGTTTTTAGGGACATAGGTGATTTTATTTGTTCATAAATAGAATCAATAGCATCTTTAGATAAATCAAGTGCAATCCCAACTTGTCTAAATGACATATCGTATTTTTGATTTGTCATTATGGTCGCTGCTAAATCGTTAAGCTCTTGTTGTTTAGTTTCTAATGTATCTAGTTTCTCTTGTGCGAAAGTTGCTATATTATTGGATTCATCAATTAATGAGTTCAATTGTTCTATTTTTTTATCCGATTCAGTTAAGTTAGTTTCAGTTTCTTGTCTCGCAATTTCAATTTGTGCTAACTGTTGGGTAGCTGTTTGCAATGTATTTTCGGCTTCTTCAATTTTGTCTTTGGCTTTTTCTTCTAAAGATTTTATATAAGAGTAAGCAACAGTTGCCAAAGCTATGATAATTGCGACTGCTATAGATCCCCAGGTAATTATTGTAGAAACCTCTCCTTGCAAGAAAGTTATTTGACTGTCTTTAGCAGAGATAATCTTATCTTGAACGTCTTTTACAGTTTCTAAGGAATCAACTTTCGTTTGTAACTTGCTCAATTGTTCGTTAACCTTTGTTAATTGTTCGTTAATTTTTTCGTTAGATATTGTAAACAAAGTCAGTTTCATTGTTTAATCCCCTTTGTGTATGAATTCATGACGGATTGTATGATTAAGTGCGACACTAAAAAAACAGATTTGAGCCTTGTTTCACAAGAAAAATTAAACCAATTACTACTTCTTATTAACCAAAGACCTAGAAAATGTTTAAGCTGGAAAACTGCCCACGAAGCGTTTCAGGAAGAACTGTCGCACTTAGATTGACAAACTATCAAATACAAAAAATATTATAATTACATAAAAATACAAATAATTAAAAAAGAGCTCTTTTCCAATTAATATTTTCTTTTCAAAACTACAATAGTTAAAGCATACGAACAAAGTACTCCAGCTAATAAAAATGCATTTGCTAACTTATACTGTTCGCCTGTCAATGAATATAAATTCCCGATTAAAAAGATAACTAAATATAGAAATAAAAATACAAACAATGAAATTTTAGCTGCATTCCCTGTAATATTCTCGCCTCTTTCATCTTCCCCCTCTATCTTATATTGAAAAACTTCATGAAACTCCTTACCTAAAATATGCGCAATTTCAAAAGCTAAAATTAAAGATGGATTGTAACGATTCGCTTCAATTGAGGCAATCGTTTGTCTACTTACCCCAGCTTTGTTCGCTAAATCCGTTTGTGACCAGCGTTTTTCTGCTCTAAGTACAACGAGATTATTTTGTAAATTCCCACTCTGTTTCATAACCTCTCCTTGTTTTACATTATTTTCTATATTTTTATTATAATTTGTTTTTAACATCATTAAAGTAAAACTTTAATCCTCCCACCTACCGTTCTTTTGGAATCCTATGCACTAAAAAACCTTAGAATCGCTTCTAAGGTTTCATATTGTCTCTCTTCTTATTCACTCTCTCATTACATGTAATCCTTTAATAAACGTTTCCAATAATACATGTAAACTTATATCTAAATCTAACGGCAGGCCAAATCCACCCTGCTGTTCAATTGACGCAAATCCATGACAAATACTTCTGAATCCACGTGTCGCATGAAGGGCATTCTCTCCTTCTAAGCCGTATTGTTGTAAAACATGAAGACAAAGATTTACAATTCCGTCACCTGCTTTTCTTACTTCTTCATCTCGTAAAAAAGTTGCTTCATACAATCCAGGATGTTTTCGGACAAACGCTACGTACGCTTCTCCTAATGCATAAATTGCTTCATCCACGCTTTTACCCGAGGCCGCCTCTTCCAGTCTGTTATGCAGCTGTTTTATTCCGTAAATACCAAGATTTTTCCGGACATCTTGTAACCCTTTCACATGATTATATAGAGAGGGCGAACGTACCCCTAATCTTTGCGCTAATGAAGCTAACGTTACTTCTTGTATTCCATCTGCATCTGCAATTTCTGCCGCTGTTTCTACAATTTTAGGTAATGTAAGTCCGATTCTCGGTGACATAAATTACCCCTCTTTTCTACTTTCTATATTCCGCTTAGCTTCCTTAATAACAAGCTCTATGATAGCACCTGGATCATTTATCATTTTTCCATGCCCTGCCGCAAGCAAGGACGGCTCATATTCGCTTAACTTCTCTGCACTTTGTAATGATATTTCTTTGCTCCACGTTGCCATCGCAGGAAATGGAAACCAAAATTTCATTTGTCCCGAAACAGCCATACCTCCTCTTGTTTGGAATGCATCCCCAACAATAAGAGCTTTATTTCTTACATCAAGGAATGACATGGATCCTGGCGTATGTCCCGGTGTCATAATCGCAAGCAGCGATCCAACTCGGTCGCCATCTTCCAATAAAACATCAGGTACCGTTTTTACTTTTTTAGGTACACCACCTTTTATCGGTATACTTGGTTCATCCTTTTGTAACGTCGTATCTCCTTCTAACAGCTTTGCGTCCCGCTTAGAAATATAGACTGGAACATTAGGAAGTACTTCCTTTAATGCGTCTAATGCACCGATGTGATCATCATGCGCATGTGTTAATACAATCATCTTAGTAATGGGTTTCCCTATGTTCTCAGCCGCCTGTAAAATACCTTTTGCGCTATATGGCAAAGCCGCATCAATTAAAGTTAAACCATCTTCTTCCTCCACAAAGTAACAATTCACTGGAAACACTCTTGGCAAAAATGACAATTGATATACCGTTTTTTCATGTATCATTCTCATATTTCCATCTCCCTTTTCACGAAAACTAATACCATTAGTTTTATTATACTAATGGTATTAGTTTTGTGCCACTAAAAATTTCATTTTTACAAAAAAAAAGAAAAGTAGCCGTTTATACGACTACTTTTCTTTACAGCTATTAAACTGTGTAACGCTCATCTTCTAAAATTTTCGCAGCGATTTCACGTTTTTTCGGAATTACGTTAAGTGGTGTGTGGCGAGTTAATTTACGTAATGATGATAACATCATGCGTAGCATGTCGCCGTTTTCAACTGCGATAAGTGTTTCTTTCGCATCTGCTTCGATTTCGTTGAATGCTTCTTGGCAGAATACTTCAGTGTATAACACTTTTTGTTTATTCTTTTCAAGACCAGTTGTTTTAATCGCTTTTTCTGTACGAAGAACAGCTGACTCCATTGCGTATAGGTTGCTTACGATGTCAGCAATATTCACAAGAATTTCTTGCTCTTTATCTAATGCTTTACCGTATTTTTGAGCAGCTAATCCAGCTACCATTAAGCCGATTTTCTTCGCGTTAGTTACTAAATATTTTTGAAGTGCTAATGGCTCATCGCCTACTTCTTCTGGCATCATCATCATTAACTCTTCTTGTAATTTTTGTGCTTTTTGAAGAAGTGGTAATTCACCTTTCATCGCTTTACGTAAGAACGTACCTGGTACGATTAGGCGGTTAATTTCGTTCGTTCCTTCGAAAATACGGTTAATACGAGAATCGCGGTACATTCTTTCAATCTCGTACTCTGCCATAAATCCGTAACCACCGTGAATTTGAACACCTTCATCTACTGTATAATCTAATACTTCAGAACCGAATACTTTATTTAAAGAGCACTCGATTGCATATTCAGCGATAGAAGCTGCTACTGCTTTACCGTCCTTTACTTCTTCTTCAGATAATGTGCTCATGCGGCTTTCAAATAAACCTACTGTACGGTATACAGAGCTTTCAGCTGCATATGTTTTTGCTGCCATATTCGCAAGTTTCTCTTGAATTAATGGGAAGCGAGCGATTGGTTGTTTGAACTGTTGACGTTGGTTTGCATATTGTGCTGAAATTTCTACTGCACGTTTCGCAGATCCAACTGTACCAACACCTAATTTATAACGACCGATATTTAAAATGTTGAACGCGATAATATGACCTTTACCGATTTCACCAAGTAAGTTTTCTTTCGGTACTAACGCATCTTCCAAAATTAACGTACGAGTTGAAGAACATTTAATACCCATTTTCTTTTCTTCTGGGCTTGTAGATACGCCAGCATATTCTTTCTCTACGATAAATGCTGAGAAGTGCTCTCCATCAATTTTTGCGTATACGATAAATACGTCAGCGAATGCAGAGTTTGTAATCCATTGTTTTTCACCATTTAATACGTAATGTGTACCTTCTGCATTTAAACGTGCAGTTGTTTTTGCACCTAATGCATCAGATCCTGAACCTGGCTCTGTTAATGCGTATGCAGCTAATTTTTCACCAGTTGCAAGTAATGGTAAATATTTTTTCTTTTGCTCTTCATTACCGAATAATACGATTGGTAATGACCCGATACCTACGTGAGCACCGTGAGTAATTGCAAAGCCACCAGCGCGAGAGAATTTCTCTGCGATTAACGCTGAACTTACTTTATCAAGACCAATTCCGCCATACTCTTCTGGTACGTCAGCGCCTAATAAACCAAGTTCCCCAGCTTCTTTTAAAAGACGAACAGAACGATCAAACTCATGTTGCTCTAAATATTCAAGCTCTGGAAGAACTTCATTTACGATAAAGTCCTCTGTCGTTTTTGCAATCATTTTATGCTCAGATGAAAAATCTTCTGGCGTAAACACTTGATCAATCGTAATCTCATCTACTAAAAAGCTACCACCTTTAACCGCATTTCCTACTGTTTTTTCCATGAAAATTTCCTCCTTCATATTTTCATAAGCCGCTTCTCTCATTTTGAAAGAAGCTGGCTCTCCCGTTTATTTTTTATAAACCTTTGTTGCTTCCATTCTTTGTATTAGCGTCGTCTCGTTCTGAACGAGCCACCTGCACTTTTTAAAGTAATTCAAACACTCCCGCTGCTCCCATTCCGCCACCGATACACATTGTTACGATACCGAATTGTTGGTTGCGGCGTTTCATTTCATGAATAAGGGATAGTGTTAGTTTTGCTCCTGTACAGCCAAGTGGATGTCCAAGTGCAATTGCACCACCGTTTACGTTTACTTTTTCTTCATCTAAACCAAGTTCACGAATAACTTGGATCGATTGAGAAGCAAATGCTTCATTTAGTTCGAATAGGCCGATATCAGATAGCTCTAAACCAGCTAATTTTAACGCCTTTGGAATTGCAGCGATTGGGCCGATTCCCATTACTTCTGGTGGTACGCCAGCTACTGCAAATGAACGGAATTTCGCAAGTGGTTTCATGCCATCACTCACTGCTTTTTCACGATCCATTAATAATACAGATGCTGCACCGTCACTCATTTGTGAAGAGTTACCAGCTGTTACAGAACCGCGAACGTTAAATGCTGGACGTAATTTACCTAAAATGTCTAGCGACGTTTCTGCTCTTACACCTTCATCTTGTGCAAAAATGATTGTTTCTTCTTGCAGTTTATTGTTTGATCCAACAGTACGTAACGTTACATCTACAGATACTGTTTCATCAGCAAAGTTCCCTGCAGCTAATGCTTTCGCAGCACGTTGATGACTTCTTACTGCAAATGCATCTTGTTCTTCACGAGAAATTCCATATTTCACAGCAACTTGCTCTGCTGTATGTCCCATACCCATATAATATTCTGGAGCTGCTTCTACAAGGCGACTATTTGGACGAACAACGTGTCCCATCATCGGAACTAAACTCATTGATTCCGCTCCGCCTGATAATACAGCTTCCGAGTGACCAAGCATAATGCGCTCTGCTCCGTAAGCGATACTTTGTAACCCTGAAGAACAGTAACGGTTAATTGTAATAGCTGGAACATCATAAGAAAGTCCTGCTAGTCCGCCGATATTACGAGCCATATTTAACCCTTGCTCTGCTTCTGGCATCGCACAACCGAAAATTAAATCGTCGATTGGTCCTTCATAATTCGCACGCTTTAACGTTTCCTTTACTACTAACGCCCCTAGATCATCAGGACGAACTGTTTTTAATGAACCCCTCTTTGCTTTTCCAATTGGTGTTCTTGCTCCCGCAACAATGACAGCTTCTCTCATGAACGATATCTCCCCTCGTTATTAGTTACGTAATGGCTTTCCTTTTACAAGCATGTGCTGCATTCTTGCTTGTGATTTCATTTCACTTACTAAGCTAATAAATGCTTCACGTTCTACATCTAATAAGTACTGCTCATCAACTTCTGTTCCGTACGGCACTTTTCCGCCCGCAATGACATATGCAAGTTTCTTCGCAATGTGAAGATCATGCTCAGAAATGTAACCTGATAAATGCATTGCTTCTGCACCAAGTACAAGAGTTGCATATCCTGTTTCACCAACAACTGGTATCTTTTTACGGATTGGTGCTTTATAGCCAGCTTCATATAAAGCAAGTGCTTTTTGTTTCGCATCATATAGTAAGTGATCACCATTCACACTAATACCGTCTTTATCGCCTAAGAAGTTGTTCGAGACAGCTTCTTGTGCTGATGTAGAAACTTTCGCCATCGCTACAGATTCGAATACTTTATTCGCAACTTTTTGCAGGTCAAACTCTACACCTTTTGGCATTTTATTTAAGTGTTTAATGTATAGCTCTTTATTACCGCCTCCGCCAGGGATTAAGCCAACACCAACTTCTACTAAGCCCATATACGTTTCGCTAGAAGCTTGAATGCTCGCTGCTGGTAAGCAAACTTCTGTACCTCCGCCAAGCGTCATACCATATGGTGCTGCTACAACTGGCTTAGAAGAGTACTTAATTTTCGTCATTGCATCTTGGAAGTTTTTCACAACCCACTCAATTTCAAAATAGTTGTCGTCTTGCGCTTCCATTAAGATCATTGCTAGGTTCGCACCAACGCAGAAGTTCTTCGATTGATTACCGATAACAAGACCTTTGTAATTCTTTTCTACTTCATCAACAGCGTAGTTAATCATTTGCGTAATATCCATACCGATTGCATTACTCTTCGAATGGAATTCTAAGCAAAGGATGCCGTCACCTAAATCAATTAAGCTCGCTCCGCTATTTTTCTTTAATACGCCATTTTTCGCTTTTAGTTGTTTAAGAGAAATGGCTTTTTTATTGCGTTCGATTAGCTTATATTCGCCATTATCGTAATAGTAGCTATCTCCGTTATCATGTTTGTAGAAAGTAGTGAAACCTTTCTCTACCATTTCTTTCACCCAAGTCGGAACAACTGCGCCGTTTTCTTCCATCTTTTGAACAGACTTTTCAACGCCGATGGCATCCCAAACTTCAAATGGTCCTTGCTCCCAGCCGAAGCCCCACTTCATCGCTTGGTCAATTGCAACGATATCGTCAGCAATTTCTTTATGAAGTTTTGCAGAGTATAAAAGAGTCGGTGTAATGATGTTCCATAACAACTCTCCTGCACGGTCTTTCGCGTATACAAGCGCTTTCAATTTATTCGCTAATCCTTTTTCTTGTTTACTTAACTCTACGGATGCAGCTTTTAATTTTTTACGCGCTTCGTATTCCATCGTTTCAGGATTTAATTCTAAAATTTCTTTTCCTTGTTTTAAGAAGAAGCCTTGACCTGTTTTACTTCCAAGCCATTTTTTCTCAAGCATGTCATGCATGAAAGCTGGTACTTTAAATACATCACGCTCTTCTTCTTGCACATTTTCATATACGTTATTTGCAACGTGTACGAATGTATCTAAACCGACAACATCTAATGTGCGGAACGTTGCGCTCTTCGGACGACCAATAAGTGGGCCTGTTACAGAATCAACTTCCCCAATGCTATAGCCGCGTTTTATCATCTCTTGAAGAGTAACAAGTAAACCGTACGTACCGATGCGGTTTCCAATAAAGTTTGGTGTATCTTTTGCGATAACAACGCCTTTTCCAAGAACGTCTTCGCCAAATAGTTTCATGAAGCTTAATACTTGTGGATCTGTTTCTTTCGTCGGTATTACCTCTAGAAGTTTTAAATATCGTGGTGGGTTAAAAAAGTGTGTGCCTAAGAAGTGTTTCTGGAAGTCGTCTGAACGACCTTCTGCCATTTTTTCTACTGAAATGCCTGACGTATTCGAACTTACAATAGAACCCGGTTTACGAACAGCATCTACTTTTTCAAATAGTTTCTTTTTAATATCTAAGTTTTCAACTACTACTTCAATAATCCAATCAACATCAGCTAGACGCTCAAGATCATCTTCTAAGTTACCTGCTTCAATCAGTGCTAGATTTCCTTTCACTGTCAGAGGAGCTGGTTTTTGCTTTAATAGTTTTTGCACAGCCGTATTACTAAAACGATTTCTCACACTTTTATGTTCTAATGTAAGTCCCTTCGCTTCCTCTTCTTTTGTTAGCGCAGGTGGTACAATATCAAGCAATAATGTCGGAATACCAATATTAGCTAAGTGTGCCGCAATCCCTGAACCCATTACGCCTGACCCTAGAACAGCAGCCTTTTTAATTTGGAACATCCAATTCTCCCCCTATTCTTGAATGAATGCTCATTCAATTTTTCGACATAAGTCGCAATCAATGAGTGAGCCTCTACTAATAAATATATGATACAGTTTGAATTTTCGCAATATATTTATTGATAAAATTTTCTGAAATAAATATTTTTCTTTTATTTGCCCATGCTATATGTATGTATTTTCTTTACTCAAATACACTTTTCCTTTTTATAATCTGACGAAACCGGAGGAATATATATGGCAAAACTTAAGAAAAACCCTTCAAAAGCTGGAATTAGCGCAGCGAGTGTAACTGGAAATGCAGGTCCGCATAATCACGGCGTGGAAAAGGGCCGTCAAGGTAATAACCAACAATACAAGAAGCATAATATGGGCGAAAAATAACGGTATATTTTTGGGCAGAAAACGTGGCATAATGGGTAATGGCTGCTTTTTCTGCCCAATTTATTTGTACATATGGAAAACAAAAGAGGGAACGATGATGAAACGAACAATAGTTATGATTGTAATGATTGCTACACTATTTACAGGGATGATTTTCTTCTCTTACGCACAAAGACAGCAAACTGTAAGAGCCGATCAACCTAGCATCACTGGACAGTACGGCATTACAATCGATGCGGACACAGGTGAAATTTTGTATGGAAAACGAGAAGATGAACGCTCTTATCCGGCTAGTATAGCCAAAATGATGACAACCCTTCTTTTACTAGAGAATGTAAAAGAAGATGAAGAAATTACAATTACAGAGAACGCAATTAAAACAGAAAGTCAAAGTAAGAAAATTAAACTTCGTGCTGGGGAAAAATTAAAGCGTGATGAGGCATTAAAACTGATGCTTATTATTAGTGCAGACCCAATAGCCGAATCCATCGCGGAACATATCGCAGGATCAAAAAATGAATTTGTAAAAATGATGAATGCTAGAGCGAAGGAACTTGGTACAAAGCATGCGACTTTCAAAAACGCAAGTGGCGCTGATGCACTCGGAAATAAAGTGTCACCATATGACATTGCTATGATTACGAAAGAAGCATTAAAGTACCCAGTTGTTTTAGAATATATGAATTCAACGCGTACAACTCTACATACTTCAGAACGCTCTCCAAACATCGCAAACTATGGACGAGAAGAACTATATGACGATCCATATGCAATTGGAAGTAAAAGCGGTCTATCAGCACTCGGAAAATATACGGTCGTAACAGTGGATGAAAAAAACGGTAAACGCGTCATTAATGTTGTATTATCTTCTACTCGCACGCAGCTATATCCTGATACGAAAAAAATGGCACATTACGCATTTCAACAATTAAAATAACCAAGGAGTATTTTCTCCTTGGTTATTTTTTAACCATACCTTTTAATACGAACGCAACGTTTGCTGGACGCTCTGCTAGACGACGCATGAAGTAGCCATACCAGTCGTTTCCATAAGGTACGTAAACACGCATTTTGTAACCTTCTTTTACTAGCTCAAGTTGACGCTCATTACGAATACCATATAACATCTGGAATTCAAATTGGTCTCTTGGAATGTTGTGTTCTTCGGCAAGTTTTTTCGTATATTCAATAATCGCTTCGTCATGTGAAGCAATTGCAGTATAATTTCCATTTAATAAGTGCATTTTTATAATTTTTTTATAGTTATCATCTACATCTTTCTTATCCGGGAACGCTACTTCTTCAGGTTCTTTATAAGCTCCTTTTACAAGACGTAAATTCGGACTATAAGCATTTAATTCTTCCATATCTTTTTCTGTACGATATAAGTAAGCTTGAATAACTGTACCAATATTATCGTATTCAGATTTTAATTGTTTAAAGATCTCAATTGTTTTCCCGCAGCGCGTATAGTCTTCCATATCAATGGTAATAAACACACCATTTTCTTTTCCAGCTTCTAAAATACGGCGCATATTGTTCATTACGATTTCATCAGAGATATCTAATCCCATAGAAGTCATCTTTAAAGAAAGCTGCGAATTAAGACCTTCTCTTCCAATTGCACGAATCGCTTCAATCGATTCGCTAGCCATTTCATTTGCTTCCGCTTCGTTATCAACGAATTCACCTAAATAATCGATCGTTACACAAAGACCTTGCTTATTTAATGCTTTAATTGCAGCTGTCGCCAATTCAATCGTTTCCCCTGCGACAAAGCGACCTGCACCAAAGCGTAAACCGTACTTTTTAGCCAGTTTTGTTAGCGCTTTATTTTTAGATAAGAAAAGAAACGAATTTCGCATTAATTGTTCCATGTAATTCACCCCTATGACTGTGATTTATCTGTTTTTTACCCCTCTTCAAAATTATATCATTGTTTAAAATTATTGGATACAAATAATTATTTAGATAATTTATAAAATACTATAAAAACATTTAAAACCCTATATTTCCGCTTATAAATATGCAGGAAATATTTTTCGACATTTAAAAAAAACGAATTTACTAGGCACAAAATAAGCATGTCGAAAATATTCGACATGCTTATAAAACCCTTTATATTCCATGTAAATTATATAAGGATATTAATACAGAAAACTTGAGATTATATTTACCTCAAGTTTTTTATTGCTCATTTCTCTTCTCTTCATTCAGCCTTTTAATATCTGTAATTAACTGTACCATCTCTTCTTTCGCATCAGGATACGTTTCATTCCAATGCTTCACTAAAGCTGGCATCGTCTTCGCTATATAAGAATACAGTGCCCACTTCTGTACTTGTTCTTTTCTCTCTTCATTGCTCTCTCCAAGCAATAGTTCCGTGTACTTCTCTAACAACCCTTCAAATTGTTCGTTAAACTTTTCACTCATCTTATCTACCTCCTATATGAAAAAAGCAGCGAAGATCGCTGCTTTTTCTTATAATTTTGATCGAACAGAGTTTAATTTCTTCTCCATCGTGCTTACTTTATCACGACGATCATCGATACGAATTGTTGTCGCAACGCGCTGTGCACCTTTCGTATATGGAACTTCATGCATCTGTTGAATGACTTCTAGAATGACAGGAAGATCTCCTTCAATAATTGTATTCATTGGTGTTAATTGATACTTCACGCGATCTGCATTTTTCTCTAGCACCTTTTGTACTTCTGCTACATATTCACTAACACTTGGATTACCTGTTCCTACTGGAATAATCGATACGTCAACAATTGCCATAGTAGTCTTCCTCCTATACTTGCTTCTTATATATCCATTGTCTATTTTACCGAAATACGCATCATTTTACTAATTTGTTATTCCTCTATTTTAAATTGCTCAACTAATCTTTCTAAGTCTCTCATGTGCTCCGTCAAGCTTTCCATCGTATGAGCTACCTTTTCTAGATGATTCACTTGAGATTCAGTTGCAGCATTTACCTCTTCCGAAACAGCTGCGCTTTCTTGACTCGTACCAGCAATTGTATGCATTACCGCTGTAATTTCCCCTTGCTCGTGACCGATGTTATTTACCTCTGCTACAATTTGTTCCACTGAAGTACTAATCGTATTTACAACTGACATAATTGTACGGAATTCCGTTTCTGCCTCTGTCGTCACTTTATTTTGTACATCCGCGATATCTTTCAATTTACTTACAACTTCTACCACTCGTCTTACCTCTACTTGTACATCACCAATCATCGTCGCAATTTCTACTGTTGCCTCTTTTGATTGTTCCGCTAATTTCCGAACTTCTTCAGCAACAACAGCAAAACCTTTACCTTGTTCACCTGCACGTGCCGCCTCAATTGAAGCATTTAAAGCAAGTAAATTCGTTTGATCCGAAATACCTTTTATAAGCTCTACAACATTTTGAATCGATCCAACTCTTTGCTCTAACTTTCCGGAGGCTTCCTCTGTGTGAACAACAATCGAAGAGGATTGGCCCCTTGTACGAACTAAATTACGCATCGTATTTAATCCTTGCTTAGATGCCTCTTCAGCTTTGCCAGCCACTCCTTTTATTTCACCAACGGAGTGATTCATTTGTTCCACTGAATGCGCCATATTCTCGAGCTGCTCTGAAACTTCATCTACACTATTAGCAAGAGTAGACGCTCCTCCGCTCACATCATCCATTGCACCTGACACTTCTCTACTAGCTGCTACAGTTTCATTCGTTAAATAATGTAAATTATTCGTTGATTGCTGCACTGTTGATACACTATTTTTAATTTTGCTTACCATTTCATTCATTTGCTCAACCATATGATTAAAATGATTCGTAAGCTCTCCAACTTCATCCTTACTTGTCACTTTCATTTGCAACGTTAAATCACCTTCTGCTACTTTTTGAACATGATTCGTTAATAGTTGCAGCGGTCTTGCTAACCTTCTTGAGAATAAGTATGAAGCTATGATTCCAACTAATAAGCTAATACATGCCATTATAATGACTGTATTTCTCGTACTATTTAATAGCCCATCAATCGTTTCTTTCGGATAAAAAATTCCTATTTTCCATTTCATCAAATCAAATGACTGACTATATGCAACTACATCTCCACCTTTTAATGTAGTGACAGCATATTTTGTTACATCTTTATTTAAACTCTTCACAAGTGGTTCTTTCGAAACATCTTTCCCGATTTTCTCTGGGTAAACAAGAGCCATATTTTTATCATTTATAATAAACATTTCTCCGCCGTTATTGTATTGAATATTATGAAGTAATTTCTGAATTGTTCCGAGTGATACATCCATCGCTACAACACCTAATACAGATCCATCTTGAGCTGTAATTGCTTTAGAAACTCCCACGCTTAACTTACCTGTTGCAATTTCATACATAGGTTGTCCCCAGTGAACCTTTTTCACATCAGCTTCTGAGTCTTTATACCATGGTCTTGTCGTTGGGTCATATCCTTCTGGCACTTGTCCACCTTCAGCAAGATTGGCACTTAATGTTTTTTTATCTTTCGTACCAATATATAAGTCTAAAATGCCAGGATGATTCTTTTTGTACTCCGAAAACTCTTTCGTCAAAAAAGCTTCTTCTTCTGGAGTAACTCCGTCTTGAAGTATATTACGAACCATCTCACTGTTCGCATAATATCCCATATCTTCATCCGTTCTTTGAACAAATGTCGTAAGTTGCTCTGTCACAAGATCCATCGTATTTTGAGAATACTGGTCTAAGGAGCGCACTTCCTTCTCTTTCTGTAATTGATACATAGCTGTACCTAATATTACGAACATCATAGAAATAAGTACCGAAAATACTACCGCAATTTTTAAACGTAAACTTCTTAACATCTTCCCCCAAGCATCCCCTTCTCGTTGTATTGTAATCGTATTAATCACTATATTAAGTATAATGGATAAAATTAAAAAATTGAAATTAATTCTCATCTCAATCTGATTAGAAAACCTACTACCACTTGTGCAAAAACAAATAGTTCATTATCCTTAAACTATATAATCTCATTCGTTCGGAGGGAACTATGTTACAAAAATTCGGTTTCTCACAATATGAAAGCCAAGCTTATGAAGTTGTCGTATCAAGCAACGAACCACTAGATGCTACAACGATTGTGAAGCATTCTGGTGTTCCAAAAGCAAAAATATATGAAGTGCTAGCACGCCTGATCGATAAAGGGATGGTAATGGATTCTGTTTCAGAAAAGAAAAAGCTGTATACAGCATTACCACTCAAGCTAGCAATTGAAAAATTAACGACAGAATTCCAATCAAATATTAAAGAATTGGAAACAAATATATCGAAAAAATCATTTACAGATGACCGTGTGTGGAGCTTAAAAATGCAATCTTCTATTCGAGTTCAAAGTAAAGGACTCATCGAAAGTGCAAAAGAATCGATTCGTATTTCAGCTTGGAATGATACTCTTTTAGAATACCTTCCTTTACTAGAACAAAAAGAAAAGCAAGGCGTCAAACTCGAGTCTCTTATAGTTGGAAAAGTAGAAACAGACTTAGAAAACATGCATTTTCTAATCCCAACAGAAGAACCTAACGCATTAGAGCGCTACTTGCTACTCATCGTTGACGATCGCGAAATTTTATTTGCTGGTGTAGAGCAAGAGTCATGGCAAGCGATGAAAACAATGTCACAACCTTTCGTAAAGTTCTTTACAGAATTTTTCTATCACGACGTTGCACTTGCAAAAATTACAGAAAAGCATCTGGATCTCTTCATGCAAGATGAGGAAATTAAGAGTTTGTTGAGGAAGTTAAGGTATTAATTGAATGATAAAAAGGAGTCTAGTTCTTCACCTAGACTCCTTTTTATTTTCCTCTTTTATCTCCGTCAACAGCTCAATCATTTTCTCATTTTGCTCCACTTGTTTCTCTGAATTTTGATAGATGAAACGAACCCATCTAAAAATAAACGCAACCACAAATATTGGTATAAGGCCCAATATAACTCCGACTAAATCATATGCCATTTTCCATCACCTCGCTATATACCCCCTTCTCCATTTCCCTCCTAATTCCTGCAATTTTTCACAAAACAAAAAAAGAACCTATCAAACGATAGATTCTTCTTTTGCAAACTGAGCAGAACGTCCTCTCGTAATAGAGAAAATTGCACAAAGCAGCGCCAATATAATAAAGCCACCGCCTACCCAAGCATTATATATAACAGATGATTTTTCAATAACAACTCCGCCTACTGTTGAACCGAGCGCAATCCCTAAATGAAGGGCAGAGTTATTTAAACTTTGCTGAATACCAGCTGATTCTGGTGCAATTTCAATTAAATAATTTTGTTGCGCTGGTGAAATAGCCCAGCTCAGCATACTCCAAAGTCCCATCATAATAATGAACAGCGGGAATGAGAATGTCATCATTGGCAATATGAAGATCGCACACGCAAATACAATAATAATTGAGATAATACTTTTCTTCGATCCCCATTTATCAGCAAGCAAGCCCCCAAGGCCGCCTCCAAGTACCGCTGCAATTCCGAAAATAAAGTAAAATACACTAATCCAATCCGCTTCAACATGCATGACATCTTTTAAGAAAGGTGTTAAATATGCATATAGTGTTAAATGACCCGTTAAAAATAAAAATGATGTTAACTGTGCACTTACGATTTTCTTATCTTTTAACGTAGCAACTTGTGCTCTTATCGATAGTACTGATGTCGGTGGTACTTTCGTTAAAAATAATGAAATACAAGCGATTGCTATAACTGTTAATACCGAAATGAGTACAAATGGTGCACGCCATCCATATGCATTTCCAAGTACAAGTCCAAGTGGTACTCCAAGTACGAGCGATCCACTAATCCCCATGAAAATGATTCCAATTGCACGCGCACGAAAATGCGGTTCTACAACGCTAGAAGCAAGTGTTACTGACAGTGCAATAATAAGCGAACCACTCGCTGCACAAACAACCCTTGAGAACATTAACATCCCGTAATTCACACTAAATGCTGAAATAATATTGCCGATTAAGAAAATTGATAATGCCCCAATGTATAATCTTTTTCTTTCAAATTTTCCAGTTACCGCTAATAAAACCGGACCTGATAAAGCAAATACTACTGAAAATATTGTGATAAGCTGACCAGCTGCACTAATAGATACTCCTAAATCATTGGCAACTAGATCGAGCGTTCCTCCTATAATTAGCTCAACCGTTCCGACTACGAAAGCCGCGATAGCTAAAATATACACACGAAAATTCAAGTCTTTCCCCACGCTTTCTATTTTGGTTACTACGACTATAGTAACCAAAATAGAAAGTGGAAGCAAGTACAATTTTTTTACAATAAAAAACAGGCGTATCATACGCCTGTCTTCTAATTATTAAACACTAGCTTTGTTTTTCTTATTTAAATACCAATACACCGGCAGTCCAGTAAAGACAATTCCGATTGATAAGAAACAACTTACCGGATCATTAATAATCGCACTTCCAAGTACAAACAATGATCCTAAAATCGCGACGATTGGTACGATTGGGAATAACGGTACACTGTATGCACGCTCTTTATTCTTATTACGTTTTCTTAAGATGAAGACACCAATAAACGTCATTACATAGAAAATATAAATAATGAATACGGAAATCTCAGATAGCTTATTCGGATCACTAATAATCATTAAAATAATTCCTAAAATGATTTCAACAGTAATCGCATTTGCTGGTGTTTTAAATCTTGGACTTTCCTTTGCGATAAACTTAGAAAATGGAAGGTGTCCACGCTCTGCCATCGACATCGGAATACGTGGGAACGTTAAAATTTTTCCATTTAAACAACCGAAAATAGAAACGATAATACCAATACTAATAATTTTCCCGCCATATTCTCCAAGTAACATGCCCGCAGCTGTCGCTGTTGCATTTTCTCCAAGGTCTACGATTTTCGCTGCTGGTAACACATTTAATAATGCCAAGTTAATTAGTACGTAAGCAGCCGTTACAATTAAAATCCCCACTGTCATCGCTTTCGGTAATAACTTTGTTGGATTCTTCATTTCTCCGCCAATCGAAGCAAGTAGAATCCAGCCGTCATAAGCAAATAATGTTGCTAAAATTGCCATACCGATACTTTGATTTTCTGATATCGGCACAACTACATTAAAGATATCGCTATTCCCTTTCCAAAAACCTAGCACAACAATTAATACGATCGGAATCATCTTCCCAATTGTCGTAACCGTTTGGACGATACCTCCATATTTTGTTCCCATACTATTTACAACGCCAAGGAACACAACTGTTCCAATAGCAATTGGTAAATTCCATACTTTATCTAAATAGAAAAAATTAATCATTAACGAACTAAAATACAAACCTAACGTTCCGATAATAGCTGGTCCATAAACAATTGTTTGCATCCAGCCTGATAAATATCCCCAAAAACTTCCGTAAATCTCCTCTAAATACGTATACAACCCACCATTTTTCGGGATTTGCGCTCCAATTTCAGCTACGGTTAAACCACTTGCTAACGTCAACAGACCACCAATTACCCAAGCAAGAATAGCCATATTAGAACTTCCCGAGTAATCTAATACGCTCCCTGGTTTCATAAACACACCAGATCCAATAATCGTTCCTACCACAATAGAAAGTGCTACTGTTAAACCAATTTTGTTCTTCTCATCATGATGCATGCTGCGTATCCTCCTTCCAATTCTAGTGTGATGCAAAAATGAAATAAAAAAACACTCCTCCCTAAAAAAGGGACGAGTGTTGTATTCGTGGTTCCACCCTTGTTTCAATTCGCAAAGTAACACACTTCACCAATTTCTCAAGTCTAAATAACGGTTTTTGCCGGCAAGCAATTACTAGGTATCCGTTCACTGCTGCAGTTCAGAGGTGGTAATCCATTTTTCCGTATTAGGAAGCTCACAGCCAAAGGCTTCCCTCTCTGAGAATCGTAAAAAATTGATCATGTCCTCATCATCACTTCTTGATGTCGAATTTTGTAGTTATTGTTCATTATATTGAATTGTTAGAAAAAATCAATATATTTTTTTATATAACATATGAAATGTTTCTCTTCTTATATTATAACAGAAGTTACGATACTTCTCTAATTCCCTAAAAATGGTATAGTCTATATAGGAGGTGCACAAATAATGATTGTTGTTTTTTGTATCATCGCTACGTTTCTTTCTGTTCTATTCGCTATCATGTACAGACACAAGTATCCTGGTTATAGCATTTTAGCGGTAGCTATTATACCAGCTACTTCCTTCTACGTATTAGGTAAATACCAATATACAGAAGTGTTTATCGGTTTTGCAATCTTCTACTGCGTCTTTGGATACATACTAACAATGAAAAAAATTTTATTGAATCATTAAAAGGGACCGATTTCTGCTAACAGAAATCGGTCCTCGCACGTACCTTCCGGTTGCCCACACGAAAGATACGACTTCACTCAATTATTTCTCATCTTTTTTCATAAAAAACTTACCCCGCATTAACGGGCAGTAAAACTTCCACCTTAAAATCCAGCGAATACAGGGATGAAATTGGAATATTAACTGCCCGTAAAAGCCCGATTGGTTCAACTAATAATCAGTAGAAATGCACCACTGATTAAAGTTTCACTTTATGATGTGGAAGATCCACATTCAACGCCTCTAATTGTTTCTTTTCATTCTCTAAAATCGCTTTTGCTTTTTCTTTCGTTGCCTCATCTAATCCCGCAAAGATGTCTTCATGCTTCTCTTTCTCTGGCAGTTTCACACCTAGCTTTGTTAATTCTTCTTTTGCTTGCTCATGCGTTAACTTTCCGGACTTTTCTTGTTCAAAAATTGATTTCACTTTTTCTTTCGTTGCTTCATCTAAGTCAGCAAGCATATCTTTACGCTTACCTTTCTCCGGGAATTTCACGCCTAACTTTGTTAATTCCTCCTGCGCTTGTTCACGTGTTAATTTCCCCGATTTCTCTTGCTCTAAAATCGACTTCGCTTTTTCTTTTGTTGCTTCATCTAAGTTAGCAAACATATCTCCATGCTTACCCTTCTCTGGCATTTTCACGCCTAGTTTTGTTAACTCTTCTTTTGCTTGTTCACGTGTTAATTTCCCCGATTTCTCTTGCTCTAAAATCGACTTCGCTTTTTCTTTTGTTGCTTCATCTAAGTTAGCAAACATATCTCCATGCTTACCCTTCTCTGGCATTTTCACGCCTAACTTTGTTAATTCCTCTTGCGCTTGTTCACGTGTTAATTTCCCCGATTTCTCCTGCTCTAAAATCGATTTCGCTTTTTCTTTCGTTTGATCATCTAATCCCGCAAACATATCTTTACGTTTTTCTTTCTTTGGAAGCTTTACACCTAGCTCCTCTAACTGTTTCTTTGTATCGTCCTTAATCGTTTTTACTTTTTGTTTTGTAGCGTCATCTAGATCTTTTTTCGCCGTTTTTGTAGATTGCTCAGCTACTGGAGTATTCGTTGCCGCGAATGCCGGAATACCGACTCCCCCAATGATTCCGAATGATAAAGCACCTGCAATCGCTAAATACCCAACTGTTTTCTTCTTCATAGGAAATTTCCTCCTTCATATTTCTAAAGCATGTACACTTTCGTATACAATGCCTATAGTAATGTTGGTTTCTTAACATTTCCTTAACGACTTAACAAAAAAACACCGCTCATCCCGAGCGGCGTTGTTCTAAGCTTTTTGTAATTGTAATTCTTCACGTTCCATTATTCTTCTTAATACAATTGTTTGTGTCATTGTAAATAAATTACCCGTTATCCAGTACAACACAAGTCCTGATGGCGCTGCAAATCCCATAAATAGAATCATTGCTGGCATCATAATTTGCTGCATTTTCAGCATCTGTACTTGTTCTCCAGGTGTAATATTAGATTGGAAAACTTTCATCTGAATAAATGTCGTTAACGCTGCGATAATCGGTAATATATGATAAGGATCTGCATGTCCTAAGTTCACCCATAAAAATGAAGATGTGCGAATCTCTTCTGTTCGGCTAATCGCATAATACAATGCAGAGAAAATCGGCATTTGTATAAAGATTGGCCAGCAACCCGCAAGTGGATTCCAACCGCCTGATTTCATTAGTTCTGACATTTCTTTTTGATACTGCTTTTGTTTTTCAAGATCTTTACTTACATCACCGTATTTTTTCTTTAGCTTCTGCAATTCAGGTTGCATTTTTTTCATTTTTGCTTGGCTACGATATTGCGAAACAGCTAATGGAATCATTGCTGAACGAATAACGAGCGTCATAATAATGATAGCAATCCCGAAGCTAGCTCCCGGTATATGATGAGCAACAAATTGAATCATATACGAGATTGGATATACAAAATAATGGTTCCAAATTCCCGTACTATGTGAATCTATTGTGCCTGCATTACTGCAGCCAGATAAAACAAAAACAAGTAATACTGATAAACTAATGAGCGCAGCTCGGTATGATTTTAACATGTTCATTCCTCCAATGTTTCGTAATTATTTAGCGAAACATTGGTGTATATGGACCGACCTCGTCATTCTCTTCACTTGATTCTTGTCTGCGTACAGAACGAATCATTCCATATTTATAAAAAATTGAAAATAGCGTTACATTCCCTGCGCTATCTTCACATGTATCAACTAGTTTGAAGGCTCTCTGTCTACCGCTCGATGCTTGCTGACGTACAAAGCGAGAAACGTTAGCAAGGAAGAAAACTTCTAATAAACAAAGCGCTGTCGTTACAAACGATATATATAGAATTGCATCCTGCAATAAAAATTCCATCGCTTCACATCCTTAATAAGGTCATTTTAGCACATTAGACAAACATTCTCTATTTCCTTTTATCGTCAAAAAAGTATTTTGCATATTTTCTCAATAAAACTATGCTAGAAAACCGATGTATTCGCTTTCTTTAGTATATTCACACGTATCTTTGAATAGGTTTAATTTGTTAGAAATTTATAAAATTTTTGCATTATAATAAAACTATTGCCAGTTTTTGAAAAAACCTTTATTCTCTTCTTGTAATCAAAAATGAATATGGAGATGAAACATACTATGGGTCAACTAGGAGACGCCGATTACGTTCCCGACACCGCCTTTTTATCCTTCCCAGCAGCTAAAACATTTCACTTAGAATTCATCATACAGTTGGTTGTTATTTTCGTAGCTTCTATTTTGTATGCAATTTCTATGAATATGTTCTTTATCCCGCATAACATGATTAGCGGTGGATTCGCTGGTGTAGGGATGATTATCGGTTATTTAATGCATTACAATATCGGTGCACTTATCTTTTTACTAAACATTCCTCTTCTTATTTTAAGTCATTTTTACTTAGGCAAGAAGACAACCTTTTTAACAGCGTATTTTGTAGCTGTATCATCGTTAGCGATGAACATTATCCCTGTACACCAAGTTTCAGACGATATTTTACTATCTTCTGTATTCGGTGGTGTAATCTGCGGAGCAGCTTCCGGAATCATATTCCGATTTGCTTCTTCAACAGGTGGCTTTGATGTTGTTGGATTGATTGTAGCAAAACATCGAGATATTTCGATTGGAGCAATCATCTTTGGATTCAACTTAATCTTACTTGTTGCAGCAGGATTTATTTTCGGATGGGATATTACGCTTTATACGTTAATTAGCCGGTTTGTAGTCAGTAAAGTAATTGATGCCGTGCATACGAAACATATTAAATTAACGATAATGACAGTTACAGAAAAAGGCGAGGAAATAAAAAGCGCACTATTACATCACGGCATACGCGGAGTGACAATGGTAGATGCTGTCGGCGGCTATACAAACCATAAGAAAAAAATGATTTACACCGTCGTGACTCGCTATGAGTTAGGCGAAATGAAACGTATTATCCGTCAAGTGGATAACAAAGCATTTATGAACATTACTGAAACAGTTGAAATTGTCGGCCGTTTCAAACGCATATAAAAAAGGTTAATACATTAAAGGGCATAACATATTAGTCATATATAATATGTTATGCCCTTTGTTATTCAACTAACGCACCCTTTAGCATAATAAAATCACGAAGTTTATTACTACAAATCAGAGGATAGCATTCCATATACAATACTATCTGTCCATTCATTTTTATTCCAAAAATCTTGTATGAAATGTGCTTCCTTTCTCATACCTATTCGTTCACACAATTTTTTTGAAGCTGTATTACGTGCATCAAGATTAGCTTGTATACGATGTACATTACATTCATTAAATAATTTAAATACCAAACTATTTACTGCTTCTGTTGCCAAACCTCTCCCAGCTACTTCATTTGAAAAACTATAACCAATCTCAACAGTATCTTTCATATTTGTGTACCATACGGATAAATCACCAACTACTTTAGTCTTGTAAATAACTGCCAAACTTAATATTGATTCTTTAGTAAGCACATTGTTTGCTAGCTTCTTATCAAATCTTTTCTGCATGTCTTCATGAGTCCACTTATTATGTAATAGGAACTTACATGTATCATCACTATTGTAAATAGCAAATACATCCTGTAAATCCGTACTTTTAAAAGGTCTAATTATTAATCTTTCTGTTGTAATCTCCAAGTTAGCTCTCCTCCCTTACATTCATGCTACAAAACATTTTTTATAGTATTTAAGTCCCCTTCTTATATCTCACCCTGATTACATATTTCATCATAATACATTAAAATCCTTCTTCCGCTAAACTGCACCGTTAATGGTATTTCCTTGCGTTTTTTATTTTTTACACTTATTACAAAATCAGATAATTCTATTATTGTGACACTAAATGTGTTATAATGAAAGCAGACTCACAAAAAAAGAGTATATAGACTTGGAAGTTTCTCTTATTTTACAAGCAAAAAGAAACGAGCAGTCGGGTATATTTCAAACACCATACACGTAACGGTTTAAACAACCGATCACTCTTCAATGATCTTTTTATAAAAAAGATACGTACAACTAAAATTCACTTCAATATACTATACCTACCTTTTTGACTTCCAAATCATCTTATTACATAAGGAGATGAACATATGAATCAATATATAAGATATACAATAGCTGTCCTGTTTGCTATTATCGGCGGAACAATCTGCTTCTGGACAAACACTCAGCTTGGAGAGAATATTATTTTTAATGGAATCGAAACACTTGTAAGCGCTTCAATTTTAGGTGGATACATTTACTTCCTCTTCAATCCAGAAGAAAATGCGCAAAAAACAATGTTATTAACAATGATCGGAATCGTTGGTGGATGTATTTCCTACTCAATGACTAACTATACATTACCACTTCAATTAAGCTCAGCTTTCTTCCACGGTCTATGGACTTGGTTCATTGCATTCTGCCTAGCAGACGTATTCAACCTATTACAAGACAATGAAGAAGAAAACGGTCGCCAAATTGAAAGTAACTCGTAAGCTGGAAGATATTCTTCCAGCTTTTTTTATGTTGTTTTGCAGATCCCGTCACCACAATAAAAAGAAGCTACCCTCACGGCAACTTCTTTTCCACATACCCCACTTCGTATTCACTTAAATATATCAACGAGTTTTCAAATATATCATTCATTTCTCCACTTATATCAGCGATTTTTTCATTATATCGACGCTTCGACACTCAAAACGCACAACATACCCTATCCCCCGAGCAACTTACTGCCGAACTCTACGATTAAAAAGATAATTAATAGTATCGCGAGTATCTTTAATGCTACATATGCCACTTTAAAAACAACATAAATGAGCAAGACTATCAAAATAATCGATAAAATTTCCATATTTACTTCCTCCAAGCTTTGCTCTTCTTATCTCATTTTACTCGCACCAGGCTATTTATGGAACGGCATAAGATGACATATAAAAAAGAGGATACCTCACCCATCGTAAGATACCCTCACCTTCAACTGCTCCAACCATTCTCTTTCTAATTGTAAATATCCTATCTCACTCTTCTCGGCACTCTTTAATTCTTTATCCGCTTTTCTCATATAAGTGCGGGACGCTTCCCTGTCGCCCTCTAAATATTTAACAATTCCTTGTGTGCGATAATACCCATTTAAGTCTATTTTTGTAATGGCCTTCCCATGTTCCTTCGCTTCTTGCAGAGAAAAACTATCCATCTGATAAAGAGCTTTGTATAAAAGATACCAACTATGAAAACTACTAACGAAATATTTATTTTCCTTCGTTACAGGTAATTGAACAATTGGCTCTATATATGGTATCGCTCTTTCCATTCCTTCTTGATCAGCTCTGGAATAAAAAACGAGCATAAGTCCGCTCATTATATCTCTTATACTTTTATCCTCTTTTAATTTTTCCTCACTAAGTTCTATTAATCTCTTATCCCAATCTTCCGGCCTCTTATAACTAAATAACTCACTTGATACTTGAATATTATATACATGCTGCTTCGCCTTTTCATCATCTTTAATTAAAATGAGAAATTGCATACCATCACTCAAAAACGTTCCTTTTATCGGTACGATTGTAGCTGCAAAAATCACAAAGTGTAAAACAGAAAAATATAAAAGATATTGATAATAACTCACCATGTATATATAACCGGAAGTAATACCAAATAGTAAACTCGTAATCGGTCCACCTAAAGTGAGCCACGCCCATTTTTTCGAAAGATTCGGTGTCTCTATAGAAGGGGGTACTAACATCGCCACGCCTCCAAAGTACATCCACAATTTATTTTCTCGAATGCGTACTTTCCCCTTCTCTTTTTGAAAAGTAATCGGCCCTACTGTCATAAATTTAAAATTCAAATCACCTATTAAACCAAATACTACATGTCCTAACTCATGGATAGCTAGCACTAATAAAAAGATTCCAAATAATGCCCATATATCCAACATTACTTCTAATTTCTCAGTTCGGATTACTCCGTATAAAATGGACAAAACTAACGCCACCGTCATAGAACCAGCTGGCCTTCTTAAAATATCCACCTTTTTCTCCCCTTAATAAATCATTTTTCTCTGCATTTCGTACATGAATTTTCCAAGATGCAATATCCAAATAAATGAGATTAAGCCAATTAATACAAAATCGATATCACTAGCCGCTGTATATATAACGGCAGCCCACCATACATATGCCAATATTGTATTCGTAAATTCATAAGCTTTATATCCAGCCTCATGCACAATATGTTTTAATCCTTCGTCTGCGTTTTTCGTCCACATTTTCATAGATTCCATATATGTTACACCTTGTTCAGGATATAGCTTATTATAACGATTTTTTGTTATGAGCCCGCTAATCACTACAGTGGTTAAACAAACAATAGAGGCTACTAAATTCCACACTGCAAATGAAACATTTGTATCCTGTAACAGTGCACGTCTACATGCAATAACCGCATATACGAACCATGCCTGCGTAACTATATCACCTACACGTAAATATATACTTATAATGCCTAATTTTCTGCCTTGTACGCTCTCTTCCTCATCGCGTGCCTCCGCTAACATACGTGTATTCTTCCAAGTGTAATACATCATTAAGATTCCAAAAATAGTACATACACCTATAAATGTATTAGATGATAATTTTCTCGGTTCATCCGAGAGTAAATTTAAAGCTACATACGTTGTTAAAAAGCCACCCATCATGCTTAATGATATTTTCCCCACAAAATCAAATTGTTTTTTTCGTTTACTCTTCATCGTCCTCTTCCCCCTCCGCTAACATAAATATTTCCTCCACCGGTACATTGAAAATTTGTGCGATTTTTAACGACAATACAATAGATGGTGCATAATCCCCGCGTTCAATTAAACTAATCGTTTGCCTCGATGATCCAATCTCTTTCCCTAAATCCCCTTGTGATAAACGATGCTTTGCCCGCAATTCCCTCACTCGATTTTGAAGCTTCATGTCTTCCCTCTTTTTCATTTATTTAATTAAAATTGTAAATAATATCCTTATTGTTGTCAATTATAATTGTCATTTTGACGTTAATAATTGACAACAATACTTATTTCTTACCCTGTATCAAATTCCTATAAAGAATGTAAAATGTGAACTAAACATAGTCTTAGAAACAAAATAAAAAAGGCAGTGCATCTGCACTGCCTTCCTAAATTTTGACATAGAATGGATTTCATATTAACTTGCGTTTTGTAAGAATGCTCGTTTTAACTGTTTGCGGAAACGAACTCCTAACGTAACTACTACAATCACAAGCACTCCAAAAATGATTTTACCGATATGACCTTCTAACACTCCAAAAATATCATGTAAGTTGCCACCTAACCAGTAACCACCGATTAAGAAGAATGATACCCAAAATAGAGCACCTGAGTAAATTGTAATTGCAAAGCGACGGAATGGTAAGTTAATAATTCCTGCAAAGTATCCTGTAAAATGACGTACACCAGGAATAAAGAAACCGATAAAAATCAGGAAGTATCCATACTTATCAAACCACATTCTTGTTAAGTCGATTTTTCTTTGTGTTAAAAATACGTATTTCCCATACTTTTGAATAAAGGGCATACCTAATTTATTTCCTAAAAAGTATTGAATTGTCATTCCTACACTTGTCCCAATAAATGATAGGATAATTAAGATCGGTAAACTTAAATCACCCTTCTGTGCTAAAAATCCCGCATATGCTAACGTCGGCTCTCCCGGAAACGGAAGTGCAATATATTCTAACAGCAAACCAACAAGTACAACATAGTACCCGTACTGCTGAAATAATTCATGAACCCATTCCATGTCATCTCTCCTTTCAATCACGTACAACTTCTTACTATTATTGTATAAAAAAATTGTCGAAATAACTATCACAATAGCTTACATTTTTATTACATTTTTGTAAGGCTCACGCTAAAGTTTTCCGTTCATTATTTGCTGCTAACTATTATCGTTTTAAAACGAGCTAACAACTATATATCGGACGATACAAAGGCACTAATATACATTTTTTATCCAGTTTTTAACACTTCGAAATCACCTTATTTTGTTCTCAATAAAAAACCACCACAAACTCATACTAACTTCATATTAGCTTCATATACGTATTGTAAGATTATATCGGAATTTGTTGAAAAATTTAACTAATATATGACTAAACATTATTTTGAATAAATATAAATCGCTTTTCGAAATTGAAAAAAGGGTGAATAAGAAATGGAAGCTTATAAAATGCATGATTTTATTAATACAAATATTGAATCTCATCAAAATGAAACCGTTTTTAATTTGCACATATGCGAAACAAGTGAATTTGACGTAAGTTTAACAAAATCTACAACACTGTCTTTTATCGTTTCAAAAAAGAATATTAAGATCGTTACGAAAAAATGGATTAATTCAAATCAAGAAAGCATGATTGGTAAAAGTTACATCATTCCAACGAAAGCTTTCCACTATTTCTTACCAATTATTTCTGAAACTGAAGATGAATTAAATATTCAAGTTCAAAGTTTTGGACTACATGGGGAACTTTTACTAAATGAAAGATTACTTATTGATAAAAACAACAAACATAACGCTAAAATTACGAGCTTCTTTGAAACATTAGATGAGAATGTAAATCAAACATTACGAGGATTACAAGTTCATTGTATGTAAGAACTATTACAATAGTAAAAAGGAGAATATAATGAAAAAACTATTATTAAGCGCACTATTATCATTAGGATTTTTAACTATTCCATTCACAAATGCTGAGGCAGCTACAACAAATGATCAACTGATTGTAAACACGCAGTTAAATAAAATGGATTATTATCAAAACGGAAAATTTATAAAAAGTTTTACTGTCGCTACTGGAAAAGCAGGTACACCTACACCTAAAGGTACTTTTCAAATCGTTAATAAAATTAAAAACCGTCCTTACTATACAGGAAAAATTAAAGGTGGCGACCCACGTAATCCACTTGGTGACCGTTGGCTAGGATTAAATATGGCTGGAACTTACGGAACAACTTATGCAATTCATGGTACTAACAATAACCAGGCAATCGGCAAATGGACAACACTAGGTTGTATTCGTATGTATAACAATGATATACACTGGTTATTTGAGCGTATTCCACAGCAGGCTACTGTCACTGTAAACTAACCTAACAACACGATTTACCCGTAGCCAAGAATTTTATGTCTTGGCTTATTTTATTTCTTCATTTACAGTAGCAAAACAACTGTATTTACATATATAATGGAATAGATTGTACAAGCAACTTCAAAACATTGATAAACATGGATATTAAAATTATACAGTTATAATATTTTATAAATTTTACAATACATACTATAATAGAACTACTGTAATTCTGAAATATTCAGTTTCGCTAAAACAACTCCCCTTGCTACTTTCATGATTATTTTATAGCGGGGGCTTATTATATGTATAAACAATCTGAGTCATTCAAAAATGATGAATTCGAATATTGCAGTAAAAAGCGTTATTTAGGAGGTGTTACTATGACGCATATACTGGTGATTGAAGACAACCCAGATATACAAGAACTGATTCGTGAATTTCTAATGGCACAAAGCTTTACCGTTGATGTCGTTGGCGCTGGAACAGAAGGTATACTTCTTTTCCAAAAAAATTCATACGATCTTGTCCTCCTTGATGTGATGTTACCAGATATAGATGGCTATAGTATTTGTAAAATTATGCGAGGACAATCTGATGTACCGATTATTATGTTAACAGGCTTACATAATGAAGAAAGTGAAATTAAAGGATTTGAATTAGGTATTGATGACTATATTACGAAACCGTTCCATTACACCGTATTTATTAAACGTGTAGAAGCTGTATTAAGAAGGGCAGCAACGAAGGAAGCAGAAACTGCAACTATACTACAATTCCGTGAATTGATGTTAAATTCTACAGCATATGCCGCTTATGTTCATGGTAATCAAATTGAATTAACAACAAAGGAATTTGAAATTATTTATACTTTACTGCAAAATCGGGGAAAAGTATTATCAAGAAGTGATTTGCTGAATAAGGTATGGGGCTATGAACATTATGGTGATGTAAGAGTTATAGATACACATATTAAAAACTTAAGAAAAAAATTAGGGATTCCTTATATTAAAACGGTGAAAGGCATTGGCTACAAAATCGAATCGTAGCACAGACAACATCACCAAAAATATTTTCATCAAAACCTTATTGTTTTGTATTCTTTTATCACTTTGTCTTTATCAAATTATTTATTTTCTAGCTTCAAACTATGATAAAGAACGTTTTGCAAAAGAAAATGGAGCGCTGTCTACAGAACAAGCGAGTTCAAACAAACAAAACGACCAAAGTAAAATGAATCAAAATAAAGCTGTATCACAGGGAGACATTTTTAATTTCCAATCTTCTATTATAGATTATAAATCACTCTCTACAGCTATCAATCACCTTTTGCAGCCTAGCCAAACTGCAAAAGCAAAAGAACATGCTCAAAATATTCCGGGGAAAAATAGCACTTCTGCTCCACTTACAGAAACGGAAAAGCAAGTCGCTACTAATGATGCCTTACATAAACAAAATGCAGCAAGTAAACCAAATGATGCACAAGATGATCCAAAATTAACAGATGCACTGCAGCAGTTAGCTCCAAATATTGGCGCGACAATGCTTGCATTATCTTTGCTCGGATCTTTAATTTATGCAAAACTAATTGCCAAACCTTTTCAATTTATGAGTGATGCTTTAAAAGATATTATGAATCTTGATTTCTCAGATAAAAAACTACTTAACAAAAATACCAATCAAACAGATTTTAATTTACAAGTAGCTGCTTCACAAGTACCAAATATTGTGAAGAATTTACATGCAAGCAATCAAGATTTAAGAAATGAACTCAAAAAGGAACAACAATTAGAACAATCTCGTAAAGAATTTATGTCTATGGTTTCCCATGAATTAAAAACACCAATCGCAGCCGTTATGGGACAACTAGATGGCATGATTCACGGAATTGGAGCTTATAAAGATAGAGATAAATATTTAAAACGTTCCTATGAAATGATGCAAGACATTAACATATTAACGGAAAAAATGTCGGAATTATCCAAAATACAGAACCCTCAATTTAAACCTGATTTAAAAGTTATCTCACTAACTAATATTATTGAAGATGTTATGAAGAAAGTAGATTATTTCGTATCTGTAAAGCAATTAAATGTTCAATCTAACATTAAACAAGATGTACAGGTTTTAGCTGATCCTAAATTTATTCAAACTGCTATTTTTAACATTATTTCAAATGCAATTCATTACACAATTGACCATCAGCATGTATATATAAAGCTTTATGAAAAGCCTAACGGTTACGCATTAGAAGTATTAAATACAGGTTCACAAATAGATGAGGATAAACTTGCCCATCTATTTGAGCCATTCTATCGCGCAAACCCTGACAAACATGGCTTAGTACAAGGTAGTGGTCTTGGGTTATACATTGTGAAACAAATACTAGATAAACATCAGTTTCCTTATGGGATACAAAACACGCCTCAAGGTGTAAAATGTTCTATTGTATTCCCAAAAGCAATGTAAAAACCTACTACAATTTCATACCCCAAATTCATACTTCGTATGAGTGGCGGAATTTTGTAGAGTATCTTACTCTGTTTCGTTCGCCCGTTATCCTTATTTGGATAGCGGGCGTTTTTTATTATTTAAAAGGAGGATTTTCATGGAAAAATTTAAGTATTCATTACTTGTTTTATTCGGAGCTTGTAGCTACGGCGTACTTTCAACTATTTTCAAACTCGGATTCATTGATGGATTTTCAGCACATCAACTATTAGGGGGACAATATGTCTTCGGATGGATCGGGCTTCTTCTGCTCGTTCTTTTCGTTTCACGTCATAAAGTAACAAAAAAGCAATTCTTTTCCTTACTAACAGTCGGTACAACAATGAGTATGACTGGTATCTTCTACGCTATTTCTGTAGAAGAGCTACCAGCATCTATCGCTGTTGTCCTACTCTTCCAGTTCACATGGATTGGTGTAGTTATAGAAGCAATCGCTAATCGAACATTACCAAGCCGTGAGAAAGTTATATCTATCATTATTTTATTTACTGGAACATTGTTTGCAGGCGGTGTCTTTGAAGGTCTCGGACAAAACTTTTCCACGAAAGGTATTATCTTTGGTTTATTGGCCGCTGTTTCTTTTTCATTCTATGTTTTTGCAAGTGGGCGCGTTGCTACAGAAGTTCCGCCTTATACGAAAAGCTTTCTTATGACAACAAGTGCTACGCTTATCGTATGCCTATTCTTCCCGCCAACCTTTTTAACGGATGGTGCCCTGCAAGCGGGTCTTTGGAAATATGCTTTCTTCCTCGGATTGTTCGGTGTTGTCGTACCCGTCATTTGTTTTTCAATTGGCGTACCGAAAGTAGGAACAGGACTTAGTACAATACTAGGAGCAGCTGAATTACCAACGGCCATTATCGCTTCTATTACACTTGTACATGAAGTCGTAACATTCATGCAGTGGATTGGAATAATCTTTATACTACTTGGGATTTTCACCCCTCAGCTACTTACAGCTAGGAAAGAAAAGAAACATAGTAGCGTGCATAGTGCGTGAAAATAGAAACTTGCATATAAATGTAAATATAGTTACAATGTGGTATAATTTCAAATCTATTTGGAGGTATAAATGACTATTTTAAGCGTAGCCTTTTTTGCCATTATGTGTATCTTCTTCCTAATAAGATATATGAAAGAAAAGAAATTTTACGATTTGCTCCTCATTCCCATTTGCATATATGCTGGGGCAGTCAAAACCCCTTTAGTAGAGTACTTAAACTTTAATACTACATTCAAAATAACATATGATATTGCAGCTATTATTCTCGTAATCCTTGCTGTGCTTTTCTTCTTAAAGGATAAGAAAGAGAATTCTACTGCATAACAAAAAGACCTTTCATGTATTTGAAAGGTCTTTTTGTTTTTCTTTTTCTCTATCTCACTTTACCGCTCCATATAGCTTCTCTACCTCATGCTCAATTTGTTTTACATCGATTCGTTCAAATAGTGGCTGCACACTATCGATTCTATTCGGCAACGTATGTTGAGGTTCCCAATTTCGGTTCCCGATCGATAATGCGTTTCTAACTCTTTCACTTGAAAATGGTAAAAACGGTTCAAGGAGATTTGCAAAATTAGCGATAAGGTACACACAGTTATAAATCGTTTCTTCGCATGAAACTGGATCATCTTCTCTTTGTTTCCAAGGCTGCTTCTCATCAAAGTATTTATTTGCAAAACGTACTGCATCAAATATTGTTTCTAGCGCCACCTTAAATTTAGTTTGCTCAATTGCTTCTCCTACATTTTTATATAATCCTTCTACTTTATCTTTCAGCTCTACATCAATACTTCCCTGCGGCATGATACCACCATAATATTTTTCAATAAACTTTAATGTCCGGTTCACAAAGTTTCCGTATGCACCTAACAATTCACTATTATGACTGTAAATGAATTCACGCCATGAAAAATCAGTATCACGATTTTCTGGTGCATTGACTGTTAAAAAGTAACGAATAGAATCTGGATTGTAGCGTTCTAATATGTCAGGCACCCATACTGCCCAGTTTTTACTTGTAGATAACTTTCTTTTTTCAACTGTTAAATATTCATTCGAAACGATATGACGAGGAATTGCTCCTTCTCCTATTCCAAGTAATACCGCTGGCCAAATGATGGAATGAAACGGAATATTATCCTTTCCGTGTACATAATATGTTTTCGCTTCTCTATCCCAAAACTCTTGATCATCATTTCCTGTTTCTTCAGCCCAATGTTTACTCGCTGAATAATATCCTGTCACAGCTTCAATCCATACGTAAATTTTCTTATCTTCATACCCTTCTACTGGAATTGGTACCCCAATTGGTAAATCACGTGATACGGCCCTATCTAATAAACCTTCCTTAACATATCTCTCTGTTAGTTGAATCGCATTGTCGCGCCATGTTCCTTCTTGCTTTGCGATGTCTACAGCCGTTTTGATTTGCTCCTGAAATGTATGCAATGCAAAATAAAAATGCTCTGTTTCCTGCACGGACGGTGTACTACCACATAACTTACATTTCTTTTCTAACAAATCGAGTGGATCTAAAATAGCTGAACACGCATCGCATTGATCTCCTCTTGCTGCTTCATGGCAATGTGGACAAATGCCTTCTACATAACGATCAGGTAAAAACTGCGTACACGTTTCACAATACGCTTGTTCCACCGTTTTTTTATAAATATAGCCTTCTTCTAATAAACGTAAAAAGACATTTTGAACAGTTTCATGATGATGCTCACTATCTGTACGTGTATAGCAATCATACGTAAAACCAAGGCTACGAAAACATCGCTGGAATTCTTCATGATACTTATCAGCAATTTCCTTCGCCGTCACACCTTCTTGTTTTGCCCTAATTGCAATTGGCGTTCCATTACAATCACTTCCCGAAACATACAACACATTTTCACCTTTTGCCCGGTAATAACGTGCTAGTATATCTCCAGGTAACAAACTCGCAATATGTCCAAGATGTAACGAACCATTTGCATACGGCCAAGCGCCTCCAATAAAAATACTCATCTTACATTCCTCCTTTTAAATATAAAAAAGCCCCGCCCTTATCTTAAAAAAGATAAGGGCGGGGCTGTATAAACAGTCGCGGTACCACCTTATTTCGCCAATTACTCACATAATTAGCCTGAACAAGTACGGAGCTATATGCTCTTATACTGTGGTTTTGATAACGAGTACCAACTCTCGTCGCCGCCTACTACTATCATTTGATAAGTTCAGGACGAAGCTCAAAGGCCATTGTTCAAATGAATATTCTTGCTTCTTCTCAGCTACCGAAGCTCTCTGGAAAGAATGTGTTCATCCTACTTTTCCTTTTCAACGCTTTTACGTATAACAAGTATTGTACGACTTAATCACAGAAAAATCAAACTTTTATTCAGAAAGAAAAGGAAATCCCATCGCCCTGCCGAATAACTATACGTTCACAAAAGGAGTGATACGATTGAATCAAAAACAACTAAGCACACGTAATGAAAAAAGCTGGAATGCAGCTGCTTATGAAGCTTGGACGAATCGCCATGGGGCGCCAGCCGATTATGCGAAAAAGCTTATGGCAGATCCCGTGCGCGAGGTAAATCACTATTTACCTTACATACAATCTCCAAAAGGAAAACGTATTATTAATTTACTCGGGTCAAAAGGAAATAAAGCCGTTGCTCTCGCCCTTTTAGGAGCTGACGTAACAGTTGTCGATATTTCAGCAAGTAATGCAAAATATGCAAATGAACTTGCGGAAGCAGCAGGAGTCTCTATCCAGTATGTCGTTTCTGATGTATTAAATGTGCAGCTCTCCGAATCATTTGATATCGTATTGCTGGAACTTGGTGTACTTCATTACTTTCTAGATTTAAAACCGCTCTTTCAAAAAATTACTACCTTACTTAAAGGAGGTGGAACGCTTATCCTTCGTGACTATCATCCTGTTTACACGAAATTACTAGGAGTAGACCACCCATCATTTCGGGCTAACGGAAATTATTTCGATGAAGAATTGATTGAAGATGATGTAGCTTATAGCATCCTTCTTACAGAAGCGCAGAAAGAAGCATTACCTAAAACACTAATCCGTCGCTGGACGCTAGGAGAAATTATTACAACACTTGCAGAAGAACGTTTTAAAATTGAAAAACTAGTTGAAGAACACGGGTCGCATCAAAGATGGGTCTTCCCTTCTACTGCACCGGAAGGAATTGAAGAACAAATACCTGGTTTATATACATTAATTGCGACAGCATGCAAAAAAGGATCCCTTCACGGATAGGATCCTTTTTGCATGCTCACGCATATAAGTTGAGGTTGGAGATTACCATAATTCTGTAGAATAGGACACAAGATATTTCAACATTTCGTCTCTGACTTACGTCGTCAAAAAGGGGTATGACCAACATAACGAAGAGTAATGTTACAGTTGATACTGATAATCGTTATCAACTAATTAGAAGTATACATGATGTTATTTCAAATTACAATAGCATTTCTAATTTTTATTTATGAACTTTTTGATATACAAATGTATACATTTTAAGAACATTTGCTCATATCAATCTGCCATCTTCCATTATCTGCTATAATTTTCATTGAACAGATTAATAACTTCATAATGATGTTTTTATTAATGTCGTTCTTAATATTTATAAATTATAATAAATAGTTTTTAAAGGTAGGGGTAACGATGAAATATGTTAGTATTCGAAAAAAACTACTGTTCACACTCTTAAGCATTTCTTCTTTATTTAGTATTGCTCTTATTGTTATTCTTTCATTCGCTATGAACCAAGCAAGCGAAATTGAAACGTTAAAAAATGATGTATCAAAACGAGCAACAATTTTAAAAGAACGTGGTGATTGGTTCCAAGCACAAGTTGCCGGTTTACAAGAATATTTACTGTCACATGATCAAAATGGATTGGATAAATTCAACCGAGAAGGAAAAAAACTTGCTGATACTAGAGAGAAAGTAACAAGTGATAAAAAACTCCCAGAAGGAATGAAAGAAGCGATTTTAATGGGGGCAAAATGGCGAAGCGTCATAGATAATGAAGTCCTCCCTCTCGCTCGCGAAGGAAAATGGGACGAAGCATCCAAAATCGCTTTAGCTCAAACCGACTATGTAAACGATCTTTTAAGCCGTTTTACTAAATATGCAAATGAAGAAAATGATAAACGTGACGCATTAATTGCTGACGTAGAGTCTTCTTCATCTCTTATTCAATATATTATTTTCTTCTCTCTCATTACATGTACGTTAACATCTATTTTATTAGCATGGTGGTTCTCTGGTAAACTCGTTAAACCGATACGACAAATTGATGAGAAATTAAAAGAATTAGCCTCTCAAGATGGCGATTTAACAGCTAGATTGCATGTAACGAGTAAAGATGAAATTGGTGATATCGCCAATTCATTTAATCAAATGCTCGCTAACTTACAACGTATTATAAAACAAGTGCAACAAACATCAACAAGTGTAAAAGAAGCATCTGAAAATGTGTTTATCGAAACAACTGCTTCTATGGAAAATACAGCAAAAACCGAAGAAACTATGAATGCCCTTGAGCACAATATTCGCTCACAAGTTTCCAGTATCGAAGAAAGTTCAACTGCAATGGACGATATGGCGACGAGTGTTCAACGTATTGCTGAATTCGCCTCTTCTGTTACTAGCCTAGCTGTTACAACTTCAGAAAAAGCAGATAGTGGGAATAAAGTCATTGAGAAATCTATTACACAAATGCATACAATTAACGAAGCTGTTAACGCTACATCACAAGTAGTAGAGCGACTTATTACACATACGAATCATATTGATACTGCACTTCAATCCATTTCTAATATCGCAGAACAAACGAATTTACTCGCTTTAAATGCTTCAATTGAAGCAGCCCGCGCTGGCGAACATGGAAAAGGCTTCGCTGTTGTTGCCGATGAAGTACGAAAACTTGCTGAACAATCTCAGCTAGCGGCAACTGACATTAACCATTTACTTCATCAAATTCAGGCAGATACAAAAATAGCAAATGAAATGATGACACAAGGTCAGTCAGAGGCTTCGGAAGGAATTACAGTCATTCGTACCGCTGGATCTTCATTCTCAGAAATTGTTAACCACATTAACAAAGTCTCTACACAAATGCAAGAAATGTCTGCAACTGCTGAAGAAATGGCCGCAAGTTCTGAGGAAATGAATGCAGCTTTAAATAGCATCGCTTCTATTTCAAATGAAGTTGCCGCCGAAACATCACAAACAGCAACTTCGGCTGGTGACCAAGTAAACAAAATGAGTATCGTTGCTAAAAATGCGTCTGAAATGAAAACGACTGTACAAGAACTTGAAGTTCTCGTTTCTCATTTCAAAACAAACGTTTAAAGTAAAACTTTCATTTATATTTCTATGAGCTCCAAATTATTAAAAAGAGAGATTTACAGTCTCTCTTTTTTCATCTTAAAATATCTCTTTCTATCTCTCATTCCGTCTGCTATAATTCCTAAAGGAAAGAAGAAAGCTTTGTTCCAAATGGAGTAAAGCTTTCTTTCAATTTTTTAAATTTATTAATTCTAATACTAAGATTTCACAAAGGAGGCTTTTTATCATATGAGTTTTATTAGCATTCGAAAAAAACTAATGTTCATGATGGGAACGATTTGCGCTTTATTTGGCATCGCCTTAGCTTTTATTTTATTCTTTACCATGGATCAATCTCGTCAAGCTGAAGCATTACAAAAAGAAATTTCTCCCCTTGCAACACAATTAAAAGAGCGCGGGGATGCTTATCAAGTACAGCTCTCTGCTTTAAGAGGTTATTTATTACAACATGATCAAGTTGAATTTGACAAGTTTAATGCGATGAGTAAAGATCTTGAGGATTCGAAAGACAAGCTTCTTTCTAATCCAAATGTTTCTCAGTCCATGAAAAATACAATGGAATCAGGATCCACTTGGAGAAAATTTATTGAAGAAAAAGTTTTCCCTCTTGCAAAAGAACAAAAGTGGGAAGAGGCTTTACAAGTAGCTTATGCAGAAAATGGTACTGTTTATAAAGTAATTGGTGACTTCACAAATTACAGTAATGAACAAGCAAAGTTACGTGATCAATCTATCGAAAAAATTGATCAATCTTCACTACAAATTGAATATGTTGTCTTCTTATCACTTGTTATTTGTATTATCGTAGCTACTATTCTTGCATGGTGGTTCTCTGGTAAACTTGTAAAACCAATTCAGCAAATTGATAGTAAGCTAAAAGAATTATCATCTCAAGAAGGTGACTTAACAGCACGCCTACAAGTAAATAGTAATGATGAAATTGGTGCAATCGCAACATCATTTAATAAAATGTTAGAAAACCTACAACATATCATTAATCGTGTTCAAAAAACATCTGTGGAAGTACAAAATGCTTCTGAAAATATGCTAGAAAAGACGAATATATCACGCGAGGCAACAGTAAAAGTTCAAAGCTCGATGTCCAATTTAAATGCGAGTATTCAATCACAAGCCTCTAGCATGGAAGAAAGCTCAACAGCAATGGACGATATGGCGGTAAGTGTTCAGCGTATTGCTGAATCTGCCACATCTGTAACTGAGCTTGCTGTAGTTACATCTGAACAAGCTAACGACGGAAGTACTGTTATTCAAAAATCCGTTTCTCAAATGACAACGATACACGACGCGGTAAATGCTACGTCCGAAGTGGTCGAACGTCTAATCACACACACGAAATATATTGATACAGCTGTACAATCTATTTCTAATATCGCAGAACAAACAAACTTACTTGCTTTAAATGCATCTATCGAAGCAGCTCGTGCTGGCGAACAAGGAAAAGGTTTCGCCGTCGTAGCTGACGAAGTTCGAAAACTTGCAGAACAATCTAAAACAGCGGCAACAGATATTAACCAATTACTACATCAAATTCAACAAGACACTGAAACTGCGAGCTCTATGATGTCACAAGGTCGTTCTGAGGCATTTGAAGGCATTCATGTCATTCGTGAAGCTGGCAATTCTTTCACAACGATTGTAGAACAAGTAAATAAAGTATCTACTCAAATGCAAGACATCTCAGCAACTGCTGAGGAAATGGCTGCAAGCGCTGAAGAAATGAACGCTTCACTGAATAACATCGCTTCTATTTCGACTGAAGTATCTAGTGAAACAGCGGCAACAGCACACTCTGCTGAGCAAAAAGTCATTACGATGAATGAGATGACACAAACCGCTAGACAAATGAAACAAACAGTTGAAGAATTAGATCAACTCGTATCTCATTTTAAAACTGAATAGACATTCCAAAAAGATCCCTCTTCCAAAAGGGATCTTTTTTTTGAGCTCATTTCCTGCACATTATGTACATTTCCGTTATAATGAGAATCGATATCATTAATTATGCAGGGGGTGCTACACATGTCACAACAAGCATTTGAAGAAAAGTTATATGCAAACTTAGAAGCTGTTATTGACCCTGAACTAGGTGTTGATATTATCAATCTGGGATTAGTTTATGACGTTACAGCAGATGAAAATAATAATGCTGTCATTACAATGACGATGACTTCTATCGGTTGTCCAATGGCTGGGCAAATTGTATCAGACGTTAAAAAAGTATTATCAACGAATGTACCTGAAGTCAATGAAATAGAAGTAAATGTCGTTTGGAATCCGCCCTGGTCTAAAGAACGCATGTCACGTATGGCGAAAATCGCATTAGGTATTCGCGACTAAATAAAGAAAGACCTGACATCCTAGTCAGGTCTTTTTCTCTTATTATTTTACGCCTACTGCATCATAAGCTTTCGTTACAGCTTGTACAGCTTTAGAGTTTTTACCATATAAATCTTCAGCTGACTGCAGAGCAGCTTGACGCATCATCTTAAAGTCAGAGTTTGCAGTTAAATATTTCGTAAGAGCACGGTAATAAATTTTTTCTGTCGCTTCACGGCCTACTCCAGTTACTTTCACACCGTAATGCTCTCCGCCATCAGATACTAAATATGCAGCTTTATTGTTAATACTACTGTTAATATGAACGCCGCCATTATCAGCTGTTCCAGTGTAGCGTTTATTGTAATGATCTGGGTAACCTTCACCTGGTTTTAATGGATTTGGAATAGATGCTGGATCTTTCAGAGAACGAAGTGCATCACCAGGTTTTCCAGGTGTATAAATGTCAGCACCTAAATCCCAGCTCTTCTTCTCAACCATGACACCCATAATATCAGATAACGATTCATTTAACGCACCTGACTCATTTTTATAAACAAGATTTGCTGTATGTTCAGTTACAGCATGCGTTAATTCGTGACCGATAACATCTAATCCAGCAGATAATGGAATGAATGTTTTACCATCGCCATCACCATACATCATTTGCACACCGTTCCAAGCTGCGTTATTCCAGCTTTCTCCAACGTGAACAGTCGAAATAAGCTTCGCACCTTTATCATCGAAAGAGTTACGATTAAATGTCTTTTTGTAGTAATCATATACTTTTCCTGCATTTACATGCGCATCAACTGCAGCTTTATCGTCGAAGAACTTAGATTTACTCTTCACTTCTTCTCCTGTATATCCAAGAATTTGCGAGAATAAATTAAACCAGTTTTCGTCCATATTCTCCGCATCAAATGTATGGATACCTTGTCCTCGTTTACCATCAAATAAGTTAAATTCTCCTGTTTTCGTATCTTGAGCGATTTCAAATGATTGTCTACCGCCTAATACGCCATAACCGAATCCTGTAATATTATCTACAGCATTATATTTCTCAATCACATTTCCATTCGTTGCATCAACAAAATAATGCCAATATCCTGGAGCCGGCTTTGAAATCGATGCCTTAACTAAATAGGCAAGATAGTAATTCCCATCCTTTTCATACACAAATAAATCTTTTTTCACACCGTCATAATTCTTTACTTTACCAATTTCTTTCTCAATATCTGCCTTGGCAATCGTTTCTGCTTGATCTGCGCTAATATTTGCAAACGCAGGAATATTTTTATCATCTAAATTCGGAATAACTTGTCCGAAGAATGCTTTTACATTATTTTCTTTATCAAGTGTAACAGTTTGATCTGAACCATACACAGGAATGTTATTATGCTTCTCAACTAACTTCACATGTGTCGTACCAGATTCAGCATCTTTTTCCTCCCCAACGACATTGAAGTGTTTATCAATATTTCCTGCTAATTTAAACATATCTTTCTTACTCTCTAAATATTGAAAGACCGTCTCTTTTTTATCTAGTCCTTCCGGTGCTTTCCATTCTTCACCTATGTATGCAGGTGTTTTAAATTCTTGATGATATTGAATTTTTTGTTCTTCCGCTTTCGTTGTCGTTGCTCCAAATGTTCCAAATCCCCCGGCTATAACAGTTAACGCTAATGCTGATGAAATGACTTGCTTTTTCACTATAACATTCCCCATTCCCATAAAGATTTTTGACACTTTTATAAAATTCTGAATCTTTACCCTGATACCTCTTCCAAAAATTTGAGAAACATTTTTCAGATAATTCCACGCAAAAAGAGGACACCCTATCAGGTGTCCTCTTTTTTTATAAACATTTTGTTATTTTTTTAGCTCAATTGCTAAATAGTGTGATTGCTCTTTCGCTTCAATATGAATATCTTCTTCTATCGCTTCTGCTGCATCACGCATAACAAGACTTTCCCCATTTATTACACTACTTCCTTCAATTTGAACAAGATACAATTGACGGCCTTCTCGCACAGGAAAATGAATTTCTTTTCCGGCATCTAACGATAAAGAATATAAATTTGCATCTTGGTGAATACGAATTGGTGCCTCTCCTTCTACTGGAGATACCATATGGAACCATTCATTTTCACGATTGCTCCAATCAAATGTAAACTCACCATAGTTTGGTTTATGATCCGCACGATCTGGTAAAATCCAAATTTGTAATAAACGTAGTGTTTCATTTCCTAAATTATGCTCACTATGAAATACACCTGTGCCAGCACTCATATATTGAACATGTCCTCGCTCAATTGTTCCGCGGTTCCCCATGCTATCCTCATGTGTTAAAGCACCATCTACAACGTACGAAATGATTTCCATATCGCGATGCGGATGCATATCAAAACCAGTTTGCGGTGCTACTAGGTCATCATTAATTACACGCAATGCTCCAAAGTTCATGTTATTTGGGTTATAGTAATTCGCAAATGAAAAATGAAAATGTGTATTTAGCCAACCGTGATTTGCTCTTCCCATATTTTTATGATCAACTTTTCTAAACATATCCTTCACCTCATATTATCTCGAATTCAAGATTTATTCTAAAAATTTTTCTCACTGTAATTTTTTTAGTAATTGTAGTAATTGATGTTGTTCTTCTACATTTAAATTTTGAAACTGCTCCGCTTGGAACGTTTCTTGAGGCGGGACGATTTCTTCATATAAAGCTTTTCCCTTTTCTGTTAACGAAATATATTTTGTAGTACCTTCTTGTTCACGATGAATCCACTCCAGCTGCTCCATTTTATTTAATAGCTGCGTGATATTTCCCTTCGTAACAAATAGTTTATTTCCAAGCTCTTGCTGCGTTAGACGATTATGCCCTCCAACTTGAGCAAGTACATCAAACTGAGCGGCAGATACATTCCATTCTTTCAAATGCTGATTCGTCTCACGAATACTTTTGTTATAAAAACGTGATAAACGAAACCATAATAGTAATCCAAGTCTATCTTCTGTTTTCATTCTATCACCTCGCTCATTTCATATCATTAGTTTAGGACTAAACTTTATAAAAGTCAATCACTTACTTTTAGTAAACAACAAAGAAAGCACAGTGCCATTTCTCCACTATGCTTTACATTAACCTTCTACTTTTATATTCATCTAACTTCCTTTCCGCGAACTTCCTCGCATCTTTCTCAATCCATCTATCTTCGTACACTTCACTTCCAACATACAATACTTCGCTCTTATGCTGCATCGCATGGCGAAATTCATGCAGTAGTGTTTTGAGCACTTGCTCATACTCTTCCCACATACAAACAAAAATTAATTGTTTTTCTTTATGATAAAAACCACCTACTGGGAATAAAAATTCCTCTTCTTCTTCTCCTAATGATAGAAGCACATGATTCGCATCACACGTATCACAAAAAATAACTGGCGTTTTACATACTTCAATAAGTGAAAACAAATCGTCTCTAAGCTTTTTGACATCCCAAGGAAGCTCCGAATCCAACACATACCAATTCTCAACTTGTTGATATACATTTTGAAACTGGAGTTCCATTTTTCTATAATCCCCTTTCCAAACTCCTTTTCCTATATGTATGCCACAATATGTAAAATATTAAACCTACTCTTTCTCCTTTTGAAAAAATGACAATAAAAAAAGAATCTATGTCAGCATAGATTCTTTTTCTACAATCATTGTTTTATTCAGTTAGTCTTCGTATCCCACTTAAAGATTTTATTTAAAAATTTATATACATTCTTTGACTCTTTCGTCAGAAGTGGACCTAAGATGGATAGTATAAGCACGTATAGTGCTGAGAATGGTTTCAGTACTGACATTAAACCACCGGCGATACCGATATTGGCCATAATGATGGAGAATTCTCCCCTTGAAACGATTGTTAATCCAATATTTGTTGACGCTTTATGAGATAATCCAGCTTGTCGCCCTGCAATCATACCTGCAACAAAGTTACCGATGATTGTAAGAAGGACAGCACCTAATGTTAACCATATCGCTCCGCCCAATGAGAACGGATCAATACTTAATCCGAAACTGAAGAAGAAAATAGCTCCGAAAAAGTCTCTAAATGGAACAACAAGATGTTCAATTCTGTCACTATGCTCTGTCTCAGAGAAAACTAATCCTAAAAGAAGTGCTCCAATTGCCTCGGCAACGTGAATTGTTTCTGAGAAACCTGCAATAAAGAATAACGAAGCAAATACCACAATAATGAAAATTTCATCTGAACTAATATTGAGCAATTTATTTAATAACGGTGTAGCCTTTCTAGCCACAATAAAGAATAGAAGCATGTATCCTAAAGCAATTCCAATTGAAGTGAGGGCACCTAAGAAGGAAGCATGATCCCCTAGAACTAAACCAGAAACAACTGATAAATATACAGCAAGGAATATATCTTCAAACATAATAATTCCTAAAATTAATTCGGTCTCATTATTACCAGTTCTTCTTAAATCCACTAACACTTTAGCAACGATAGCACTAGAAGAAATCGTAATAATACCCGCGATAATTAAGATTTCTAGTAAAGGGAATCCCATTATAAATCCGTATAATAATCCGAGTGAAAAGTTAATTAAAATATAAATCGTTCCACCAATCGCAATAGAACGTCCAGATTTAATTAGTTTTTTCATCGAAAACTCTAGTCCTAGATAGAACAGAAGGAACAGAACGCCAATCCGTCCAAGGAAGGAAATTACATTTGCACTTTCAATAAATTTGAAATCGATCACACCTATTGTCGGCGCATGTGGTCCCACTAACATCCCAAGAACAATTAGAAACGGAATTACTGAGAATTTAAACTTTCCAGCAATTACTGCCGCAATTGCAACTAATACTAACGCTGTACCAACTTCAAAAATTAACGTATCCATCTAGTCAGTCCCCCTATTCGAAAGTAACTCATTAATAATTTTTTTAATTTCTTCTCTCTCACCAGAAACTACAAGCATATCGCCTTCTTCAATTACCGTTTCTGGCCCTGGATTAAATAGCTTTTTCATATTCTTCTTCATAACTGCAATAATCGTTACGCTATAGTTTTTCCTTATTTCAAGATCACCAATTGTTTTTCCGATTGATGGAGCTGCATTCTCTACTTTAAACCACTCAATCGCTAAACCTTCAAAGACCATTTCAACATTTTCTAATGCTCTAGGCTTATATACCATTCCACCTAATATTGCTGCAATTTGTCTTGCCTCTGAGTCACGTAATGAAATACTTGAGATACTTTCTTCATGGTCTGAATCAAAATGATACATTTCTCTACGCCCGTCATCATGAATGACAATTACCATCTTTTCGTTACCTTTCGTAACGATTTGAAATTTGTAACCAATACCCGGAAGTTCACTTTCTCTAATATTCATATTTAGCTCCTCCACAACTTTTTGTATTTGAATTTTCTGTTTTTCTGTCTTTTATTCATCCAATCAACTTTAGAAATTCTAACCATTCAGGATACCTATGAGTTGGAAATCTTTTATTGTAATAATAAGTGGCTCCTAAAAAGATACTGAAAGATGTAATGATAAAAAATATATTACTTCTCATTTTCAAACTCTTAAGGCTTACTTTCAATAAAGTTTCTTCTTTCAAATTATCCCCTCTTTTTCGCTTTACATTTAGTTTTTTAAAATGTAAATAATTCTAAAAATATTATGATGTAACATAATCATAACACAAAGTATGTTTAAGTAACATAATTTTTTAGAAAAATTGATTCTCGTATATTTTTTGCATATAATTTTCTTATTACGGAAAAAAGGAAGTGTATTATATGGTTGATATCTTTAGCAGATTCCTTGAGGTAACGAATAATATTTTATGGTCATATATTCTTATTGCAATGCTAATCGGCTTCGGTCTTTATTTCTCTTTTAAATTGAAATTTGTCCAAATTACTCATTTTGGTGAGATGGTCGGTTTAATTAGTAAAGGGTTTAATCGAAAAGAAAAAAAGAAAGATAGCATCTCTCCATTCCAAGCATTTTGCTTAAGTGCAGCAGCACGTATCGGTATCGGAAACTTAGCTGGTGTAGCATTAGCCATTTCAATGGGTGGACCCGGTGCAATATTTTGGATGTGGTTTATCGCAATTATCGGAGCAGCTACTAGTTTCGTAGAATGTACGCTCGCGCAAATTTATAAAGTAAAAGATGGAAGCAGGTTCCGTGGTGGACCAGCATATTACATGGAAAAAGGATTAACCAAACGCTGGATGGGTGTTTGGTTTTCACTGCTTATTACAGTTGCGTACGGATTAATTTTCAATTCTGTACAAGCAAATACAGTAACAATAGCGTTTGAAAATGCTTTCGGACTAGAGCGAACGATCGTAGGAGCTCTATTAGCTTTATTAGTTGCAGTTATTATTTTTGGTGGTATCAAGAGTATTTCACGTATTACAGAAATAATTGTTCCTCCAATGGCAATCATTTATATTGGTGTGGCTATTTTTGTTGTTATTAACAACTTCACTATGTTACCAAGTATTTTTACAGAAATTTTTAACAGTGCATTCGGTTTAGACCAAGCCATCGCTGGTGGCATTGGAGCAGCAATCAAGTTCGGAATTCAGCGTGGTCTATTCGCGACAGAAGCAGGTATGGGTAGTTCTCCTAACGCAGCAGCAACATCAGATGTATCTCACCCAGTAAAACAAGGACTTGTTCAAGCATTAGGAGTTTTCGTAGACACATTCTTAGTATGTACATCAACAGCATTTATCGTATTATGTTCTGGACTTTACAAAGGAACAAATTTACAAGGTATTGAATTAACACAACAAGCATTAAGTTCACAAATCGGACCGTGGGCAAGCACTTTCTTAGCGATTATTATTTTCCTATTCGCATTCAGCTCTTTACTAGGAAACTACTATTATGGTGAAACGAACATCGCATTCATTAAAGAAAGCAAAACATGGTTAATGATTTATCGCGTCGCAGTTGTCGGAATGGTATTCTTCGGATCAATCGCTGCCCTTCAAACAGTTTGGAGCTTAGCTGATTTATTCATGGGACTAATGGTATTCACAAACTTAATTGCCATCTCATTCCTTAGCAAATTCGCCTACGCAGCATTAGTAGACTATATTAAACAAAAGAAACAAGGAAAAGATCCTGTTTTCGTTGCAAGTTCTATCCCTGGCTTACAAAATACAGAGTGCTGGGATGGACAGGATGTAGAAGAAAAACAGAAGGCTGTGTAACAAATAAAAGCAGAAGCGGCTCGTTCAGAATCGCAGGACATTGGAGCTCTCGACCTTGAAGCGCTTTTTGCTTCGAGCGAGAGAGCGAAATGGTCGGAGATTCTAACCGCTGGAGCTGGATATCCCTAAAAGCAGAAGCGGCTCACTCAAAACAAAAGCTATATATCAAACAAAATCCCTATTACTTCACAGTAATAGGGATTTTTATTTACAACAGTTCATAATTTGTTCAAATTAATTCCAGCAAAAGGGTTGATTTATACGAATTACTAGATTATAATAATTATAAATTAGTAATTGATATCATATAACAACTCAAAAGGAGATTGATCATAATGAACAAACAAGTAATCGAAGTATTAAACAAACAAGTAGCAGACTGGAGCGTTTTATTCACAAAACTACACAACTTCCATTGGTACGTAAAAGGACCTCAATTCTTCACATTACATGAAAAATTCGAAGAGCTATACACAGAATCAGCTACTCACATCGACGAAATTGCAGAACGTATTTTAGCAATTGGCGGCAAACCAGTAGCAACAATGAAAGAATACTTAGAACTATCTTCTATTCAAGAAGCAGCATACGGAGAAACTGCAGAAGGAATGGTTGAAGCAATCATGAAAGACTACGAAATGATGCTAGTAGAACTGAAAAAAGGCATGGAAATCGCTCAAAACTCTGACGACGAAATGACATCTGACCTACTACTAGGCATCTACACAGAACTAGAAAAACACGCTTGGATGCTACGTGCGTTCTTGAATCAATAATAGATTTTAAAGCGGAAGCGGCTCGTTCAGAACGGGAGGGTGTTGGAACTCCTGATTACGAGGCGCTTTTTGCCTCGAATGAAGGAGTGAAACAACCGACTGTTCTAGCCGCTGGAGCTGGATACCACTAAAAGCGGAAGCGGCTCGTTCAGAACGGGAGGGGGATGGAGCTTTTGACGTAGAGGCGCTCTTTGCCTCGCAGGAAAAAGCGAAGCCACCGGAGATTCTAGCCGCTGGAGCTGGATACCACTAAAAGCGGAGGTGACTTGCTCAGAACAGGAGGGCATTGGAGCTCCTGACGATGACCGACTGCTCTAGTCACCGGAGCTGGATATCCCTTAAAGCGGAAGCGGCTCGTTCAGAGTCGCTTTTTTCTATGAGTTTGTCATACATATCAGCACATGAAATTTATATCAGCGATTCCATCAAATATATCAGCGATTTTCCAATATATCGACTTACCGACAAATCACGACAATATCAGCGCCCCTCTCCTCTACTTTTATCAATATATTACAATCCCTTTTATGTTAAAATATAGGTAATACCCTTTAGTAAAATAGATCCAAAAAAGCTTTTCCATATTCATCATTTACTACTTAAATGGCGGGAGTGGTTCAGTTGAAAGACTACTTAATTAGAGCATTTTTTGCGTTAATAACAGTTGGGATTGTCTTACTTATAGCTAATATTTTCAATATACGTGTCGAAGTGAAAGACTATGCTTTCCTCGTTGTTGTAGCAATTGGTGGCGGCTGGGGTGGCTGGTACCTGTATAAAAAACAAAGTAATCAAAATGATAAAGGCATTCCAAAGTAATATGGAATGCCTTCCTTTTATTTCCGTCTATAGTAAATAATAAAATTCAAACCGCTAATACAACCAATCGCAATAAACATGCTAAAACTCTGTACATCCCCAGCTAGATTATACTCATCAACGATAAACCCAGTCATAAACAACGTGATTGCTGAAACACCAATACACAATATCGAAATAAGCCAAAGCGAAAATTCATTAATTAGCTCTTTCTTCTGTCTTAAAACAATTAGCATAACAAGAATAGATGCTGCTAATATACTTTTAAAAACAGGACGTAAATACACGAACTCCTCCATCTATTTCTCCTTTCCCAAAACATTATATCTAAACATTAACATATTTAACTAAATTAAAAACACATGCCTTTTCAAGATAAAATGACATGTGTTTCCAAAAATCTCTATACAATTGTATTATGATAACTGTTTCCACTTCGTTCCTAAGACAGGACGCTCGTAATTTTGGATCTCATGAATTAATTTATCTGCCGTCTCAGCTGAAACAATCAACTCTTTATTCGATGGATTCATAAAGCCTTCTTCTGCTGCCCGTTCAACCATTTGCAAAATTGGTCCGTAAAAATCTTTAATGTTTAATAAACCGACCGGCTTATTATGTATACCAATTTGTGACCAACATACTACTTCAAATAGCTCTTCAAACGTTCCGTATCCACCTGGCAATGCAATGAAAGCATCCGCAAGTTCTGCCATTTTCGCTTTACGCTCATGCATCGTTTCTACTTCAATTAGTTCTGTTAATCCTGTATGTACAATTTCTCCTCGGAACAGACCGCGTGGCATAACACCTGTTACACGTCCACCTAAACGAAGAACTTCGTTTGCTACTTCTCCCATTAATCCAACGCAAGAACCACCGTATACGAGCTCATAGTCGTTCTCAACAAACATTTTGCCTAATTCCATTGCCTGCTCTTTAAATTCTGGTCTCTCCCCTAAATTGGAACCTGCAAACACACAAATCTTTCTCATTCCTACACCCCGAAACTATATATTGTTATGATACAATTGACATTGTACAACATATTGAAGGGATGAGGAAGAAATGGATATCGTTGCATTTCAAAGATGGGTTGAGGAATTTTACGAAAAACGAAGCTGGTCACAGTATAATGCCTTTATTCGCTTAAATTTCTTAACTGAAGAAGTTGGGGAAGTTTCACGCGTTGTTCGCGCAATCGAAATCGGTCGTGATCGTCCTGATGAAGACGCGAAAACAGAAGAAGAGCTAAAACAAGAGTTAAAAGAAGAACTTGGTGATGTACTATCTAATCTTATTATTCTTTCACAAAAATATGATTTGGATTTACAAGACATTATGGAAGCACACGTCACAAAGCTTTCGAAAAGGTTTGAAACATCCAAATGAGAATATTATCAATTATGATATAATATTCTTGTCACAATACTAAGGGGGATTTTATGTTATCTAAAAAATTGCACGACGCACTAAACGATCAAATGAACTTTGAGTTTTACTCTGCCCACGCTTATATGGCAATGGCTGCTTACTGTACAGCCGAAAGCTATGATGGATTTGCTAACTTTTTCCTTGTACAAGCTGAAGAAGAGCGTTTCCACGCAATGAAGCTTTACAACTACATTAATGACCGTGGTGAGCGCGCTATTATTACTGGATTTGATAATCCAAATAACAAATACGAATCTGTACTGAACGCTTTTGAAGTGGCACTTGAGCACGAGCGTGAAGTAACGAAACGCATTTATCACTTATCTGATATCGCTTGGGATGAGCGTGAGCATGCAACAATTACATTCTTAAAATGGTTCGTCGATGAGCAAGTAGAAGAAGAAGCTTCATTCGATAGCATCATCCAAAAATTAAAACGTATTACAAGCGACTCAAACGCACTATTTATGCTAGATGCTGAATTGGAAAAACGTACATTTACGGCTCCAGCTGAGTAATATTTCAATCACCTTAATGAATGTATTAAGGTGATTTTTTAATTTGTTCTTCTCTAAGCTGAATAAGCTTAGCCAAATCCTGCTTATAAATCCCTGAAACCTTTTCAACAAAATCACTCTCAGTAAAAGTACCATCTCCCTCTTCTACTATGTTCAAGTACCCATGTATAAATTTCAAAAATGCTCTAGCATCTTCTCCAGTTAAATAATTAATGTTCTCTATAATCTCATCAAACTCCCTTAAACTATCCCGTTCTTTCAACCTAATTCCCCTCTCTTCATTATTTATCATAACAAAAAAGCCGTTCACCCTCTAAGTGAGGGATAAACGACTTCTTTATTATTTATTAAAGCATAACCCCAACGATAATCGCTGATAATATACTTACTAACGTTGCACCGTATACAAGTTTTAAACCGAATGATGATACAACGTTTGCTTGTTTGCCATCAATACTCTTCGTTGCACCTGCGATAATTCCGATAGATGAGAAGTTCGCAAATGATACAAGGAAGATAGATAAAATCCCTACTGTACGAGCTGATAAATCGCCAGCTACTTTTCCTAAATCAAGCATCGCAACAAATTCGTTTGTTACTAATTTCGTTGCCATAATTTGTCCTGCCGTTAGCATCTCTGATGTTGGAATACCCATTACGAATGCTAATGGTGAGAAGATATATCCTAAAATGCTTTGGAATGTGATTCCGAAAATTGAATCGAATACACCATTAATTGCTGTAATTAATGCTACGAAACCGATTAACATCGCCGCTACTGTTACAGCGATAGAGAAACCAAGCATAATATATTCGCCTAACATTTCAAAGAATGTTTGTTTCTTGTCTTCTTGTAATTCTAAAATATCGTCTTCTTCTTTTACTTCATATGGATTAATGATATGAACGATAATGAATCCACTGAATAAGTTTAATACAAGTGCTGTTACTACATATTTTGGATCAATCATTTTCATATAAGAACCGACGATTGACATCGATACTGTAGACATGGAAGATGCACAAAGTGTGTATAAACGATTTTTCGGTAATTTGCTTAGTTGATCTTTTACTGTAATGAATACTTCCCCTTGACCAACGATTGCAGCTGCTACCGCATTATATGATTCTAGTTTTCCTAAACCGTTCACTTTACTTAATAGGAAACCGACTGCACGAATGATAATCGGTAAAACTTTAATATGTTGCAGGATTCCGATTAATACTGCTAAGAAAATAATCGGTAATAATACTGTTAAGAAGAATGGTGCTTGTCCATCGTTTGCTAGACCACCAAATACGAAATTAACCCCAGCTTCCGCAAATTTTAAAATAGAACCAAATCCATCTGCGATCCCTTTTACTAATACAAATCCGACCTTTGTATTTAGTAAGAAATACGCAAGTACCAATTGAATGACAAGCATAAGTGCAATTGGTTTATATTTAATTTTCTTACGATCTGAACTGATAAGGAATCCTAGTACAAATACTACAAGTAAACCGACTAGAAACATTACTATTTTCATATGTGAATCCTCCACTTCTCCCACGAATTATTGGTCGTATAACGTATAACGAATGACGTCTGACCATTGATGTTAAAAAAATTTAAAACCCCTAAATACTATCCAACTGTTATCTAAAATCAGTAAGCGTTTACATAAATTGCAATTTATAAAAGGTAGTTTCTTCTCTCCTACCATACTTGAAAGTCTGAAATTGATACCACCTACAAATCAAATTGTAAGCGTTATCTAGATGAAATGCAATATAAATTTTAAAAGATTTTTATATGTTAATATATTCCTAATCAATTGGTTTTTTCATGCAAATTTACCATAAAAAAATAGCCCTAACTATGAGCTAGGGCCACCTTTTTTTATAACATAACACCAACGATAATCGCTGACAGAATACTTACTAATGTCGCACCGTACACAAGGCGTAGACCGAATGATGATACAACATTTGATTGGTTTTCATCGATACCTTTCGTTGCACCTGCGATAATTCCGATTGATGAGAAGTTCGCAAATGATACAAGGAATACAGAAAGAATACCAACTGTACGAGCGGATAAATCACCAGCTACTTTTCCAAGATCCAGCATCGCAACAAACTCGTTTGATACTAATTTTGTTGCCATGATTTGTCCCGCTGTTACCATCTCTGCTTGCGGGATACCCATTACGAATGCTAATGGTGAGAAAATGTATCCTAAAATAGCTTGGAATGTAATACCGAACATGGAATCAAACAAGCTATTAATTGCTGTAATTAATGCTACGAAACCAAGTAACATCGCCGCTACTGTGATCGCGATTGTGAAACCAAGCATAATATATTCACTTAGCATTTCAAAGAATGACTGTTTTTTCTTATTTTCTAATTTCAGTGTATCTTCTTCTTCTGTAATATCGTACGGGTTAATAATATGAATGATAATGAAACCACTAAATAAATTTAATACAAGTGCTGTTACTACATATTTCGGTTCGATCATTTTCATATAAGAACCTACGATTGACATTGATACTGTCGACATGGAAGATGCACATAATGTATATAAACGATGTTTTGGGATTTTACTTAATTGATCTTTTACTGTAATAAATACTTCCGCTTGTCCAACAATGGCAGCTGCTACTGCGTTATATGATTCTAGTTTTCCTAGACCATTTACTTTACTTAGCGCCGTACCAATAGCACGAATAAATATCGGTAAAATTTTAAAGTGTTGCAGAATTCCGATTAAAACGGCAAAGAATACGATTGGTAATAACGCTGTTAAGAAGAATGAAACCTCTCCTTTATTAACAAGACCGCCAAATACGAAAACGATTCCAGCTTCCGCATATCCAAGAAGCGCGCCAAATCCATCTGAAATTCCTTTTACTAAAATATAACCAACTTGCGTATTTAATAAGAAATAACTTAAAGCTAGCTGAATAACAAGCATGATTGCGATTGGTTTATACTTAATCTTCTTTCGATCGGCACTTATAAGAAAACCGAGTACGAATACAACGAGCAATCCTACAAGAAACATAACAAACTTCATTAATAAAATCCTCCATTTAACTCTTCATTAACGTTGAACGTCTGACCATTCAAAATAAGAAATAATCCGAACTTTCCATTTCTCCTCCAAAACCTTCAATTGGATAGGAAAGATCATAAAACCTCTTGTTTCAAAGGCATTTTCCATTCTAACACAAATCACAACTCATATCCGCACTTTTCTTAAAAAAATTACATTTTATTATAAAACATTCATGAATGTTCGTCTTTTACATTATATAGCGAAACTTTAATCAGTGTCATCCCCACTGATTATCGCTCGTATCAATCGGGAGTTTTACTGTTCACAAATAGCGGGATAAAACAAAAAATGAGCATCAAGTTTCACTTGATGCTCACCTCATTATACTGCTTTTTCTTTATCAGCTACTGCTGGCTTATCCCAGCACTCTGTATTGTTCAAACCTGGAATAGACTCCGCATAGAATACTGGATCTTTTCCTTGTTTCTTTTGCTTAATATAGTCTGATAACGCTGCGAAAGCGTACTTAGAAAGGAATACGATTGCTACTAAGTTAATAACAGCCATAATACCCATAAATAGATCTGCTAAATCCCACACGATTTGAATTGTTGCTACAGACCCTAACATAACCATACCAAGTACAGCAATGCGGTATGCATTTAATAGCACTTTACTTCCATTTAAGAACTCAATATTCGTTTCACCATAGTAGTAGTTACCTACTAATGAACTAAATGCAAACAAGAAGATTGCAACTGCTACAAATATAGATGCCCACGGTCCGATATGCTGACTTAACGCTTGTTGCGTTAATTGAATACCATTTAGATCAGCTGCATTATGCACATCTGATAAAAGAATAATAAATGCTGTACAACTACAAATTAATAATGTATCTGTAAATACCCCTAAAGTTTGAATGAAACCTTGTTTAACTGGGTGTGTTACGTTTGCAGTCGCTGCTGCGTTTGGCGCACTACCCATACCAGCTTCATTTGAGAATAATCCACGTTTTACCCCTAGTAAAATCGCAGCTCCTAATCCTCCGCCTACTACTTCTTTAATTCCGAAAGCATGTAAGAAAATTTCTTTAAATACATATGGAATTGCCGTAATGTTTGTTACAACAACGAATAATGCCACTGCCACATATATAATTGCCATTACTGGAACAATCATTTCAACCGCACGTGCAATACGTTTTACTCCGCCGAAGATAATAATTGCAAGTAAACCAGCCATTACAAGACCTACTAATCTACTATCTGTTTTGAATGCCCCATCAAAAGCAGCCGCTACAGTATTAGACTGTACAGCGTTAAAAATCAATCCGAAACTTACTGTTATTAAAACAGAGAAAATTGCTCCCAGCCAGCGCTTATTTAATCCCTTTTCCATATAATACGCTGGGCCACCACGGAACGCATTCCCATCTTTTACTTTATAAATTTGCGCTAATGTGCTCTCTACAAATGCAGAAGCACCCCCAATTACCGCGATTAACCACATCCAAAATACCGCTCCTGGTCCACCTGCTGAGATTGCGATAGCTACACCAGCTAAGTTACCAGTACCTACACGAGAAGCTGTACTCATACAAAAAGCCTGGAATGATGATACACCGCTCTTCTCTTTTTGTGCTTTCCTCGTTTTCGAACTCGCCCCATCCCCAAGCAATCGAATCATTTCACCGAAGTAACGAATTTGGACAAATTTCACACGAAACGAAAAGTAAAGTCCTAACCCAATTAACATCGCAATGATTATATATGACCATAGAACATTATTTATATCCCCAATTATATTCGTTAAAAAATCCATAATTGTATTGCCCCCTCTTCTTCACAATAAGAAAATTATATTCTAAAAACTCTTAGTAATCAAGAATTTTCGACAAAAAGATGTAAGGTTTCCTAACATGTAAATGTTACCACATATAACATGTTAGTTCTTTCTACAATAAAATACAACAACTATTACAAGTATCCATACCTATTCAAATGATTCTTTCCATACCGTATACTTCCTATAAATAACAAGAAAAACAAACCTAATTACACTTCACATCATGTACTACAACAAAAAAAGATGAGTATCGAATTTAATTCGATACTCATCTTTTCATCACACTGCTTTTTCTTTATTCGTTACAGCTGGCTTATCCCAACACTCTGTATTCGTTAAACCAGGAATAGAATCTGCACTGAAGACTGGATCTTTCCCTTGTTTCTTTTGCTTTACATAGTCCGCCAATGCAGCGTATGCAAATCGTCCAAGAAGTGTAATCGCAATTAAGTTTGTGATTACCATTAGACCCATAAATAAATCTGCCATATTCCATACGACTTTAAGCGTCGCAACAGAACCGAATAATACCATTCCCACTACCGCAATACGGTAAATCATTAACCAAGTTTTACTTTGTTTAATGAATTCAATATTCGTTTCACCATAATAGTAGTTTCCTAGAAGTGAACTAAATGCAAATAAGAAAATAATAATCGCTAGGAAGCTACTTGCCCATGGGCCGATTTGTGAACTTAATGCATTTTGCGTTAATTCAATACCTTCTAAATTTGTTGCTTTATATGCACCAGAACATAGTACGATAAACGCCGTTGATGTACATACTAAAAATGTATCTACTAACACTCCAATTGTTTGAATAAAACCTTGTTTCGCTGGATGCGTTACATCAGCTGTTGCTGCCGCGTTCGGCGCACTACCCATACCTGCTTCATTCGCAAATAAGCCGCGCTGAATACCAAACTTCATTGCAGCACCGATACCGCCACCTACAGCTGAATCTAAACCGAATGCCCCTTTAAAGATTTCTGTGAACACATCTGGTATTAAATAGAAGTTTTTAATGACAACAAAAATAGCTACCGCAATATAAATAAGCGCCATTGGCGGAACAATCATTTCCGACATACGTGCAATACTTTTTACACCACCAAAAATAATAACCGCAACTAATGCAGCTAATACAATTCCAACAATATAACGTTCTAAACCAAATGCATTTTCAAACGCTAACGTTACTGTATTTGCTTGTACTGAGTTAAAAATTAAACCGTAACTAATTGTAATAAGGATAGAGAACCAAATTCCCATCCAACGTTTATTTAAACCTTTTTCCATATAATAAGCAGGACCACCACGGAAGCCACTGCCATCTTTTACTTTATAAATTTGGGCAAGCGTACTTTCTACGAAACTTGAAGACGCTCCGATAATCGCAATCACCCACATCCAAAATACTGCACCAGGTCCTCCCATAGAAATAGCTAACGCTACACCGGCTAAGTTCCCGATTCCAATACGAGCTGCTGAACTCATACAGAACGCTTGGAAAGAAGATACACTACCTTTTTTACGCGTCTTTCCAGTTAATCCATCACTCATTAAACGAATCATTTCCCCTAAATGAGTAAGTTGTACAAATTTCAATTTAATAGAAAAATAAAGACCTAAACCAATTAACATTGCGATAAGAATATATGACCAAAGAATTGTATTCGTTGATGAAACGAATTGTTCCAAAATATTCATACAATTAACCCCCTCCTTTTCTCCATAAATCGAATTATATTTAAAAAATATTTAAAAATCAACATTTTTCGACAATTTTCTCTTTTCCAAATACTAGGGTTTTTTAGACCAACTATGTTTTTATGACTTACGTTTCCCCAACTACACATACTAAAACAAAAAACAAATTCCTAAACAACCCCATTGACAAAAATGCCAACCTGTAACTATAATGATTACAACAGGTTGTAACAAACCTAATTACAATGCATTCATTTACTTTCAGATATACACTTTAACAAAACACTTTGGAGGGATTTATTATGAAAATCGGAATTATCGGAGCAACTGGTAAAGCAGGAAGTCGTATTTTAAAAGAAGCATTAGATCGCGGACATGAAGTAACTGCAATCGTAAGAAATGCTACAAAAATCACAGAAGAAAACGTAAATATTCTAGAGAAAGATGTATTCTCTCTTACATCTAACGACCTACAAGCATTCGATGTAGTTGTAAATGCGTTCGGTGCTCCAGCAGGAGAAGAACACCTTCACGTAGATGCAGGAAACGTACTAATTGAAGCTATGAAAGGTGCACCAAATACAAAATTACTTGTAGTTGGCGGAGCTGGAAGCTTATTTGTAGACGAAGAGAAAACAACACGTGTATTTGAGACACCAGGTTTCCCAGGCGAATACCTTGCAACAGCTCAAAACCAAGGTAAAAACTTAGAAATCTTACAACAAACAAACGACATTACTTGGACATTCATCAGCCCTTCTGCACTATTTGCATTAGGAAAACGTACTGGTTCTTACAAAGCTGGTAAAGACAATCTTCTTGTTAACTCAAAAGGCGATAGCTACGTAAGCTATGAAGACTTCGCAGTAGCAGCACTTGATGAAATCGAAAATCCAAAACATGTAAACGAACGCTTCACAGTTGTTTCTGAAGCTGAATAATAAAGAAAGCTCGTAAAACATTATGTTTTACGAGCTTTTTTATTATTGTACTTGCTCTAAGCCATTTGGAGTAATCTTGAAGGATATTTCTTCACCCTTCATTGCATCCTCTTTTTTAACTAACTCATTCTTTTTGTACCAATTCAAACGACTCGGTTCCGCATGGTATACTTTCAACACGTCTCCATACTCAAATGCCGTTCCATTTACTTGCTCTGCAAAATTCTTTGAAGTTTCTTGCCCTTCTGCCGTTACATGTTTTTTCTCTTTTCCTTCTCCATCATATAACGTAATTCCCATATATAGTTCATTGTTAAAGTAGCTATGAATTTGTTCATCTGTATATGTTACATGCAATTTCTTTTCGTCATGATTCAACGTTACAATCGAACGAATACTATTACTTAGCCCCTGATATACTAAACTATCTCCATATGTTACTTCTACTGGAACTTCTGTCACTTTCTTATTTCCAAAACGATCTTTCGTTTCCACTTTTACTTTTTGTTCACCGATTTTTGTTGTATTCGGTTTTTCTACAAATCCGATTACTTCTCCATCTTTCACCTGAACAAAGTTTTTTGCATCTAATTTTTCAGCGTCTGTTCCGATTACTACTTTTTGTGGTACTGCTGTTACTTCTTGTTGCGCTTCCACTCTCTCGAAACCTTTTTCCGTTAATTTAAAATACAACTCTTGTTTCCCTTTACCGTTACTTACAAACTCATTCTTTTGATACCACTTTAATCGATCTGATTCTGCATGATACACCTTAATAACATCACCATAAGCGAAGTCTACACCATTTAACTGTTCTGCAAAGTTTTTCGAACTCTCTTGCCCTTCTACCGAAATAACTTTCTTTTCATTTCCATTTTGATCATATAGCGTTATCCCCATATATTTTTCATTCTCAAAGCGATAATGAACTTTAGAATCCGTAAATGTTGCCTGTAATTTTTTCGCATTATGATCCGCAGTTACGACAGAACGCGTATTATTACCATCACCTTGGAAGACTATACTATCGCCATAAATTACTTCCAATGAAACTTCCGTCACTTTCTTATTCCCAAAACAATCTTTCGTTTCCACTTTTACTTTTTGTTCACCGATTTTTGTTGTATTCGGTTTTTCTACAAATCCGATTACTTCTCCATCTTTCACCTGAACAAAGTTTTTTGCATCTAATTTTTCAGCGTCTGTTCCGATTACTACTTTTTGTGGTACTGCTGTTACTTCTTGCTGAGTTTCCATTCTCTCGAAACCATGCTCCGTTACTTTAAAGATTACTTCGTTAACACCATACTTAGCGTCAATTAATTCATTCTTTTTATACACTTTAAATCTATCAAACTCTTTTTGGTATACCTTTACCATATCCCCATATTCAAACATCATTCCGTTGAATTGTTCTGCAAATCCTTTTGTATTTTCAGATGCTTTTACTGATAGAACTTTCTTCTCTTTTCCATTTTTATCGTATACAGTCATCCCCATATACTTCTCATCTGCAAATGAAGTATGCATTGGACCTTCTGAATCTGTTGTACTGAATTTCTTTTCTTCATGATTTAACGTGACAACCGATTTAATATTACTTCCGCCATGCCATGTACCGAAGAACATAATGCTGTCTCCATAAATGACTTCTAACGGTACTTCCGTTACTTTCTTATTTCCAAAGCGATCTTTCGTTTCTACTTTTACTTTTTGTTCACCGATTTTTGTTGTATTTGGTTTCTCGACAAATCCAACTACTTCTCCATCTTTTACTTCAACAAAGTTTTTCGCGTCTAACTTCTTAATATCTGTTCCGACTACTACTTTTTGCGGTTTCGCCGTTACTTCTTGCAACATATCCATTCTCTCAAAGCCTTTTTCTGTCACTTTGAAGAATAGTTCTTTTGCCCCTTTTTCCTCACCTTGACCAGTAAGGGTATTATTTTGATACCATTTCAAACGAACCGGTTCTGCGTGGAATACTTTCACTACATCTCCATACTCGAACTGCATACCATTCACTTGCTTCGCAAAGTTCTTTGATGTTTCTTGTCCTTCTGCTGTTACATGTTTTTTCTCTTTTCCTTCTCCATCGTATAACGTGATTCCCATGTATAGCTCTTTATCAAAATATTTATGGATTTGACTATCCATATCAGTCGCATGGAACTTCTTATCATCATGCTTTAACGTTACCACTGAAGCAATATCATTGTTATATCCCACATATGCGATACTATCTCCATACGTCACTTCCAATGGTACTTCTGTCACTTGCTTATTTCCGAAACGATCCTTCGTTTCCACTTTTACCTTTTGTTCACCAATTTTCGATGTACTTGGCTTCTCTACAAAACCAATCACTTCTCCATCTTTTACTTGTACGAATTCTTTCGGATCTAGTTTGTCTACATCCATTCCGACTACTACTTTTTGCGGTTTCGTCGTCACTTCTTGTAAACTGTCTTTTAACTCAAACCCTTGCGGAGTAATTTTGAATAATTTTTCTTCTTTATTTTTAGCTTTCCCTTGATCTACAAGTACGTTATTTTTGTACCATTTCAGACGGCTTGGTTCTGCGTGGAATACTTTTACTACATCACCATATTCAAAATCCAATTCATTTAGTTCCATTGCGAATCGTTTTCCAGTTTCTTGCCCTTCTGCTGATACACTTTTCTTCTCAATTCCATTTCGATTATATAGCTTTAAGCCCATATATTTTTCTTTTTCAAAACGGTAATGTATTTCATTATTAGTAAAGTTTACATTTAATTTTTTTTCATTGTGACGCAGCATCACTGTCGACATTACATCATTTGAAAGTCCTTGAAAAACTATACTGTCACCATAAACTCCATTGACTTGAACAGGAATTGAATTTTTATTTCCTTTCTCATCTTCAATTTCTACTAACACTTCCTGTGTTCCATTCTCTAATTTAGGAGGCCATATAATCTTACCTGTTACTTTTACATTCTCTCCTAAATTTTGAACGAGTTTACTTGCTTCATTCTCATCAAACTCTGTACCAACTAAAAGGTTTTGCACCTCATTAGCAGGTTCACCATACGGAACTTTATATGGTTCAACTTGCTTTTCACGAATATCATTACTATCTGTAGCTTTCCATATTTCCTTCTCTAATTTAGGTAAATTTAATTTTTTTATTTTCTCTCTAATATCATCATTTGGTGTTAATCCCCATTCTTCAAAGAAAGGAATTAAATTTTGCCCTGCCACTTGTGATGTCATATAAATAAATAGTTGCTTTTTCTCTTCATTAGAATGAGGCATTTCACTCTGTGGTAACAAACGATAAGCTTGATGTAACCTAGGATAAAAATGTTCTCCATACACTACATTTAACTGCCAAAACATTGTAAGGGGATTAATGTCATCAATGACCCTTTCTGTTTTAGGTCTCTCTAAATACTCAAATGAATTTTTATAGTGCTCATCCATTTCTAATTGATTCCCTAACGCCTTTTGAACAGCTAATGAGTAAATATTTACTGTGACTTCGCTTACTTTAGACCACTTCCAAGGTTCTTGCTGATGTAAGTGTCCAACTTCATGCCATGGTCCCCAGCCATCCTTTTCAAGCACTTCTATATCTAAAACTCTATTCATTGCGCTTGGAATATATCCTGTATGATAATTTGTTGCAAACATAAAGTCATCTTCAGCAGGCTTTCGTTTTTCAACAAACTGAACATAATGAATTGGAGATTTTGTAACCCCAACACCGTCCTCAGATAGTCCAGCCACTGCATTTTCCAAACGAATAATTTTATCGTGCAATTTCATTAAATCTGTTGGATCCGTATTCTTCATATATTTCTGCACCGAATCGTAAGTAGTAGTGATTAAACTTCTCTCACCTTTTAATTCAACTGCATAAGGATCCTTATATTTCTTCAACATCTCATCCCAATCTTTTTCCGTATGCTTACCTAAAATAAACAAAGGAAAGTGGCTACCGCCATTCGTAACTGAAGCTGTTACTTCCCCTTCATTATTCATATTGTAAAAATATAAAATACCGCCTCTTGGAGATGATATAACGTTTTTCCCTGGTTTTAAATCAAACTCTTCTGGCCCCTCCTCATCATAAGATCTCGTTCCTATGAAAGCTTGAATAGTCTGTGTTCCTTTTATATCAATTGTAATCTCTTCATTTGGCGCCGCATAAATTCCAGTCGGCTCATTAGCGGAAAGTTTCCAAGTAACTCTTAAGCGGTTATTTTCTTCTTCCACACTACCTTTTCCCGGCAGCTGAAATACCCTCTGCTCAAATTTATTCTCTTTAATCTCTTCTAAATTCCCGCCCTTATTCTCTTCCAAAGGTGCGGCATATCCTTTCGATGCTTCGAAAGCTACTGGTGATAATAATGTAGATATACATATACCAGCTACTAATACCCTACTCGTCTTTTTCTTCGACATAATCTGTGTCCCCTGTTCCTTTATTTAGAGAAACCATCCTATATATTCATTTAATGAGAAATCCTATTATTTTTATACAAAAATTTAAAGAATAGACTAACACCTCGCACACCTATATCAATTACTACCGCATTTCTCTCCATGTATTCGCTTTCTTACATTGTAAAATTTTTATGTAATATGCCCTCCTCACTTCTCTCTACTTGTGATGAGTTCTCTTTGTACATAAAAAGAGAATAGTAAAAGATACTTATCAGTCTTGTCATCTATACATCTAAAAATAAAAATAACAATAGAATCTTACATTTTCTTCATATATGACCATCTATAGGTAGTTTTTCCAAATGAATTTTACACGCTTTCTACTTTGTTTGATAGCCTTTCCAATCAGAATAATGTTACAATTTCGTGAATACAATCTATTAATTGTAACGTTTGAATTTTAATATATTTATATTATTTTTAAATAAACTAGACACTGTATAAACAGTATCTTTACCCTTCATATAGTTTTTCTAATATAATTTTATCATTCATATAAAAAAGCACTGGCACACGGCCAATACTTTTTCATTATCTCTTTTGATTCGGTTTATGCGGTTCGTTTGGAGTATGTGGTTTATTATTATGATCATGACCATTTCCTTTTTTCCAGCTCACTGATAACTCCGGACTTGTTTTTTCTTCACTACGCTCAAGTAATACTACTGCATTTTGAATTGTCGGTGTGCCTTTATGTGCAATCCCTTGTAACTTCGTTAAATTCCCTGATACTTTAAAGCTAAATCCACCAGCTGGTGTCTGTTTCGGAATTAAGATACGGAACTTTTCTCCTACATTGAATTCCGTTTTCGCTTCGCCTTTTTCATTTACAAACTTCGTGCCCGCTGGTGCACCTGTTGCTTGCACTTTATATGTTCCACTTTTCGCGTTTGTTTCTACTGTGTATAAACCTGTTTCAAAGAAATCATTTTTCAATACTGCTTGTTGTTCTTCCGATGGTACTACACTCATCGTAATTTCTTGTAAATCTTCACTAGCACTTGCTTTTGCAACAATGTCTTTCGTTACCTTTTCTACGTTTTTATTTCGGAAATCTAAATCATTAATATCGATTTGTTTTAACGCATTCCATACTGCAAGCTGTGTTGCATAATGGGCATCTCTCCAATCAGAAACACCTAATTCTTGTGGGCTCTTTTGTGGATATCCATTTAATAATACACGGTATACGTTAATATCCACTTTGCCCATTTCCGGTAAATCTTGACCGCTTGGAGATTTCAAATCTACATTTAAACAAAAGGCAATTTTACCATCTGCTGTTTTAATAAGCTCTGTTCGAATTGGTTTCTTCTTTGACCTACTATAACTCCAATCCATTTCATACTTTGTATGATCCATAACTTCCGCGAATGCTTTTTGAAGTGGGAATAACACAAATAAAACACTTAAAAACATAGCTAAAAGTTTGAACGATTGCTTTATATTCATGTTTACAGCCCCTTATAACAAACTTAATACTAAGTAGTATTTAATTAGAAAATATTTTTATGCACAAAAAAAAAGAGTGCATAAAAGCACTCTTTTTCTTTCTTACTTTAATCTTAGAAATCGAAGTTATCAGGATCTGGACCAACGCGGTGATTTTGATTTAATGCATCAATTTTTTCCATATCTTCTTTCGTTAATTCAAAGTTAAATACATCAGCGTTTGCAATAATACGGTGTTCTTTCGTTGATTTTGGAATTGTGATTACCCCATTTTGAAGGTCCCAACGTAAAATAACTTGCGCTGTCGTTTTACCGTGTTTCTCAGCAATTGCTTGTAATGTTTCGTTATCTAATAATTGACCTTGCATTAGTGGTGACCATGCTTCCATTTGAATACCTTGTTCTTTACAGAAAGCTTGTAATTCTTTTTGCGTTAAACGAGGGTGGTATTCTACTTGGTTAATCATTGGTTTAATTTCTGCATCCTTCATTACATCTTGTAAGTGATGGATTTGGAAGTTACTTACACCAATTGCACGTACGCGCTCTTCTTTATAAAGTGTTTCTAGCGCTCTCCATGTATCTTTATATTTTCCTTCTACAGGCCAGTGAACAAGATATAGATCTAAATAATCTAGTTCTAATTTCTTTAAGCTTTCTTCGTATGCAGCAATTGTTGCTTCATATCCTTGGTCTGCGTTCCATACTTTTGAAGTGATGAATAAATCTTCTCTTGAAATACCAGTTGCTTCGATACCTGCACGAATTCCTTCACCTACAGCTTTTTCATTTCCGTAAATTGCAGCTGTATCGATGCTGCGGTATCCTGCTTTAATCGCTGCTTTTACAGCTTCTACAAGTTCTGGTCCTTCTTCTACTTTAAATACACCTAAACCGAACCAAGGCATTTCTACACCGTTATTTAATACTGCTTTACTTTGTAAATTTTTCATTTTATTTTATCTCCTTTTATTTTACTTGATCTCTTTTTTCTAATGTCATACTCCATGCTGTTAAAATCACAGCAGCTACTACCATAATGCCGCCTACCCAAGCAGTATGGATTAACCCTAATGAATTTGTTACAAGGCCACCTATATAAGAACCTAAAGCGATCCCTCCGTTAAATGCGGCAATATTAATTGCTGAAGCAACATCAACCGCACTCGGAACAAAACGCTCTGCCAATATAACTACATATACTTGCAGCCCCGGAACATTCATAAATGCGAATAGTCCCATAAAAATAATTGTAATTAATCCAGCTACTTTAAATGGCGCCGTAAATGTTAAAACAAATAATATAATCGCTTGAATCAAGAACATGTAAAATAGCGCTCGAATCGGATTATGATTCGATAATTTTCCGCCAACCATATTCCCTATCGCAATGGCGATCCCATACACTAATAAAATGATAGTAACAGTACTTGCTTCAAATCCTGTTACTTCTTGTAATAGCGGTGATAAATACGTAAATGTTACGAATGTACCGCCGTATCCAAGTGCAGTAATAATGAAAACAAGTAACAGTCTTCCATTTTTAATTAGTTTGAATTGATCACGAAACGATACAGGTACACCATTTTTTAAATTAGATGGGACGAGTATGCTGTTTGCGATAAAAGCAATAATTCCAATTACAACAATCACCATAAATGACGCTCTCCAGCCAAATTGTTGACCGATAAACGTCCCAATTGGCACACCTGTAATAGTCGCAACTGTTAATCCAGTAAACATAATCGCAATGGCGCTAGCACGTTTATTCTCTGGTACGATTGCAGCCGCAATTGTAGATCCTATCGACATAAACACACCATGTGCAAATGCAGATACAATTCTTGCGATAATTAATATAGTGAAGCTTGTTGCTACTGCCGCAATACCATTACCAATAATGAAAATAACCATAATCCACATTAATAATGTCTTTCTCGACATACTAGCCGTTAACGCTGTTAAAACAGGAGCTCCTACTGCCGCTCCTAACGCATATAAGGAAACTGTTAAACCAGCTGTTGTAACCGAAACATTTAAATCCTCCGAAATAGATGGTAATAAACCGACACTAATAAATTCTGTCGTTCCTATTCCAAATGCACTAATCGCTAGTGCTAATAAAGCAAACATACTTCTCCGATTCGTCTGAACTTCCGAAGATGGTACTGTATACGAACTCAATTGAATTCCTCCTTATTACAAGAAATCCAATCATAATAGTGCGATAAAAAGGCCTTTTTATCTTCTAAAAATATATATTTAATCTCTACAAATGCTATTATGAATGGTTTCATTCCTTTTTGAAAGAACGCACTTTAAAGTACGATAGGCACCAAAAAGTAACATAGGTACTTTTTGGTTCCGTACTACTCATTTGCCTCTTACATGTGCTATTATGAAACATATTTAACATGATAAAAAGTACGTACTTTAAAGTGCTATAGGTACTAAAAAGTAACATTTGTATAATTTAGCTTACTTTACTCATAAAGGAGGGTTTTATATATGAAGAAATACAATATTCCTGTAGAAGCAACTTTAGAAGTTATCGGCGGCAAATGGAAGGTTGTTATTCTTTGTCACTTAACGAAAGGTACAAAGCGAACGAGTGAACTAAAGCGTTCCATGCCTGGTATTACACAAAAAATGTTAACACAACAATTACGTGAACTAGAAGTCGACGGCGTTATTCAAAGAAAAGTATATAACCAAGTCCCGCCAAAAGTAGAATATTCTCTTACTGATTACGGTTGGTCTTTAGAATCGATTCTTGATTCTCTTTGTACTTGGGGCGAATGCCATCTTGAAAAGGAAGGTAACACATCGATGCTAATTGCGGAAGGTGAATAATAGAAAAAAGGAAAAAACGAACATGAATTTGTTCATTTTTTCCTTTTTTTCTTATTATATATGTACATTTCTAACTGAAACAAAATATTTTATACGCTTTCATACCTTGTCAGTACTACATTATACACTCAATATCAAATAATTAGGAATCATTTTTATGTTAACATAGGTGTATATAGTATATAATATAGGATATATATTATATACACTTTCCGGTAACGGACCTTTTCCATTATACGGACAAGCCATATATCGGACAGTTCATAAATAATAGGTAAGACGTTATGGTTTTAGATTTATGTTTGCAGCTTACTTGCTGTCATAAATTTAAAGGCATTTTATTGTGCTTTGTGAAACTTTGTATAAAGTTTCGTAACCGTTTACTATCTTACTTATAAAAAATAAGAGTATTGCTATCGTAAAGGAGAATTGGAGATGCCAGAAACTATGACTCAAACAAAGCCAGAACAAGAAACTGTACAAATTTCTGCTAGCCAAGGACAACTTGATGTACTTGATCAGTTGTTAAAACCTGAGGTACAAGAATCATTAACAACACTAGTAGAACAGCTTCCAAAATTAACTGAGCTTGTTAACATTTTAACTAAGTCTTATGACTTCGCTCAAACTGTTGCTACTGATGAAGTATTAAAAAGCGACACTGTCAGCGCAATCACAGAGCTTGTAGAACCTGTAAAAGATACAGTAAAAGGCATGGCTGCAACTGCTATCGAAGCGAAAGATCGTGCTGACGAAAGCAACGAAGTTATCGGCCTATTCGGTCTATTAAAATTACTAAAAGACCCACAAGCACAAAAAATGTTCCGCTTTGTGAACGCATATCTTCAAATTAGTGCAGAACGTAACAATAAATAATTTAACTTATAACAACAATTAGTAAAGACGGGGGATATCATACTATGTCAAAACAAATTGTCATCTTAGGCGCTGGTTATGGCGGTCTTCTTGCCGCTTTAAACGTACGTAAATATTACAGCAAATCAGAAGCACAAGTTACAGTGATTAACCAATACCCAACACACCAAATCATCACTGAACTACACCGCCTTGCAGCTGGTAACGTTGCTGAGCAAGCAATTGCAATGCCACTTACAAAGCTTTTCAAAGGTAAAGATATCGATCTTAAAATCGCAACAGTTGAGTCATTCTCAGTTGATAGCAAAGAAATCAAACTAGCTGGTGGCACTACTTTATCTTACGATGCACTTGTAGTTGCTTTAGGAAGTAAAACTGCTTACTTCGGTATTCCAGGACTAGAAGAAAACAGCATGGTATTAAAATCTGCTGCTGATGCAAACAAAATCTACAAACACGTTGAAGACCGTATTCGTGAATACGCTAAAACGAAAAACGAAGCTGATGCTACAATCGTAATCGGTGGTGGCGGATTAACTGGCGTTGAGCTAGTTGGTGAGCTTGCTGACATTATGCCTAAACTTGCAAAAAGCCACGGCGTAAATCCAAAAGAAGTTAAACTTCTTCTTGTTGAAGCAGGTCCAAAAATTCTTCCAGTATTACCAGACCATTTAATCGAACGTGCAACTACTAGCTTAGAAGCACGCGGCGTTACATTCTTAACTGGTCTTCCTGTAACAAACGTTGCTGGCAATGAAATCGACTTAAAAGACGGTCAAAAACTTGTTGCTAACACATTCGTTTGGACAGGTGGCGTACAAGGTAACCCATTAATCGGTGAATCAGGTCTTGAAGTAAACCGTGGCCGTGCAACAGTTGATGCATACCTACAATCTACTTCTCACAAAGACGTATTCATTGCTGGAGACAGCGCTGTTGTCTTTGCTGAAGACGGTCGTCCATACCCACCAACTGCACAGATCGCTTGGCAAATGGGTGAGTTAATTGGATACAACTTATACGCAGCACTAGAAGGCAAAGCATTCGAAGAGTTCGCACCTATAAACTCTGGAACACTTGCTAGTCTAGGACGTAAAGATGCTGTTGCTACAATCGGAGCAAGCAATACTCCGCTTAAAGGTTTACCAGCATCATTAATGAAAGAAGCAAGTAACGTTCGTTACTTATCACACATTAAAGGTCTATTCAGCTTAGCTTACTAATCTGAATATAAGCCCGAATCATGCCCTGCATGGTTCGGGCTATTTTTATCCGCAATTCTCTCTAACTTATTTATTCGGCAGAAGAATAATATAATCCTCTTTAATTATCAAAATATACTGACTTTTTTATATCGAAATTGTGTATATGAAAAGAGCGGAAGTAGATATCTTACCTACTTCCACTCTTTCACAAGAACTATTCTCCTAATTTCACTAAGCTGTAGTTCTTCTTCCCTTTACGAATAATAATAAATCGTCCATCAAATGAATTTTCTACAGTAACATCCGTAGCTACATCCGTTACTTTTTCACCATTCATAGATATAGCTCCATTATTAATGTCTTCACGTGCTTGTCTTCTAGATGGTTCAATCCCTAAATCAACTAGCCACTCTACAATATTTTTCGTCTCTTTTGAAGACTGGAATGTTGGCATCTCTTTAAATCCTTGTTCAATTTCATCAGCTGTTAACAATTTAATATCTCCGCTAAATAATGCCGATGTAATTTTCACAGCTTGCAATAATGCTTCTTCTCCATGAACGAATTTCGTCATTTCTTCCGCTAATACTTTTTGTGCTTCACGTTTATGAGGCTCTGTTTCTACCTTCACTGCCAATTCATCAATGCGCTCTTTCGTTAAGAACGTAAAGTATTTCAGGTATTTCACTACATCACGGTCATCTGTATTCACCCAGAACTGGTAAAATTCAAACGGTGTCGTTTTTTCAGGATCAAGCCAAACCGCACCACCTGCTGATTTACCAAACTTCGTACCATCTGATTTCAATAATAACGGAATCGTTAATCCGAATACTTTCGCTTCGTGCCCTTCTAACTTACGAATTAAATCTAAACCACTCGTAATATTTCCCCATTGGTCACTACCACCAATTTGCAGTTGCACATCTTCTTTCGTGTATAAATGATGGAAGTCCATCGCTTGCAAAATTTGGTACGTAAATTCCGTGAAAGAAATTCCTGTATCTAAACGACTTGCTACAATGTCCTTCGCTAACATGCTATTAATGCTAAAGTTTTTCCCGTAATCACGTAAAAACTCAATAATGTTTATTTCATGTGTCCAGTCGTAGTTATTTACCATCTTCACTTCGCTATTTCCGCCAAAATCAAATAGCTTTTTCATTTGCGCTGTTAACGCATCAACATTATGCTGAACGACTTCTAACGTTTGAAGTTGACGTTCTGATTGACGTCCGCTCGGATCACCAATTGTTCCTGTTGCCCCACCAATTAAAATAACCGGATGATGGCCAGCTAACTGGAACCTCTTCATCATCATAAACGGAATCAAATGTCCAATATGCATACTATCACCAGTCGGATCAACTCCGCAGTATAGTGAAATCTTTTTCTCTTCTACTAGCTTACGTAAACCTTCTTCGTCCGTCTGTTGATTAATGGCGCCGCGCCATTCTAATTCATCAATAATATTCATCTTTTGTCATCCCCTCTATTTTTTTGAAAACAAAAAGTCCCTATGTCTATGACATAGGGACGATTATTCACCGTGTTACCACCCAGTTTGTAAAAATAGCATAGCTACTCATACCACTCTTAGCAATAATATCGATTGCCAATCCGCTTAGCATTACCTAAGATACTCCAGAGTGTAATTCGCAAGTTTGTTTGTGCTAGGTTCCAGCAACCCCTAGCTCTCTCATTAACAGTGACAAACTGCTACTGGGCTCTTTCAACGTATATTATTTGTTAAATTATTAGCCATTATATTGAATTGAAAACAAATTGTCAACAATACCCAAATGTTATTTTAAAATAATTCACATTTTCATACGTATTTCGTTACTCTTTATCTTCTCCAATAATCCTTACTTCTCGCTCTAACTTCACGCCAAATTTCTCTTCAACGGTCTTTTGTACAAAGTGGATTAAATCAATGTAATCTTGTGCTGTTCCATTATCCACATTCACCATAAATCCAGCGTGCTTTAAAGAAACTTCCACTCCGCCAATTCGCTTACCTTGTAGTCCTGATTCTTGAATCAATTTACCAGCAAAGTTATTTGGTGGGCGCTTAAATACGCTACCACATGAAGGGTATTCTAGAGGCTGTTTTGATTCACGTTTAAACGTTAAATCATCCATTTTTTCTTTAATTTCTTCACGTATACCTTCTTCAAGTTCAAATCGCGCTTCAAGAATAATGTAATGATTGTTCGCAAATACACTCTTACGATATCCAAATTCAAATGCTTCTTTCGTCAAAGTACGTAGCTCTCCATCACCTGTCATTACAACAGCTTCTGTTAATACAAACGATACTTCACCGCCGTAAGCACCGGCATTCATATATAATGCTCCGCCAACTGAACCTGGAATACCACAAGCAAACTCAAGACCCGTTAAATTATGATCTAACGCAATACGTGATACATCAATAATTGCTGCACCACACTGTGCTACAATCGTTGTTCCTGTTACAGTCACACCTGTAATGTGAATTAAACTTACTATAATCCCGCGAATTCCACCATCTTTAATAATGACATTCGATCCATTTCCTAAAAACGTAACTGGAATATTATATTCGTTAGCATATTTAATAACTTCTTGAATTTCATCATAATTCGTAGGCGCAACGAACACATCTGCTTTTCCGCCAACTTTAATATGCGTATGATTCTTTAACATTTCATCTTGTTTCACATGACCTTCAGGCAATACCGTACTTAAATATTCATAAACCTCTTGCATATTCATTTTACGATTCCTCTATTTCTATATTCTTTTTATCCCGTTATACGGGCCCATAATATCCCCACATACATGAACGAACCTAAAGTGGTGGATACAGTGTACCCAAAATCAATTCGAGACACCTATAAACCTCTTAATTTATAAGAGGTGCCACTCATATTAAAATATATATTGCATAATAAAGCAACCCAAATGGGCTACTAAACTTGACATGTCATCAGAAAGACAACAATTTGTAAAATATATTACTTTTTCAAAACACTATCCTTCAGTATCTTACTATATCACACGAAAATAAAGTGGTATTTTTTTGTAATCTTTACTTTATTTTCATCAATAAAAAAGATGCTTTTACCTGTGTAAAAGCATCTTTTTCATTACCTATTATAATTTACTTTTCGTTCTCTTCTTTTTCCTTATCAAACCATAATAGCTCATCGTCATCAACTTCACCATTATAATTGATTAGAATCTCTTCTCCCGCTTTTATATCTTTGTAAGCAAAGAAGTTAAACGTATGATTCTCAAAGACAATATCATACGTTGCATTCGGATTATATGCATGATTAAATAACATGCCGTATCCTAACAGGAATGCCGTATGATTTACCCCATACTCAAATGCGTAGTCAGCAAGTAACGTTTTCTCAATGTGTTCATGCTGTTCATTCGGATAAGAGATAACTGGTGCTGAGTGAATCAACTCACCTTTTTTAATATCACGAGTTGCAAATACCCCTCTATTAAATTCTCCATCACTAAGTTCAGAAGTCTTAACTTCGATCATATGCGTCACCTATATAATTCTTTCTTTGAAATATTTTATTCCGCTATTTGCGGGGTTCAACTAATAATCAGTAGCGTATAACCCACTAATTAAAGTCTCAGTTTATCTCCTTAAGCTTGGCAGAAAACGCGCAGAAAAGCAATTAAATTACTATCAAGTATTCATTTAAATGAAAAAAGAACACACATAGTGTGCCCTTTTTAAGAGATATTACTTTTCTAAAATATCTTCTAGTAACTTCACTTGCTCGCTAACAGTATGTAACGTCTTCACCGATATATCATTTCGATGTTTTTCTTCTTCCACACTTGCTAACACTTCTTCCGTAGCCGCAGAAGTTTGCTGAATTACATTAGAAGCATGTGTAACATCCTTTACGATATTCGTCGTTTTAACTTGGAAACTTTCTTGATGGTCAACAATCTCTCTCATTACATCATTAATTACATCAATAAACTTTCCTAAATCCGTTACATTTGTTAAAACACTTGCTAACATTTCGTTACATTCTTCTTGTACCCTTTCTGATTTCTCTACCTGTACTTCCACCTTACTTGCTTGATTACTAAACTCCTTTAAAATACCTTGAATTCTCCCCGCAGAACGATTTGATTCTTCAGCAAGCTTTAATACTTCATTCGCTACAATAGCAAATCCCTTTCCATGCTCGCCTGCTCTGGCCGCTTCAATATTTGCATTTAAAGCTAGCAAACTCGTCTGACTTGAAATATTCGTTATTACATCTACAATTTCATTAATTTGCTTCGACTGCATCATTAAATCTCTAAATATAATTCCTGATTGTGAAACAACATCATTTAAACTTCTCATATTCGCTTCAAAATTTCGTAAAGTATGTACACTGCCCTTTGAAATTTCTAAACTTTCATCCATACGAATTGATGCATTTCTTACTTGAGAAATAATTTGTTCAATATTCCCCTCCATATCGTTCAATACTTCTACCGAACGATACATCATCTCTGATTGTGCTTGAGTGCCAACTGCCACTTCTTCAAAAGCGAAATTAATTTCACTCATCGACTCCATCGATGTATTCATATTTTGTCTTAAATGATTGAAATTACTATCTAGTTTCACAACAGTTTCCTCAATAAGTCTTTGAGTCTCTTCTAGCTCCTGAGCTTTCCTCATCACCTCTTGCTTCTCATCACTTAAGCGAGCTAGCAGATTAGAGCCAATCTTCGTTACGCCCCACATAGCGATCGTTACGATTGCTAACAAGCTTGCGAAGTTTGCAGCTTCAGATGCCGCTGTATAAGCAAAAAATTGCTCCGGCCAATAACTACAAAGAATAAATGTGATAACAACCGCCACTCCGCCTAGAATTATAACGAGACGTTCACTTAAATAAATAAGTGAAACTGCTAATGTAAAATACACCATTTGAAATACAGCCGGACTTTCATTAAAAGCTTGCACCATAATGAAAGACATAATAAGCAACATAAATGTCATGATATATTTATACATCGCTCCCATGCTTTCTATAAAAGTAAGAAGCGTTCCAAATACAACAACAGAAATACCACAAACCCAAAACGCTATTGCTCTCTCTGTAAAAATATATCCGTAATACCCAATCGCAATTACTCCAAGAAAGAAACTACAAATCGTGATAAACAGCAATAAATGATTTTTCTGTGATTCTTTCTCAAGGTTAGAAAAACAAGTTCTCTTTAACCACTCCATATATGAAGCCCCACCTTCTCCTTATACATATCGATTACTTCAGCTTAAATACCGCACTCACTGGGTTATGATCACTATTCTCAAACTTTAAATCTTTCCCTTGTACATTTACAATCTCAACATTCGGTGAAACGATAAAACCATCAATAATCGTGACGAAGTTTTCACCCTCCACATATTTCTTCACATCATCTCTCACAGTCATAACAGACGGATCTACAGCCCACTTAAAGCCACCATCAGTAAAGTCCTTTGGTAACTCTACTAACCACTCAGGACGCTCTTTCACAAACTTCGGATCACTTAGCTGAGCGTTAGAAAGTAATTGATTCCAATCTCCGCCCATAATTACGTAATCACCATTTTTATAATGCTTGTTCATATATTCTTTTAAAAACTCTACTTGCTGCTTTCTAATTTTCCCGCCTTCATCATAAGCAGACAAATGTAAATTTACGAGTCTAACAAACTTCCCATTATTAACAGGAATTTTGTGCTCAACAATCGCTCGATCTAAATCAAACAAACGCTTTGGCCAAGGCTCCATTCCAGGAAGCTGGAACCTCTCCGCTGTTTGAACTTTATATTTAGAAAACGTACTTAATCCAGCCTCCGCATATCCCATTGGACTTGTAATTGGGACAGGGACCCATTTTGTATCATAGTTCTTTCCGAATGACGAAGCATAATCCGGTAATCCTTTTTTCAAAAATTCATGCCCATTTACATCAAAAGATCGCATTGATTTTATATCGACTTCTTGTAATAACGCAAAATCACTATTCTCATTTTGTAAAAACGAAAGCATATTCTTTAAGTTCACTTCTGTCTGTTCTTTACTACTTGAACCAGATCCCTTTCCGCCATCCATAAAGAAATCTTGATCCTTATCTAATCCAGCATATCCAATATTAAATGTTGTAACTTTAAACTCATTGTCAGGCGCTAATACACGCTCCTTATTATTTCCCACCTTCAAACTTACAACATCTGCCGGCTGTTCTTTTGTAAGTGTCATATATCCTAAAAATCCACCTACAATTCCCGCTCCTACTAAAATACATATAAGTACTATTTTTAATAATTTCTTCAAATAAACGCCCCTTTTCTAAAACACACAACTTAATTTTCTCTATTTTCAGTTAACTGAAACTGAATGACAGACATACGAAATATTTTATCACATCGAAAACCCTATATCACTATATTTAGTTTATAAGTAATGATTCTTGCTCTTAAATCATCAAAAAAAGACAAAACACCCCAACTTCTTCACTGGAAATCAAACGCAATGTTTAGTACACTATATGTAATAATCATAGGCGATGGAGTTCGCCATAAACGCTGCTTAGCTAATGACTCCTATCAGTATAACTACTGGTAGGAGTCTATTTTTTTGAGCAAGCTATTTAAAGAGGTGAGAAAATTGATTTATATTATCGTTGGCATTGCCGGTATATTAGGAGCCCTTTCTCGTTATTATTTAGGTCTTACTATTCATGAATTTTGGCATCATTCATTTCCATTAGCTACATTACTCATTAACTTAGTCGGCTGCTTCTTATTAGCATGGCTAACTACGTATATTGCTCGGCTAAACATCTTACCTTCGGAGGTTATCACAGGCATTGGAACTGGATTTATCGGTTCCTTTACGACGTTTTCAACATTCAGTGTAGAGACTGTGCAATTACTCAATCTTTCTGAATGGGGTACGGCTTTCTTATATGTATCATGCAGCATACTTGGTGGTCTCATTATGTCTGGTCTTGGCTATACACTAGGTGACTTCTTAATTAAGAAACATCTTACGGAGGGTGATCACTTATGATAGAAGCTTTATTAGTAGCAACTGGAGGTTTCTTCGGTGCTATTACACGATTTGCAATTAGCAATTGGTTTAAAAAAAGAAATAAAACTTCATTTCCACTTGCTACATTTCTCATTAACATAACAGGGGCGTTTTTACTCGGATATATAATTGGCAACGGCGTCACTACAGGCTGGCAGTTATTATTAGGCACTGGATTTATGGGAGCCTTCACTACATTTTCAACATTTAAATTAGAATCTGTTCAGCTTCTCAATCGTAAAAACATTAGCACTTCCCTTCTATACTTAAGCGCTACTTACATAATTGGTATCCTCTTCGCATTCCTTGGAATGAAGCTAGGCGGAATATAAAAAAGAAAGCGACTCTTATCAGTCGCTTTCTTTTATAAGAAGTATGTTCCGCCATATGGAATGGAAAATAAACCAGCTGGATGCACATCATAATGTACAATTTGCATTGGAAACTGTGAATACGGCATATACTGACTTTGCATCATTTGCTCTAATTGTGCTTGTTGCTGCTGCATTTGCATGGCCTGATACACAGCATGAATAGTCCCTTGCGCTCCTGCCAGCGTAATAGCTGCTCCCACTTGTCTACCACTATAAAAATAATGATTCATTATGATTCAGCTCACTTATTATTTTTCTTCCATATAGTATGTTTCTATTTCATAGTGAGTGTTTTGTCCCGATTAATGGATCACTCACTAATTAAACTTCATTTTATCTATTACTTTTTTTCAGCTTTGAAGTAATAAACCCAAATAATAATACACCCATACCACTCAAGAACAATACATAACTTATCGGTACTAGGAAAAAGAAAGGTTCTTCAAGGAATCCATTCGCTCCTACCTTACTGTTTGAAGCATGTATAGCTAAAGAAACAATCGCTAAAATCATAAAAGAAATAGCTACTACGTATTTATTTTTCATTTCACATTCTCCTCTATTCGTATAATCCCTTTTGATTAGTTAACATCATATTACTCAAAACAACACTAATAGTCAATAACGATTTATCGTTTTACAATAAATAATTATTGACTATTATGAAACAAAAAGATTTGCGAAGCACCTTAAATTGCCTCACAAACCTTTTCAAACATAAATATTTACACTTCAAATTTCTTACTTACTACAACATAAATCGCACATAATAGCACGAATATCCCAGCATAAATTAACAAAATTTCTACACTAAACATATCAGCCAATGGACCAAATATGATCATTCCTAAAGGAAGCGCGCATGAATTAGCGATTTGTACAACACTAAACATACGCCCATGCATAGAAGGTTCTACTTTTTCCTGCAATAACACAGTAACTGGTGTATTGAAGCACGGCATTGTTATACCAATTAAAAAGTTAAATACTAAATACACAATAAATATGGGTGCAATTCCTAGTCCAATCATAAGTAGTCCATACAACGCACAAGCTAGCGCTGTTGTATGCATACGATTACGGAAACCACCCCACGCCGCAATCAATACGCCACCAGCTGCCGCACCGGCACTAAAAGTCATCTCGCTAGCAGTAAGTCTCCACATTTCTGCACCGAAAGAACGAGTTACCATTAAAGGTGTTAAAAAGGCAGCTGGACTTATTAAAATCATGACAATAATTAATAAAACGAGTAGCCTTTTAATAAATACATTTTCTTTTAAATAAGCAAAACCTTCTTTTATGCCTTGTAGATTAGATTTTTGCTTACTCTCTGCATTCACATGTCTCTCCACTTGAATAATAAACATAATACTAATTCCAATCATAGCCGTAATAACATCAATAAAAAATGTCGTTTCAATGCTAGTAACAGAAAGAATTGCGGCACTTGCCGCCGGTGAAAGAAACATAATTAAAGATGTAATACTACTATTTATCCCATTTACTTTCATAAGATAATCTTTCGGAACAATTTGTGGAATTAACGCATTCACAGCTGGCGTTTGTATCCCTGTCCCAGCTGAACGAATGAGTAGTACTATAAAAAGTAGCCAAATACTTTTATATCCTGTTAAAAATAAAACTGCTAAAACTAACGTAGCAATTGCTATAACCCCGTCCGATAACATAATCATCTTTTTACGATCGTAACGATCAATCCAAACACCTGCAAACAAAGATATCGCAATTTGTGGTAGGAAACCACAAACGGTTGAAATGGTCAACATTAACCCTGACGATGTGGTTAAGGTGATATACCATATAATCGCGTATTGCACGAGAGAGGAACCGAACAACGAAATAGTTTGAGCAGTCAAAAATATAATAATTTTCTTTTTCCAATCATTTCTACTCATATGTTTCACACCCCCTTAACTAATCCTGTCTCTATATTAAAAATACTATCTGTCCAATCAAGATAAAAACTTGCTTCGTGAGATACGAGTATAACGCTCCCCTTAAATTGTATTAACGCCTTTCGCAAAGCTTCTTTCGCTTCCGCATCTAGATGATTTGTCGGTTCATCTAAGATTAAGAAATTACAAGGTGATAATAACAATCCGCATAATTTAACCTTTGATTGTTCACCACCACTCAACGTACGAATTTCTTGTGAAACATGAGTATCCTTCACACCACATGCAGCTAAATGATGACGTATTTCCTTCGTATTCAGTTTTGGAAACTGTTCCGAAATAATTTGAAGCGGCGTTAAAGAATCATTGCGCCAATGTAAATCTTGCTCATAGTAACCCATCTTTATTTGCTCTGAAAAATGAAATTCTCCAGAAATACTAGCAATATTTCCAACGATTGTTTTTAATAAAGTAGATTTCCCTACTCCATTGAATCCTGTAATAACAAGTTTTTGCCCACCCATTACTGAAAAATTCAACTTTGGTAAGAGAGCAAAATCGTAACCAATTTCAAGGTTATTTACTTCAAGAACTATCTGAACTGAAATGGGAAGTTCCTGAAAATGAATAGACGGTTTATGAGTAAAACTTGGTGGTGCAATTCTTTCCATACGTTGCAACTGCTTTCTGCGTCCTTGTGCTATTTTTGAATTTACTCCAGCGATATTTCTACGAATATACTCTTCCGTTTTTTCAATTTTCTTCTGCTGTGCATGATATTGGCGAATATAATCTTTTCGCAAATGCTCCTTTTGTCTTACAAAATCTGAGTATTTGCCGTAATACTTCTTCACCGTTCCAAACTCTACATCACATATGCAAGAAGTTACTTTCTCTAGAAAATCAAAATCATGTGATACTACAATAAACGCCCCTTCAAAATTCATTAAATAATTAGCAAGCCATTCAACATGCTCTTTATCAAGAAAGTTTGTCGGTTCATCTAGTAATAAAATATTAGGCTCTTCTAATAAAAGCTTTGCTAAAATCACCTTTGCCCGTTGTCCTCCGCTTAATTCACCAATAACACAATCCATCCCAATAGCGTCAATACCTAAACCGGCTGCCACCTTATTTATTACGCTGTCTACTGAATAAAAATCACGAGCCTCAAGCTGCTCTTGTATTTCAGCTGCTTTCAATAGTTGATTCTCATCTCCAGTCATCGCACTTTCTTCATATAACGTATTCATTCTCTTTTCCATTTCAAACAAATCATAAAAGGCTCGCTTTAAATATTGTGCAATGGTATAGCTCCCATCAATTTCTGCATATTGATCAAGATGTCCAATTTGAATATTAGGTTGCCACTTAATGCTCCCTTTATCAGAAATAATTTCCCCCATCAATATTTTCATTAATGTGCTTTTTCCTGCACCATTCTGCCCAACAATCCCCATATGTTCTCCTTTATGCAAATCAAAAGAAGCATTTTCGTATAATGCTTTATCTATAAAACTATGTGATAAACTTTCAACTTTAAGTAAACTCATTTTTATTCCTCTTTTCCTGAAATTAAAAAAAGCAGAGAGATAGCGTCATTCGACACTAGCCCTCTGCTTCGTGGTTTTCCCATACTACTCCAATTTACAGTAAAAGTTCATTGGAATAATATACACAAAGGGCCATAGACAAAGCATTGTCTATGGCCCCTTAATCTATTTTATGCATCAGCTGAATAACCATAACGAAATAAGCATAGGTAAACTATACTTTTTTTGAAAAGTTATTCAGCCGATGAATATAGGGGATTTATGCCCCTTGATTAAGCTCCGTACAACGCTTCACCGTATACATTTGTGCGGAGCAAAGTTTTCTAATGAGTTTTACAAATTTTATATAAAGCATGTTCTGCACCTTCCTTAATACTTAAAAGGGATTTTAGCATACAGTTTTACGAAGCGTCAACATTACTTCCAAATCATTCAACTACTTGCTTTCAAAATATTCCTTCTGGAACATGCACATTCTTATCGCATTATGATAGTTACCATCAACGAAAAACTCGTCGAGAAGTTCACCTTCCACCATAAATCCAACCTTTTTATAAACATGTACTGCTTTTTCATTTTCCTTATCCACCACTAAATAAAGTTTATGCATATTTAATACAGAAAAAGCGTAATCCATCGCTAAACGCGTCGCTTCCGCTGCATAACCATGTCCTTGATAGTTCGGATCAATAATAATTTGGAATTCAGTTCTTCGATGAATATAATCGATTTCCACTAACTCGACTAATCCAACCATCTCATTATCTTTCTCCAGGATAAAACGGCGTTCACTTTGATCATGGATATGTTTATCATATAAATCCTGTAGTTCTACAAAAGCTTCATACGGCTCTTCAAACCAATAAGACATAATATGTGCATTATTATTAAGTTCGTGTACAAACTTTAAATCTTCCCGTTCTAAAGGACGTAACTTTAATTCCTGACTCATTTCTATAACCTCCAAGTAAAAGAAACCTCTTCACTTAATTTCTCAATTTTTTTCAATTTCAAACGCCCTATTTTCATTGTAAACTTTCAAGTAACTTGAAGGTCAAGACATAAAAAGTAGTGCAAGCTACGCCTGCACTACTACTCTTTTCTCAAATCTCTCATATTTGATATGTATAAAGCAATGACTAAAACAAGAATGGATCCATCGGTTCCTCATGAAATACGATAATTAAACGAATTAACGCCGTAATTCCGATATAAATAAAATAACGTAACGGAAAATGATAATTCGATTTAAAATACTTAATAATTAATGCGATGAACCAATACAAACAAGAAATTTAATTGAACGGTTAAAAAATAAAACTATCTTATAAAAATAGAAACACCCTGAATTATAGGACTTTTTAAAGCACCCACAATCCAGGGTATTCTTTCTCTAATTTGTTTCTTTTTATTATTCTATCGAGTTAGCAATTCCAATCAACTCTTCAGTAGTAAACTTACCTACATCTTTTTCACCTATTAAAGCATAATATAAATTATCTTTTGGACTATTGAATGCCAGGACTTGAGCTGCATCACCTTCTGCATAGGTTGCTTCTATACCATTACTCAATCTTACAATTTTCGTATCATAACCCATTGTATCAATATTTGTTTCAGTCCCTATTACATTAAAAGTTATTCTTTGAGAAGCATCGTTATTCTCGTATCTGTGAGTATAAAATTTTGTTCCCTCTGAAGACTCAGACAGAGATGTTGCTATATATTCTCCAGCTTTATTGTCCATAAAATTAGTAATGCCATAATTTATTTCTTTTAACATACCTTGATTTTTCTGTTCATCTCTAAAGATTACTTTCTTAGGAAGCTTTACATCTTTAGATACCGACTTATATAATTCCTTATCTGTATTTAAAGCATATGCTTCTACTTTTTCTCCGCTAGCCTGTACTTTATCTTCCATTCCACTGACTAAACACATACTAGTAGCTAATCCACCAAATAAAATCACAGCTAGTAACTTTTTATTAAATTTCATTTAGATCTCCACCTTTTCATAATATAAATTTAATATTTAAAGATCTGCACATATCTGTATTGAACTCCATTACCAGCTCCAGAACTACGAGCATCTGTATTTATATGCAAGTTAGAAGATGTTACATTGGGTAAATTAAGTCCCCAAAATGGTTCTGGATTATTTCGTAACATTTTATTATAAGCACTTAAAGGATAATGCACATTAGAACTCGTTTTACTTTGTGCCCAAAAACTTTGTATATAAGGGTCACCAGATTCGATACTGGTGCGTAACTTTATCGCTATTAAACGTTTGTCTTTACTAATAGTACTTATCATTGATAGATTCCCACTACCACCACCGCCAGAAAAACCAGCACTATTTGTATAAGAACCACCACTAGATCCAACATTATACTGTTTATACTTATCAACATAACTACCTGCACTAACTGACCCTAAAGACGAAAAACCTATAAAAGTTGCTAATGCCCCAATCCCACAAATCTTTTTTACCCTTGGATTCCCAAAAAATTTGTTAAACATGAATCACATCACTCCTTTTTAGATTTTTTGTTACAAAAACATCATAAACTAATATAAAAATTTAATGTCGAAATTTACAACTTATTAACGAAAAAATGAAAAAAATGCAGATATTTACGGTAAGTTAATAAAAAACAAAATTACCCTTAACCTATCCTAGCTCCATGTAGGCTAAAATATTATTGTGAATGTTTTTCTAAAAATTAAGAAAAGGAGATGAATCTATGCGAATGCAATATAGAAAATATGCGTCATCTGTAATCTCGCTAGCCTTATTTACTTTTACTCTTATTGGTTGTACTAATAACGAGAAAAAAAAGAATAAAAAAGAGACATATACTTTTGAGGCTTCTAAAAAACGTGGTGATATTATTGAAAAAAACGATAAAGTTTATAACATAGAGAAATTAGATGCTTTCGTAAAAAACTATAATTCAAATAAAGACGATTCCGTTAGAATTACTAAATTTAATACCAAGAACGAGCCTGTTATTATTGATTTAACTGTAAAAAAAGAAAAGGAATCTACCTCCGTCTATTATGATGTTGACTATACAAAAACAAATGAGAAACATAATGAAAATCAAGAGATTCAATATTCGAACAATACATGCCAAAAGATCACAAAAGATATTGAAGACAACAAAGTAACTTATAAATTAGAATGTCCTGACACTATTCATTTGATTACAGCCCCCCAATTATAGGGTGGAAAATTGCAAATAAAAAAGTAGTGCAAACTTACGTCTGCACTACTACTCTTTTCTCAAATCTCTCATATTTGATATGTATAAAGCAATGACTAAAACAAGAATGGATCCCGCATATAACAACGTCTCCATCGGCTCCTCATGAGATACGATAATTAAACGAATTAACGCCGTAATTCCGATATAAATAAAATAACGTAACGGGAAATGATAATTCGACTTAAAATACTTAATAATCAATGCGATGAACTCGAAGTATAAGAAATACACGATGATGCTCTCAACCAATTTATACGATGTATATTCCTTTGTTGAAAATATGTATTGAATAAATGTAATCGTCTCGTTAATTAAAAAGATCGATAAAACAATGGATAATATAATTAGAGCTATATTCAATATCCACTGTAAAACACTCGCGATAAAATGATCGATATTAAATGATTTCATTTTCACATTAAACTCCCCTTCGTATAAGTACATATTTATTATAGCAAAATTATACTTACAGAAATGTTAAATCATATGTGATCGTCCTCTTTCACTATCACTTCACCATTAGGATATTTATGCTCAATATAACCGCTACCCCAATCACAAAGTACTTTTAAACCTTGTTTTAATGATTGTCCCTGTTCTGTAAGGGAATATTCCACTTTCGGTGGCACTTGATTGTATACTTTTCTAGATACGAGCCCATCCTTTTCAAGCTCTTTCAATTGCTCAGTAAGCATCTTTTGTGTAATACCAGTTACCAACCTTTTTAACTCACCCGTTCTTGTTGGTCCACTTGTTAAATGATATAAAATGTGGGATTTCCACTTTCCTCCGATCACATCCAAAACAACTTCAATTCTATTGTTATACTCTTTTTTCATACTGAACTCCTTCTGTATTTTGATAGGCACTTTCTCGTGCCTATGTCACGAGATGGTGTCTATATCACGGAAAAGTGCGTACTTTTCATAGTACCTGTACTATACCATAATGATGCATGTAAGCAACTTAGTGGAGGTATTTAAAAATGAAAAAAGAAAATCGTACTGCAAATTTTTATGATGTAATTCGTGAGCGTCGTTCCGTTCGTTCCTATGATCCTTCAGTTACAATCTCTAATGAAGAAATTAAAGAACTTTTAGAAGAAGCAATGTTAGCACCAAGTAGTTCTAACTTAAACCCATGGCGTTTCATGGTAATTACAGATCAAGACTTAAAAGAAAAGCTTCATCCAATCGCTTTAAATCAACCACAAGTGTTAGAAGCATCTGCTATGATCGTAATTTTAAGCGAAAATAATGCTCATGAATTCGAACATATCAATAAGGTGAATGAGCGTGCAGTAGCTGCTGGATTCATGACAAAAGAAGTTAAAAACAGGCTGAACAACAGCATTCGTAAGTTTTATGCACCTGTCAGTGACCAAGGAAAAAGAGAGTGGCAAATGCTTGATGGTGGTTTATTAGCTATGCAATTGATGCTTGCTGCAAAAGCGAGAGGATATGATACAGTTCCAATGCTTGGCTATAACGTTGAAGAATTCCGCAAAGCATTTAACGTTCCAGAAAACTTAACTGACGTTTTAATGATTGCACTAGGTAAAGCAAAAGAACCAGGATTCCCAACAGTTCGATTAACTGTAGATGAAGTAACTTCTTGGAATGGCTAGTTTTAATCATCGTGTTTATCGTACTTTTAGAATGAAAGTACGATAAACTCTATTAATGAAACTATGACGATATCAATTATAATCATGACGCAAAACTACAACCTTACCGACTACTTGCAAAAAAGAAAGGCGGAGAAAACAATGCTTGAAGTTTTAAATCGAATTAATGAACTAGCTAACAAACAAAAAGAAGCAGGTTTAACAAAAACAGAATTACATGAGCGTAAAGTATTACGCGGGGAGTATCTTCAAATTATTCGTGGTCAAATCAACACCACTGTTACAGGATTAAAAATATTAGATCCTTTAGGAAATGACGTGACACCTGAAAAATTAAAAAAACAACAAAAGCTATCACTAAACACAGATAACAATGCATGAAAATACCAAGATTTTTTGTTACTTAATGATTCGTCTAAGTAAACATGCGATTAGATGAATCATTAAGTTAACATTACATACCTCATCAACATATCCTTAAAACTTCTAGTTCTAACTTAAAAATCTACAAACAAAAAACCATCCCCCGCCTCTCCGGCAAGTTATGATTTTCAGTCTACAATACCACTAAGTTAATCATTAGCTTATAAGTTTTCTACAAAACGGAAAATAAAGTTACTATAACCTCCAAAGAAAAGAAACCTTATTTCAACTTTCCTATTGATAGATTAACACGATAGTTCCCGTACTTTAATAATCGTCCTAGAAAGTTATCTAATTCTTCATTGGAAGCAAAATGTGTTTTTAATAAATAACACCCCTCACCACTTATACGGTGTACTTCAGAAATCCCTTCTTCTCCTTGAAAGAAATTCATAAACTCTTGGTGATTAGCTGTTGTTACGAACAAAGTAACAAATGCAGTCACTACTTGTCCTAATTTGATTCGGTTTATTGCGATTGTATATTGTTCAATAATTCCTAAATCCTCTAATCTCCGAATTCGATTTCCTACGGCCTGCCCCGTCATATGTATTTTCTGACCAAGTTCTTTCCATTGTATTCTTGAGTTTTCTCCTAATAATTTCAGTATCTCAAAATCTGTTTGATCAATGATATAAACCAATCCTTTCACCGTGAAAGTAGAAAGCCCGAAAGTGTTTCGCCAACTTATTCTGCTTATCGATACAATTCACTATACTTAGTTTATCCTCTTACATCACATTATTTATCAGGTATATTCACTTATAACATAGAGGACATAACAAAAAAATACATCTAGATTTAAAGGAGGTTACAAATATGTTATTACAAGAAATTCTATCGTTCAATGAACAATTTGTAGAAAATAAGGAATATGCTCCTCGTGAAGCGACGAAAATGCCTAAAAAACGTATGGTTGTTGTTTCTTGCATGGATGCTCGTTTAATTGAGCTACTTCCAAAAGCTTTAGATATACACGATGGTGATGCAAAAGTTATCAGAAATGCAGGTGGTAAAATTGCTTCTGCTTTCGATAGTGTTATGCAAAGTGTTGTCGCGTCAGTATACGATTTAAATGCAGATGAAATCTTCCTTATTGGACACCATAGATGTGGTGCGAGCCAAACGAATCCAAAAGGAACACTTCAAAAAATATTAGATCGTGGAGTAGCTTCACCAGAAATTTTATCAGCGATTGAATATGCTGGTGTTGACCTTAAAAAATGGTTATTCGGATTCAATGATGTTTGCGATTCAACACAAGCTAATGTTGATTTAGTAAGAAATCACCCACTTATTCCAAAAGATGTTCCTGTACACGGTTTAGTTATTGATCCACATACAGGGAAATTAGATGTAGTGGTAGATGGATATAAAGCATTACATGGTGAAACAAAATAATTAATATTACTTACACGAAGGGAAGTTATTAGATATGAAAAGACAAGTATTAGATATGAATCGACCAGAAGCTACAAAAAAAATTTTAGAAGCAAAAATTGCAAAAGGTTTAACATGGGAAGAAATTGCAAAAGTAAGTGAAAACTCTGAGACTTGGGTTGTAACAGCGTTATTAGGACAAGCTACAATGACACGTCCAGAAGCAGAAAAAATCGGTAAACTATTAGAATTAGATGAAGATGTAGTTCAAGCATTAACAGTAGTTCCACTTCGCGGCCAAGTAATGGAAATGCCTCCTACTGACCCAATTGCATATCGTTTATATGAAATGATGTTACAATATGCACCAACTATTAGAGAGTTAATCTTAGAAAAAGCCGGCGAAGGCGTAATGAGTGCGATTAACTTCAACCTAGGTGTGGATACACAAGAAGATCCAAAAGGTGGCGATCCTCGTATCGTGATTACACTTAACGGGAAATTCTTACCGTTCCGTACATGGTAATTAATTAAAAATCTATCCATATAATTAAAATGATTTTATAGAGGTACAAAATCCATCCTTTTTAATCTAACTGTATAGAAAGGATGGATTTTTACTATGAGATTCTTTTTCGGTAAAGGAGAATAATATGTATAAAAAATACTTTAATACGAGCTTTAATATTCTACAGTGGTGTGTTTTTCTATTAGCAAATGCAATTGCATTGCCTATCATTATTGGTGGCATCTTCCATTTATCAATGGAAGATATCTCAACATTAATGCAACGAACTTTTTTAGTTGTAGGAGTAAGTTCATTTATACAAGCATGGTTTGGGCATCGCTATCCCATAGCGGATGGGCCAGCCGGTTCATGGGTAAGTATATTTGTCATATTGGGACAAGTTGCTATGCATCAAGGACAAAGTCCAAAGGATGTATTACAACTTCTAGAAGGCGGATTAATTATTGCAGGTATATTACTCTTCGTCCTTGGTATAACAGGGCTTGTTCATCGAATTCTACGTTTATTTACACCCCTGGTTACAGGCACTTTTCTTTTAATATTATCTCTTCAGCTTAGTGGTGTGTTACTAAAAGGAATGATGGGATTACAAGGAGCTGTAACTCATCCTGATTATACAACGGCTACTATTGCGCTCTTTGTTTTTGCCCTTATTACTTTCTTATCAATTAAAGGGAAAGGATGGATGAAAAGTTACGCTGTGTTACTTGGAATTTCATGTGGTTGGCTTTTGTATGCTGTATTAGGAAAATCATCTCATATGCCTTCACACACACCGTTAGTTAAGTTACCAGAGCTATTTTCTTGGGGCACACCTAAATTCGATATTGGAATGACTCTAACTGCGACTTTATTTACCTTTCTTTTAGTTGCAAATACAATTGCTGCTATTTCGGCTGTAAAACAAGTGGCTCCGTTATCTAAAGAAAATGAAAGGCGAACACTGAACCGTGGTGTATGGGTCGGAGGTATATCACATATGATCTCGTCATTGTTCTCTACAATTGGAATTGTACCATTACCTGCATCAGCAGGATTTATTAAACTAACAGGACAAAGAAAAGTAAAGTCATTCCTTATAGCAAGTCTTATATTAGCAGGAATTTCTTTTATCCCCTCAATTGTAAACTTTATATCCTTGCTACCAGGTCCTATTGCTAATGCTGCACTTTTAGCTACATTTGTCCAAGTAATAGGCATTTCATTTCAATCCATTTTACGTGAAGAATTAAAGCAACGCCGATTAACTATATTAGGAATTTCATTATTAATCAGTTTGGGAATAATGTTTCTTCCAGAAAGTGCATTTAGCGGAGTTCCTTCTTCCTTACAATATGTTTTAAGTAACGGATTACTCGTAGGTACTATGATCGTTATTCTGTTAGAACAGTTTTGGAAAGAGTAAAGTATTTATATACTTAATTATAAAAAAAGAATTAAATAAATTTATGCGTAGATTAAAAAGATAATATTCATACTCCTCTTTTAAATTATTGTTACCCTCCCACTTTTTCACAATGAAACTATATACATCAAAATCGTTTCACGACGTTATTACTTCCGCATAGTTGCAATTCATATAATAACGGTACAGTACAAATAACGTGCTGTATAAATAAGCATGGGGGGATTAACGATGAACGAAGCGTTACTATTAGTAGACATACAAAATGATTACTTTGACGGCGGCAATATGGAATTACATCAGCCTGAAAAAGCCGTACAAAAAGTCAAGGAAGTATTGAAAGTATTTCGTGAAAGACATAAAACAGTCATTCATGTACAACATATTGCGAACAATGAAGGAGCTACTTTCTTCTTACCTGAAACAGTAGGTGTTCAAATTCATGATGATGTACAACCGATTGCTAACGAAAGAGTTATACAAAAACATCACCCTAACGGTTTTTTAAGAACCAATTTATTAGAAACATTAAAGACAGAAAAAATAGATCAACTAGTCATTTGCGGTATGATGACTCATGTATGTATTGATGCAACAGTACGCGCTGCCAGTGATTTAGGATTTCAATGTGTTGTAATTGAAGATGCTTGTACAACAAAAGATTTAGAATTCCAAGGAAATCTAATCCCCGCAGTAAGCGCTCATCAATCGTTCATGAGTGCATTAGAGTTTGGTGATATTTACGCAAAAGTTATATCAGCAAGCAGTTTTATAAACAAAAACAAATAAAGGATTACAGTTCCACATAGAAAAAAAGAAAGGATAAATATCTTATTCTTTCTTTTTTTCCATCGTCTTAATGACAGTATTTATACGATAATCACCATAATGTAAAACATGTGCAAGAATCTCTTCTAATTGCTGGTGCGAAGCTGTGTGAAGAATCATGATATAGCATCCATCTCCACTTATACGATACATTTCAGTAATTACGTCCATTTTTTCAAAAAAGGTTTGAATTTGATTATGATAATGTGACGCATGCAGAAATAGTGTAACAAACGTCATAATAGATCCTTCCAGCTTAGCCCTGTCGATATCTATCGTATATTTTTGAATGACACCTGCCTCTTCTAATTTATTAATTCGTTTCCCAACAGCCTGACCAGTCAAATGTACTATCTCTCCAATTTCCTTCCAGTTCATTCTAGCGTTTTCTTGTAATAACTTTATAATTTTAAAATCTGTTGAATCAAACATGGACATCCCCTTTCTATCTGAAACGACTTCTATAAAATCTTCATTTCCCCTAGAGTTTAGCTCAAAAATTTTGTACTACAATTGATTAACTCTATTAGGAGTTTATCAATTGTTAGCGGCTTCCCTTCTTCTTTGCAATGTATTTTATTAATTACTCGTAGGCACTACAGCAAGCTAGCGATTTTTTTATAAATATGAAAATTTTTTAGGAATTAGTTTATCTTTTTTTAATGATTTATTTAGAGGGAGTTTATAGTCAAGTATTAACATAATCATCGTAGTAACTATTACTATAATCACAAACCGTACTACTTACATTTATAAAATGAGGAGACGATAAAACATGCACAAAAAAACGAAAGCACTATCATCTATATTGCTCGGATTCACACTAGTACTAACAGGGTGTGCTGGTACGAAAGCCGAAGAAACACATAGTAAACCGAAACAAGAACAAGCTGCGAAAGATACTAAAAAGGACAATAAGTTAACGAAAGGGCAAAAAATGGCTAACATTCTTAGCGAGACGAATTGGCAAGGTACAAGAGTGTATGACAAAGATAAAAATGACTTAACGAAAGAAAATGCAAACTTCATTGGCCTTGCAAAATATGATGCGAAGTCAGGAAGATATGAATTTTTTGATGCTAAAACAGGTGCAAGTCGTGGTGATAAAGGTACTTTCTTTGTCACAAATGATGGGAAGAAGAGAATATTACTTTCAGAATCAATGAAGTATCAAGCTGTCGTTGACATGACAAAACTAAATAAAAATGTATTTACTTATAGACGAATGGGGAAAGACGCTAACGGCAAAGATGTAGAAGTTTTTGTTGAACATGTTCCATATAAAGAAAAAGAACTTTCTTTCACTGATCCGGACAAGCAGCTGAACACGACTACAGGCAATATTGTTAAAAACGTTGATGGAGATAAAATTTTAGGCGGTACCCTTTGGCACGGAACAAAGGTATTAGATGAAGCTGGTAACGATGTAACACAGGTTAATTCGAATTTTATAAGTCTAGCAAAATTTGATGACAAATCTAATAAATATGAGTTCTTCAATAGCGAAACAGGCCAAAGCCGCGGTGATTATGGTTACTTCGATGTTGTACACGAAAATAAAATAAGAGCTCATGTTTCAATTGGAAATAATAAATATGGTGTGGCTCTTGAACTTACTGAACTAAATAATAAGAAATTTACGTATAAAAGAACTGGTAAAGACCTAGCGGGTAAAGACATTACTGTATTTGTTGAACATGAACCTTATAAAGGTGATATGAAGCTAAAATTTAGTTTTTAAATTTTTTCTTATGAATCCACTTTTTATATTCGAAGCATAAATTAGCTGTAAAATAAAAGAAGCATAAGTTGACCAGCACAATCCGCTTATGCTTCTTTTACATGGAACAATCACTACAGCTCATCAATTACTTTCGTTAGCTTTTGAAGCGCCGATAAAAAGTTTGTTAATTCTTCAGGTGATAAACTTGCATAATATTTTTCAGAAACCTGTTGCATATAGGCTTCCATTTCTTTTTTATATAACAAACCTTTTTCACCTAATTCAACTGAAAATGCACGTTTATCTTCTGCATGTTGCCTTCTGAAAATGTATCCGTCCATTTCAAGTTTTACTAATTGTTGACTAATGGCACTCTTCGTTACATTCATTTTTTCTGCTAGCTCTTTAGGGGTGGATGATGGGTACCGAATAATTAATGTTAATAACGTATATTGCTGATTATTTAAATTGAAATTCGTATAGGATCTTTCTTTCTTTTCAAGTAATATCCATAATTCTTCAAGTGTTTGATTGATTTCCTCAGCGATATTTTTATTTTTCATACTTGTCTCTCTCACCTTTTCTTCTCCAATTTTTCGGGTTTAAATACTTTTTATATTTTGCCACCACTTCTTTCCCAACAAAGACAGCACCTATTAAAAATAGAATTTCTCCTATTACTATACACCCTGGAATGACAATGGCCTTTATCTGCGTCGAAAGCGAAGTAAACGGTATGATTAAAGCACTCGCCCAAAGTAGAACATATATGACTAGAAGCCCTATTCCAACTTTAAAAAGCAATGGCTTTTTTTGTTTATTTTCGTTTGAAATTATTTCTTCTTCCATTTCAAAACCTCCGAACGCATTTTAATTTAGTTTACTTAACTAAACTATATATCAAGATTGATTTGATTGCAAGACTTTAAAATGTATTTACTAAAATTGCGTTTACTTGAATTCCAACCACATATTTTGAAAATAATTTTATTTGTATTCCTTATTAAAAAAACACCTCTTCCGTGGAAAAAGTGTTTTTTATACTTTGGCAATCTTATGATATTGATTCGTTTTAAGAAAATCTGTTGTCACCTTTGTATATTCATTCTCTTTCGATTCGACAGAAATATCATGTCCTAATTTTTGAGACAGATCTTTTGCTAAATTATAAACCTAGCCTCTTTAATTTCGTATGAACTCGTCCATTCACTCCTAAAAAAGAACGGAACCAGACGGTTCGGTCCTTTTTGTTTTATAATAATCTCTCTTATTTTTTCTACAATATTTTCTTATAAATCTTACGCTAACACAGCTCTTGATTAACTTATCCTGAAATATTATGAATTTGCGTTCAACTTATCTAAAATACTTTTATCTATTTTTGCTTGATTCACTTTAGCTATTTTAGAAACAATCCCACGGCGATCTTCCCAATCAATCAAATAATATTGATTTTTTTCCAATTTATTTTGTACGGAAATTTTTAGTTCTCTTTCTTTCCCTTTTTTATCGTACACCTTCTCATCGTAAGCATGATACGTAAGAACTTCTCCATTACTCAATTTTTCATTTTCTACTGTAGAATCCGTCATTACTTTTACATAATATTGTTTAGTTGAATAATATCCATTCCCTGACTTCATATAGTAGAAAGCACCTCCTACTATAGCTAATAACACAAAAATTCTCATGATCCATTTCATATAATAATACCTAACCTTTCTATTCTATTTGTAAGATTTATACCCATTAAAATATAAATCTTCCTTACCTTAAGTATGCTTTAACCATAAAGATGGTACAATCCAGCTTCCTTACACTCACTTTACATTTTTGTAATTCTATCATTTTACAAAAGTTTTTTAAGTTGGCCGCAAACAAAAGAACATAAACTTTTTAAAGTTTTATTCCTTCAATTGCCGCACTTTTAGCAACACTTGTCCAAGTAATAGGAATTTCATTGCAATCCATTTTACGTGAAGAAGTAAATCGACGCCGATTAACTATATAAGGAATTACATTATTAATCAGTTTTGGAAAGAATAAAGTGAAACTTTAATCAGTGGGGGTCTTACTGCCCGTTAATGCGGGATAAAATTTGTGACTAAGTAAAAAAGCGCCCTACTTATAGGGCGCTTTTTTATACTTAATGATTAATACTAGCTGTTGGGTATAATGTTGTTCCTCCAATTGAAACTTTTATTTCATTTGTTAATGGAACATTTTGTTCATTAATAATTGTTCTCCACCATTCCCATGCAAGACCTGTACATTCTCTTGCTACGATCTTTATATTTTTTGAATTTGGTGGAAGAGGGATAACTGTAGAGTAATGAGCCGTTTTGTCTTTTCCGCTACCATCCCATGTTTTATGTGTTAGTACTTCGTTACCCTTTTGGTCAAATGTGAACTCATCCCAAGATACATCAAATTGAGCAACGTAAGCACCGTAATGATCAAGTGTCATTTTAGCACTTGAATATTCTGTAGTTGTCGTTTCAATATAATCTGTATTGTTATGAACAGCAGCAGTTGCATTATCTTTTAAGAAAGTACTTGTATATGAAATTGGGTATGCTGGATTTTTAAGACTTAATTCAGCATTATCTTTAATGATATTTCGGATTTCATTGAAATCCTTAGTAACAACCTTGTTATGCTCTTTCGCATCTCCGCCTAATACTACAGCAGTAAAGGTACTTTCTTCAAAAATATCTTTATACTGTCCACTCGTTTCGACGCTGTTATTCTTAAGTAAGGCTTTAAAAGCAGCTTGTACATCTTTACTCTTAGATGTTGTTTCTAATTTTACATAAACAGTTCTACCATAAGCTACATTTGAAACCATAACAGGTGGAGCCGAATTACTTACACCTTTACGAGTTAACTCACCAAAAGTAACACTATTATCAAAAAGATCGGATGGATTGTTAGGTAGTTCAGCACTTACGGTATAAAATATTTGCTTATATGCCGCTACCATCACTTTCTTCTCTCCATTTGCAACCGCATTAAAATCAATGTTTAGACTGTTATCAAGATATTTAGCGTTAACGTTAAGGGCACTTGCGATTTGTGATTTACTATAAACCATAGATTCCGTATACTGCATTCTTGCAGGTAACGTATGTGTTTTAGAATACTTTTCATTCCAAGTAGATACTAAATCGTCTACTGCTCCAGCTACATTACCATATGTCGGATTTTGGACAGTAATTGTATTTTCTTTTCTCATGCCAGGTAAGTCTATACTAATATTCAAAGGCTTTCTCTTAGCCACTAATAAACTAGGTTGATTGTCTGCAAAAGCTTTATTTGCAAGTTGTACCGCTCCTGGATACGTGCGATTCACTACAGAATCAATAATTGAAATATCGACTGGTGACGTTGTAAGTGATTTTTTCTCGCGTTCCACTACTACAAATTTACCATTTGAATTGATACTTTCTTTCGGAACAAAACTCTCTACTTTATCACCATTTACAGCTAAAACCTCTTGATTATTATATTTAAGATTTGCTATACCAGTATCAATGCCACTAGCATTTTTGGTTACATCAGTTGCATTATTTACTTGTGTTTCTGCGAAGGAAATAGATGAATAATTAATAGTGCATAGACTAACTAATAAACATGCAAGGAACTTTCTTCTTTTATCTCTTTTCTTAATATTCAGAAAAATCACCCCGTTCTTTTTTTAGTAAGATATGATAATGATTGATAAATGATAGCTAACTAATACACTTACATAAATGCTTTTAAAAGTTCTTGAATTAACGGGATTACGCCACCTACAAATTTCAAAACTGCCATTGCGATTTCCATATTATTTCCTCCTTTTTATTGCTATGAAAATGTGATTTATCTTTATGCCCTCATTATAGTGACCCCTTACACTTTTATCAATACACTCTTATATGCAATATTACATATAAAAAACCAAGCTGAATTCTTTTAAAAAGTTATACAGAGATATTTTTTTCGCTTGGTAGATACTTGAAAAGGTGAAGTATTCTTTTGCACTTTATGAGTAATCACATAAAAAAAGCTGCTGCCTATAAACTACAGACAGCAACTTCAACTAGAGTAACTTGCATAATCTACGCAAGCTACAGTATTTTTTTACACTTTATAACTAATAAACAGCGATTGGACCATAAGGACCATCAAGAATTTCAATTTTTGTTTCAAAAATATCTGTCAAAATCTTTGAATCCATAACCTCTTCTACTGTTCCAAAAGCAGCAATTTGTCCATCTTTCATAGCACAAATTTTATCAGAGTATTTGGCTGCAAAATTTATGTCATGCATAACAGTCAAAATTGTTCTTCCAAATTCATTAGCCGCACGTCTCAAATGCTCCATCATTTGAACAGAACGAGCAACATCCAGGTTGTTCAGAGGCTCGTCTAAAAGTACATATTCAGTCTCTTGGCACAATACCATCGCTACATATGCCCTTTGTCTTTGACCACCGGAAAGCTCATCTAAATATCTATTCTCTAGACTAGTTAAATCTAAGAAATCGATATATTTAGAAATAATAACCTCATCTTCTTTAGTTAATCTTCCCTTTGAATAAGGAAAGCGCCCAAATCCAACTAATTGTCTAACAGTAAGCCTAGTTACAAAATGATTTTCTTGTCGCAATATAGTCAAAATTTTTGCTAAGTCTTTTGATTTAGATTCAGAAACATCCATATTCGCTACCTGAATTTGACCTTCATCCATATCTAAAAGTCTTCCAATCATCAATAGTGTCGTTGACTTTCCAGCACCATTTGGCCCAATTAAAGAAGTAAAGCCCGCTTTTGGTATTTCAATATCCAAAGGTCCTATTTTCACCTTATCAGTATAGAACTTTTTAACATTATCAATTTTTATCATAAAGCCCTCTTCCTTAAAACTATAATTAAGAATATGATTCCACCAAATAATTCAATAATAACTGAAACTACACCTTGAGCATGGAATACATGATACATTAAAAAGTATGCACTCGTCATTATTAAAAATCCGATTGCAAAAGCCATTGGAAAAATATATCTATGATCATACGTTGACGCCGCCTGATAACTCAAAGTTGCTACTAAAAAGCCGTAGAAAGTAAGTGGCCCAATTAGAGCTGTTGAAATGGACATCAAAATAGCAACTAATACAAGCGTATAAATTACACTAGGTTGATATTTAACTCCAAAAGAAGTAGCAACATCCTTTCCTAGTGACAAAACATTCAACTTCTTAGAATGAGCAAAAATTAATACTGCTACAATTATAATCATCGGAATTACAATAGGAAAATATGCAGGGTCCGCATGATTAACAGAACCAAATAATTTCGCTTGTAAAATATCAAACTCTGAAGGCGCAAGTAGCTTTCTCATAAAAGTTGACACTGAATTCAGTCCAGTACCAATAATGATTCCAACTAAAAGCATAAGTTGTAAATTCCCGTATTTACCGGAAAGTAACCATCCATAAAGTATCAAACTCATCAAGACCATCGCAACAACTTGGAATAAAAATGATCCAATTCCATTAAAGTTTATTAATGCACCAGCACCAAAGAAGAATATTGTACTCGTATGAATTGCTGAATAAAGTGATTCGAAACCTAAAAGCGAAGGAGTAATAATCTTATTGTTCGTAATAGATTGGAAAGCAACTGTCGACAAGCTATGGCAAACTGCCGCAATGATCATCGCAACAATAGCTATTATCCTTCTCTTAACAACTGGGATAAAAGAAGGTGAATCTATCGGAACTGGATTGTTATACACTAAAAGTCCATATGAAGAAAGGAGGCCTAAAGCAATCAATGTTATCAGTACAATCCAATAACGTCTTGCTTCCTTCTTAGAACGAAAAGCGCTAGCTGATCTACTTTCATTATGAAGGCTAGAATCGATTTCGACATTTTCTTTATTTCTATAGTCTAATGTGATCATCGCAGCCTCCTTGGTTTTCTTTTTCTCAATAAAATAGTAATAAACACGACTGCTCCCACTGATGCAAGTATTAAAGAAACAGGTACTTCAAAAGGCTTTATAATTGTTCGAGAAATAATGTCACAGGTAGTTATTGTCCCCATTCCGATCACACATACCCAAGGTAAATTACTCCTAAGATCATCCCCTCTAAACATTGAAACAATGTTTGGAACAATTAATCCTAAGAAAGGTAAGTTTCCAATAACAGCTGCAACAATTCCAACTGCAACAGAGATAAGGCCAGTCCCAAAAAGAACAATTCTATTGTAATTAACGCCAAGGCTTGTTGCGACATCTTCTCCTAGTCCCGCTAAGGTCAATCTATTAGCGTACATAAAAATAAGCAAAGTAACGATAACAATCAGCCATAAATATTCATATCTTCCCACCTGAATGTTAGCAAATGAACCTACAAACCAAGTTTCAATACTTTGCGTCATTTGAAAAAGGAGTCCCAAAAAAGTAGACACTGCAGAAATAACTGCTCCAAGCATCAATCCAATAATCGGGACAATTAAAGACGAACGAAGCTTAACTCTTCTTAAAAATAGAAAGAAAATCATAGTTCCTATAAAAGAAAAAATGATTGCACCAGTCATTCTTTGAACTAAAGTCGGAGCAGGAAATAGTAAATACACAAAAAGCAGGCCTAAGCCTGACCATTCAATAGTCCCCGTTGTAGTAGGTTCAACAAAACGATTCTGTGTAATTAATTGCATTACGAGCCCCGCCATCGCCATTGCAGCTCCAGTAAGCATTAGTGCAATTGTTCTCGGAACACGAGTGATGAAAAACATCTCCATTCCGTCCTCTTGTCCACGTATATCATAAACGCCAGTAAACAGTGATATAATCCCTAAAATTATAACAACTATAACCGCTATTATAAAAGGTTTTGTCCATATTTTATTGTGATTATAAAACTGGGGTTGAGAAGTATTCTCAACCCTAGAAATCATATTTTTTGACACTGTTTCGTACTCCTTTACACTACTTAGCTAAAGTTTTTGCGATATTTCCAAATAACTCTATATAAGTCTGAATTGATTCATTTGTGTAAGTATCTGCTGGTGCATAAACAACTTGTTTTTTAGAAACAGCAGTTGTGTTTTGAAGAGCTGGTGATTTAGAAATAACATCTTGAGCAGGAGCTGAAGTAGCAGCATCAGATGTTGCAGCATCACGATCTAATACGAAAAGCCAATCAGGATTTGTTTGTGCAATAGCTTCAACAGAAACGTCATCACCTTTATGACCTGCAGTAGAATTCGAAACTTCTAATGCTGGAGTCCAACCGAAAATTTCATACATTGGTCCCCAAACACGACCAGAATGTGGAGCAGCAAAACCAATATTACCACCAGTAACGATAACACTCATAACTTTATCTTTTCCGTTATAAGCAGATTTTGCTTTTTCAATAGATTTATCAAAATCAGCTACTACTTGTTTAGCTTCTTTATCTTTATCAAAGATTTTTCCTAAAGTAATTGTAGAGTCTTTAAGACCTTTTACTAAGTTTTCGCCAGGCTTAGTAGCCTTCTCAGAAACATCAACATTAAGGTCAATAACTGCTGCATTTGGCACTAATTTTTTGATTTCTTCGTAATGGCCAGCGAATCTTTGACCAACGATTACAAGTTCAGGGTTTGCCGCTGCAATAATTTCAAGATTTGGTTCGCGGTGATTCCCAATATTTTTAACTGAATCATCTTTTACATATGCTGAATCTGCAGGCATTACATCCTTTGGAGCAGCCGCTAATTTAATTCCCCAATCAGCTAAAGTTTCAAAAGTTCTATTATCTAAAGCAACTACATTCTTTGGATTTACAGGGACTTTAACAGTTCCATGTGCATCAGTGATTTCAACCGTTTTTGGCTTATCACTACTATCACCTTTATTAGCCTTCGAAGTTTCTTTACCTGAATCTGAGCAAGCTACTAACATTAAAGTGAAAATTGCTAGAATACTTACTAATTTTAAAAGCATAGTTTTTTTCATACGTATACTCCTTATAATGTAATTTAGTTTGAAAATGATAACGTCCATAGATTAAATTAGATAGTAACTTTTATGCATCTAAATTGCTATTGATAATCATTTTCATTTGAATATCCTGTTAATAAGTATAGTCATTAATTCTGTGAAAATCTTGTGAATGGTGCGAATTAATAAAACCAAGCATAAATTGGATGCCAGAAGTAATATTTGAAGTCAGGCATGTTGACTAACCATGATTTATCCTACAAAACACACCCATTAATAGCTAGTATTTTCATCATCCATTGCCTGATAGAAATATGCTTTTTACATCTTTTAATGCTTCTCAGCAACTATTTGATTATTAGATTTAATAGTAAAAAACGAGTAAAACTGAATGAAACAGTTTTACTCGTTTTTTCTATTATAACAAACTGCACTTTACCTATTATCTTATTTTTATCATTCAATCATTGAATAGCCTCTGCCATGTATCGTTTGAATATATCTGTCTTTCTTCTCGCACTTTAATTTTTTTCTTACATACCCAATATATAAGTCTACTACGTTTGGATTTACTACTACGTTATATCCCCAAACCTGATTCAAAAGCATTTCACGGCTCAATATTGTGTTTTTATTCTTGATCAAAAATACAAGTAAATCGTACTCGCGCTTCGTAAGCGAGAGATTTTCACTACCTTTTTTCACAATATTGCTAGATGCATCAACAAAGAGATCTTTAAACTGAAAAAAGTTTATCTCATTTTGCTGGATATAGTCACTTCTCCTTAAAATTGCTTTAACCCTTGCTACTAATTCTTCTTTCGCAAATGGTTTTCTTATATAATCATCAGCTCCTGCTTGTAACCCTGCTATACAATCCTTGCTAGAAATATTGTCGGTCACAATAATGATCGGTGTCGTTTTAACAAGTCGTATTTGTCTACAAATTTCTGGTCCCGATATGCTTAATGAATCCCAATCCAATATGATAATATCCCAATCTTGTTCATATATTATATTTAAACCCTGGTTTTCATTGTGAAGTTTTAAAATGAAATGGCCTTCTTGCTTTAGACCGCTTACGATTTTCTTTGCTAAAGACCGTTCATTCTTAATTACTAACACCTGCTTCACCGATGGTTCACCTCTACTTCAATATAACTTAGTTAGATAAAAATTATCCCGAAAAAATAATTTAAGATTTATAAGTATTAAACTCCCAAAAAAAAGTCATTGTAACAGCTTATTAGGAGAACTCTATATAATCTTACAATAGATATGGATGAAAACACAAAACATATGAAGATTTAAATAAATGTTATTTAATCATTAAGGAGCAGCTATAGTATCTACCTGCTTATCATCAATAACTATTTCTTCATTTTGTGTTTCAGGGATACCGCCCCCGCCCCATAACGAGATTTTTATCTTCTACAGTTATTTATGAGAGTACAGCCGAGATACGTATAATTTTAAGTATTAGTCTTGCTTTTATTTTATCTATTTACAATAAAGTTTCTCTCTTGGTCTATATGGATTAACACTAATCACACAATTAACAACACTTTGTTTTAAACTTCTTTATTGTAAATTAAACAACTTTATTATTTGTATACACCATTACCAGAAAAACTCCCTAAAAAGTAGAAAAATAAATAACCAATTCCTTAACGTACAAGAAATCGATTATTTTGTATCTACACGTACAAGTTTCTTTTTTTGATATGATGAGCCCTAATGATATTGTCCAATCCGGTGTAAATTCCTCAATAACAATGGATCTTTTCATATTTCTAATGCACCTTATGTATTTTACGCTTAAACATAATATTAAATTTAGAGGAGCAAAGTCACGTCAAGTGAATAGAATTCACTCTTTAAGAATACATAAAATATATACACACAAGTTTCGCCTACTTATTAGTGAACATAGGATTCTATAAATTTTGGAGGGAGAGATATGCCAAAAAAGGTTCTCCTGTTTACAGATTTGGGAATTGATGATGCGTTTGCTATACTGTACACCTTTTTTCGTAAAGACATTCAACTTGTAGGAATTGTAGCCGATTATGGAAATGTATCAAGAGAAAATGTAATAAGAAATATTAACTATTTGAAGTACATTGCGGGAAGAGAAGAGATACCTGTATTCCTTGGTGCTTCTGTACCATTGACAGGTATATTGATTCAGTATTTCCCCGAGGTACACGGAAAAGTCGGATTAGGTCCTATTATTCCCCCTGAAATTCCATATCCAGTTTATCCCTTAAATGATATTTATCAAATTATAGAATCAAATTTAGAAGATCTTACAATTATCAATTTAGGAAGACTCTCTTCGCTAGCCACGACTTTTGTATTGAATTTAGAAACAATGCGAAACGTAAGAGAATGCATTTGCATGGGGGGAGCTTTTTTCTATCCAGGTAACGTAACTGCTGTGGCTGAAGCTAACTTTTACGCAGACCCTTATGCAGCAAATTTGATTCTGCAGCATGCGAAGAACTTGACAATTATTCCTTTAAATGTGACTCAACATGCGATTGTTACACCTGAAATGGTCCAGCAAATTGATACATTTCATCGGAATACACAAGACCTTGCAGGACTCATCATCAAGCCTATGCTAGACTATTATTATAATTTCTACTCCAAGTCTAATCCTGGTATAAGTGGCAGTCCTATGCATGATTTTGTAACAGTGTGGTATTTGCTGAATCAAGAGGCTGTTAGCCTTTCAAGAGTACCCATTAAAATAATTCCTGATCAAGGAGAAGGATTTGGTCAAAGCATTGCAGATTTTCGCTTTGTTGCTAATCCAGGCTATACAATGCATAATGTAGCTTTTCAGTTTGATTATGAAAGATTCAAAAAGGATATTATGGAGACGTTCTTAAAGAAGAGAGTATAACATGCTTTATTAATTTCAGATAATAAGAATCACGCGAATAAAAATTCACTTTACTTAATGTATAGAAATCCGAATTTTTTAGGTTAAAATTCGCCTAGTAGGGATCCCCCACATGCCCATCGAATCAAAAATTTTCACCAAAAAGATTATTTATTAGTTTTGGGGTATTTGCTTTTCCTAGCTTGATTGTAATGTGGTCCTTAAAATGTAACAAGAAGCGTAAAATGGCTATTCTACGCTTCTTGTTACATTTTATTTTTGGAACCATAACTTTTCCACAAACAAAAAGAACCATAACCTCGCCAATCTGGCAAAGTTATGGTTCATGTTATACAAAATAAAAAAACCACCAAATATGTATTGGTGGAGACGGTGGGAGTCGAACCCACGTCCAAAAATATCGGCACTTAAGCTTCTACGAGTGTAGTCGATATATTAGCATTTCGCGAACTCTTCGGCCTATCGACAGGCTTCCAAGTTGCTAGTCTGATTGTTCTCTTCCTTCGCCCTCAGACGGCGAACTCCGGCGTAGTCCACTTAGTTTGAGTCCCTTACCCTACCACATGGACGATGGAGGGAGGAACCTTTAGTGCAATTAAGCAGCTAAAGAAAGATTGTTTTGTTTGCCAATTATAGGCTTTGACGTTTTAACGAGGCCGATCCCCTCGACTCGCAACCTAAGCTCGAACTATCCCTGTCGAATCCGTAACGTCCCCATGATAAAAATGGAGCATACGAAGAAATATCGTGATAGCTACTAAGAGCTGTTTTTCAATGTGCAACAATCTTACATAAGTTATTATATCATACGCGCGCCGTTTTACAAATGTAAATATCTGTATTACATCTTTTGGCGATCACGGAACGCGCGTGCAATTTCACGTTTTGCTTCTTTTTCTTTTAAATCGTTACGCTTATCATATTGCTTTTTACCTTTTGCTAAACCAAGTGCCATTTTTGCAAATCCATTTTTCAAATAGATTCTAACTGGAACTAATGCATAGCCTGTTTCTTTTGAAGCACCCGTTAACTTCTCAATTTCTTTTTTATGAAGAAGTAACTTTCTCGTACGAAGCGGATCATGGTTGAAACGATTCCCTTGCTCGTACGTACTAATATGCATATTATGAACCCATACTTCACCATTATGTACACGTGCAAACGCATCTTTCAAGTTCACGCGTCCAGCGCGAATCGACTTAATTTCCGTTCCTTGAAGGACAAGCCCTGCCTCGTATGTTTCTTCGATGAAATAATCATGAAATGCTTTTTTATTTTGTGCAATAACCTTACCTGTACCCTTTGGCATATAACGTCCCTCCTCTATTTTTACTATTGTAACAAATGTTAATAAAAAGCGAAAGTGGCCCGCTCAGAATCTTTGGACATTGGAACTCCCGACAGAGAAGCGCTTTTTGCTTCGTCCTAGGGAGTGAAATGGCCAATAGATTCTAGCCACTGTAGCTGGATTACAATAAAAAGCGAAAGTGGCTCGCTCTTAAGCCACTAATAAAAAAGAAAAAGCCCCGCTTTTCATCAAAGCGAAGCCCTCCTTTTCTTACTTACGCTTTTTCTTTTTCTTCTTGAATCCTGGTACATTTTCGAAGAATGCTTTTTTCTTCTTGCCATTACCATCTTTTTTCCCTGGCTGACTAGCGGACGTGGAAGTGGAAGCAGAAGCTGATCCTCTTCCTTTTCCTTTGCCACCACGGTCAAATTTTCTACCTGTGCCACGTTCACCGCCGCGCTCATTACTGCGCTCGCTACGTCCACCGCGTTTCTTTCTGCCTGTTCTTGGCTGTTCGATAACGACTGGACGATCTTTGAATTTACGACGAGGTGTACCTTTCATGCCAACGATTTCAAAGTCGATTGCACGCTCATCTTTATTTACGTTAATAACACGAATTGTAATTTCGTCACCGATGCGGAATACGTTACCTGTACGTTCTCCAATCATCGCAAAATGTTTTTCGTCATAACGATAATAATCATCTGTTAAATAGCTAACGTGTACAAGACCTTCAATTGTATTTGGAAGCTCTACGAATAAACCGAAGTTTGTTACAGAGCTAATCATACCGTCATACTCTTCGCCGACCTTATCAACCATATACTCCGCTTTTTTCATTTCGTCTGTTTCACGTTCTGCTTCAACAGCACGGCGTTCCATATTAGAAGAATGCTCTGCTATCTCAGGTAAGTTTTCACGCCATTTTGCTTGTGTTTCATGGTCGACTTTACCATTAATGATATATTCACGAATTAATCTATGAACAATCGTATCTGGGTAACGACGAATTGGCGATGTGAAATGCGTGTAGAACTCAGTTGATAAGCCGAAATGTCCTAAGCTCTCCGCATCGTAACGTGCTTGCTTCATTGAACGAAGCATTACTGTTGAAATAACTACTTCTTCTGGCTGTCCTTGAACCATTTCAAGAATTTGTTGCAGCGCACGAGGATGTATTTCATTCGCACGTCCTTTTACTGCATATCCGAAGTTCGTTACAAACTCGAAGAAACGTTCTAGCTTATCTTCTTTCGGATCTTCATGGACACGGTACATGAATGGTACGTTCATCCAGTGGAAGTGCTCTGCTACTGTTTCGTTCGCAACAAGCATGAATTCTTCAATTAACTTCTCTGATACAGAACGATCGCGCATGACAACATCTGTCGGTTTTCCTTCTTCATCTACTAATACTTTCGCTTCTTTAAAGTCAAAGTCGATTGCACCGCGGCGCATACGTTTTTCACGTAGGATTTGTGCTAATTGACCCATCTCTTTAAACATCGGTACGAGCGGCTCATAACGTTTGATTAACTCTTCGTCCTCATCTTCTAAAATGCTTCTTACGTCAGCATACGTCATACGCTCTGTCGTTTTAATCACACTTTGGAAAATCTCGTGCTTTACAACGTCACCTAAGTTATTGATTTCCATTTCACAAGATAACGTCAGACGGTCTACTTTCGGATTTAACGAACAAATACCGTTAGATAGACGATGCGGAATCATCGGAATTACACGGTCAACAAGATATACACTCGTCGCTCTCTCTGCTGCTTCGACATCAATTGGAGAACCTTCTTGAACGTAATGACTTACATCCGCAATATGAACGCCAAGCTTGTAGTTACCGTTCTCAAGCTTTGTTACTGTAACGGCGTCATCTAAATCTTTCGCATCTGCACCGTCGATTGTTACAATCATTTGGTCACGTAGGTCACGGCGATCTTTTAAATCTTCTTCTGAAATCGTTTCTGGTACACTGTTTGCATGCTCCATCACTTCTTCAGGGAATGCTAAAGGTAAATGATGTTTATGAATGACAGATAAAATATCTACTCCTGGATCATTTTTATGACCTAGAATTTGAATAACTTCACCTTCTGCACTTAAACGATTCTCTGGATAGCTCGTAATTTTCACAACTACTTTATGGCCTTCTACAGCACCCATTGATGCACTTTTCAAGATAAAGATATCACTTGTCCAGCGCTTATTGTCAGGTATAACAAATCCAAAGTTTTTCGATTCTGTATATGTACCAACTAGTTCTTTCGTTCCACGCTCTAAAATACGTACAATTGAACCTTCTTGGCGTGATCCACTTGATTGTGCGCTAACACGAGCTAATACTGTATCGCCATGAAGTGCACCGTTTAACTCTGTAGGCGGAATGAAAAGATCATCGTCCCCCGTTTTCTTCTCGTCTGGTACAACGAATGCAAAGCCACGTGCATGTCCAATTAATTTACCACGCACTAAATTCATCTTTTCAGGAAGACCGTAACGGTTGCTACGTGTACGAATAACAAGCCCCTTCTCTTCCATCATTACAAGTGCCTTTACAAAATCTTTAAAGCCCTCAGAACCTTCAATTCCAAATGCCTCTTCTAACTCTTGTATCGTTAGCGGTTTATACGCTTCTTCTCTCATAAATAATAACAACTTATCAATATGTTCTTGTATGATTTCTTCCAAGCAGAAATACCTCCTTTAAACCCTTATATTATTTAGTGTATCCGAAAGATGGGGGATGTATAAAGCGAAACTTCAATCATCTCCCAATGATTTTTTTACAGCTTCCATAAAAAATTCCCTTATGAAAAAAAGAGGCAACTAGATCTTACCAATCTAGTTGCTCCAAGAAGTTATATACATCCTCATGTAGCTCGTCACGTTGCTTATCAAGTGTAATGACATGCGTAGAGTCTTCATACCATTTAATGTCTTTTAACGTAGATTCTACACCGTTATAAATAATGTTAGCACTATCTGTATTAATCATTTCATCATGACGTGCTTGTACAACAAATGTCGGTGCATAAATCATATCCACATTGTTACGTACGTCAGCAATTAATTGTTGTAATGCTTTTAATGTATTCATCGGTGTCTTTTGGAATTCCAACATTTCTTGTTCAATTTGCTCTGGTGATTTTTGCTCACGTTTTTTATATTCGCGGGCATATGCCAATATACCTTGGTACATCGTTTCTTCACTCTTAATATACATTGGTGCACACATTGGTACTACACCTAAAACCGGTACTGTATAACCTAATTTTAAAGAAAATACGCCGCCAAGTGATAATCCAGCAACAGCAATTTTCTCAAAGCCTTTATCTTTTAAAAGCTGATATGCTTCCATTACGTCTTGCCACCAATCTTCAGGACCTGTATGAACAAGCTCTTCTGGTGGTACACCGTGCCCTTTAAAAATTGGTGCATGACAAGTGTAGCCTTTCTTCTCTAAGAAACGCCCTAACATACGTACATCAGCTGAGTTTCCTGTGAAACCATGTAGTAATAAAACAGCGCGGTCTCCACCCTCAAATGTAAATGGTTTCGGAGATGCTAATTTCATCATGTACTTCTCCTCTTTCTCTTCTGTAATCTAGTCGTATTCTTTCTATATCTTAGTGTACCATATTTATATTTCTATAATCTAATTAGAAACATCTTTCAAATGGCAAAATAAAAAAAGAAGAACCATTAGTACATCTAACTAACGCTTCTTCTTTCAATTCTATAAATTTAAGTACGTAACAGCAATTGTTAATACGAAGAATAGAACAGCTAAAACAATTGTAATACGGTTTAATACTGCTTCAATTCCACGTGCTTTTTGCTTACCAAATAATTGCTCTGCACCGCCTGAAATTGCACCTGAAAGGCCTGAGCTATTACTAGACTGCATAAGTACCATAACAATCATTAAAATCGATACAATAATAAGTAAAACGGATAATAACGTATGCACTTGGCGTACCTCCTACAAAGATTCAGTTATTTTAACTGTAGCATAAATTCTATAGAAAAGCGAGAGCTATAAAGTCGCTCTCGCTTTTCTTCTATTACATAAACATCATTGCAAATAACGGCCCGAGCAAACATGTCAAAATTGCTGTTAATGTCATTGTTACCGATCCAATAACACCTTCATGTTCATTATTTTTCATTGCTCTCATTACACCCATAATATGAGAAGCACATCCAAATCCGATACCTTTACCAACTGAGTTTGTAACGCGGCTCCATTTTAATAAAAGTGGGCCGGTAATCGTTCCAGTAATACCTGCGATAACAACGAAAGCTGCTGTCAATGACGGTACACCACCAACTTGCTCTGAAACACTCATCGCAACTGGCATTGTCACCGATTTTGGTAAAGAAGATAAAATTAAGCTTTTATCCGTTCCCATAAGTGATGCGATGGCAAAATCACTTGCTATGGCAACTGTTGTCCCTACTAATACGCCACCAGCAATCGGTACAATATATTTTTGCAGAACGTGACGTTGTTTATAAAGAGGAATGGCAAATGCTACAACACCGGGTCCTAGCAGCTTGGCAATCCAGCCACCACCACTTTCCATATAATGTTGATATGGTATATCAAGCATGATGAATAAGAAAGCCATTAATCCTGTTGCTACAAGCATTGGAATGGTGAATGGTGTTGGAAATAATGTATAGATTTTTTTAGATAATTGGTATAATAGCACCGTAAAAAGAACCCAACCGATTCCGATTAATATTTGGCTCATCACGACTCTCTTTCCTTTCTATTCGCAAGATATTGTCCCGTATGTCCTGCGACAATAATAATTAAAAATGTACTCGCTACAATTGTAATGAAAAGAGAAATTCCTTTACTCATAAAAAAAGCACCGTAATTCATTAGGCCAAGCGTTGGCGGAATTAATAAAAACGGCATAATAGCAACGAGTGTTTCTGCTCCTAAATCGAACCATTTCACTGGAAGGACTTTTAGGCTAAGTAAAACAAGTAAGAGGAACATTCCGATTAAACTTCCTGGAATCGGAATATTTAACATTTCTTGTACCCAATTTCCAACCATATAAAAAACGTAAAGAGCAGCAATTTGGACAAGAATCTTTGTAAATTTCATGTTCATCATCCCTCATGTTTATACGATCTTCTCTTAATATCTTTATCATAGTATAAATTGTAAAAAGCTGCAATTTATCAACTTGACAGCAAAAACAGCCTATGTTATACGCTTACACCCTTGATATGACTGCATTTCTAATCGGAAATTAAGTCAAAAACCTTGACCTAATATAAAAAGTTTTTATTTTCTGAATTTGTAACGTTGTTATTTCAATAAAATAATCTTTTTATCCTTAAGCTTACATATATATAAAGTGAAACTTTAATCAGTGGGGGGTTCTTCATCCCCCACTGATTATTAGCTGAACCAATCGGACTTTTATGGGCAGTTGATCCCCCACCTAAATTCTTTGCTTTCGCTGAATTTTGAGGTGGGGGTCTTACTGCCCATTAAAGTGGGATAAATAAGATAGGTGGTGAACATATGCCCAAAAAGGTTCTTATTTTTTGTGATCCTGGGATTGATGATACGATGGCTCTCCTCTTAGCATTCTTTATCGATGAAATAGAAATCGTCGGCATTGTTGCTGATTACGGCAATGTTCCAAAAGAAATGGCCGTACAAAACGCTCATTTTCTTAAGAACGAAGCAAAGGATAGAAACATCAAGATATTTGGTGGATCAGAACGCCCACTTACTGGCGCCCCTCCTGCTTTCTTTACGGAAGTACACGGGAAACAAGGGCTCGGGCCAATTATTCCAAAGGGACATGTGACTAACGGAGAAATGGAGAATTTTTTCGAAGTTATTCCTCTTATTGAACAGTATAAAGATGAATTAATCATTGTTAGTTTAGGCAGACTTACCTCCCTAGCAATTTTATTCATCTTATGTAAACAGCTCATGAAGCAAATTAAATCTTACTACGTAATGGGCGGTGCCTTTTTACATCCTGGTAATGTGACCCCTATTTCAGAAGCGAACTTTTATGGCGATCCTACTGCCGCTAATATAGTCCTTCAATCCTCACCTAACATGTACATCTATCCATTAAACGTCACTCAGTATTCCATCATTACACCGGAAATGGCTGAATACATTGAAGCAAAAGGAAAAGCCCCACTCGTCAAACCGTTATTCGATCATTATTACTACGGCTATTATAAAGACGCCTTACCCCATTTAAAGGGGAGCCCCTTCCATGACACAATGCCAATACTCGCTTTACTTGATAACTCTATGTTTACGTATCACAAATCACCTATCGTTGTCATGACGGAATCCTATGCACAAGGAGCAAGCATTGGAGAATTTCGCTCTTTAGGAGAATCTAAACCATTTATTGATCGGCCGAGTCATCAAATCGCAATTGATTTTGATTATAACCGTTTCTTTAAACATTTCATGTCACTTATGACGGGTGAGCAATTTTAAGCATAAAAAAACAGACCGTGATTTCTCACGGTCTGTCGTTATTTTCTACAATTATCGTTTGATGTTGTAGAAAGATTTGATACCATCGTAAACAGCGATTTCGCCTAGTTCGTCTTCGATGCGTAATAATTGGTTGTACTTAGCAATACGGTCAGTACGGCTCATAGAACCAGTTTTGATTTGGCCAGCGTTAGTTGCAACTGCGATGTCAGCGATTGTAGCATCTTCAGTTTCACCAGAACGGTGAGATACAACTGCTGTATAACCAGCACGTTTAGCCATTTCGATAGCTTCGAAAGTCTCAGTTAAAGTACCGATTTGGTTAACTTTAATTAAGATTGAGTTAGAGATACCTTTTTCGATACCTTCAGCAAGTTTTTGTGTGTTAGTTACGAATAAGTCGTCACCAACTAATTGTACTTTATCACCGATACGCTCAGTTAATAATTTGTGACCATCCCAGTCGTTTTCGTCTAAACCATCTTCAATAGAGATGATTGGGAAGTCTTTGCAAAGCTCTTCGTAGAAATCAACCATTTCTGCAGAAGTTAAGCCAGTACGGCCTTCGCCTGCAAGGTCATATTTACCAGTTTCTTTGTTGTAGAACTCAGAAGAAGCAACGTCCATTCCTAAGAATACGTTCTCGCCAGCTTTGTAACCAGCTTTTTCGATAGCTTCGATGATTACTTCTAATGCTTCACGGTTAGAACCAAGGTTTGGAGCGAATCCACCTTCGTCACCTACTGCAGTGTTAAGACCTTTGTCATGTAATACAGCTTTAAGTGCATGGAATACTTCAGCACCCATACGGATTGATTCTTTGAATGTTGGAGCACCAACTGGTAAGATCATGAACTCTTGGAAGTCTACGTTGTTATCAGCGTGAGAACCACCGTTGATGATGTTCATCATTGGAGTTGGTAATTGTTTTGCATTGAATCCACCAAGGTAACGGTATAATGGAAGACCTACGAAGTCAGCTGCTGCGTGAGCTACTGCCATAGATACACCAAGGATAGCGTTAGCGCCTAGTTTACCTTTGTTTGGAGTGCCATCTAATTCGATCATAGCACGGTCGATACCAGCTTGGTCAGTTACGTCGAAACCAACGATTTCTGGAGCGATTGCTTCGTTAACGTTGTTTACTGCATTTAGAACACCTTTACCAAGGTAACGAGATTTGTCACCGTCACGTAATTCTACTGCTTCGTGCTCACCAGTAGATGCACCACTTGGTACGATAGCGCGTCCGAAAGCGCCGCTTTCTGTGTAAACTTCTACTTCTACAGTTGGGTTACCACGAGAGTCAAGGACTTCGCGAGCATAAACATCAATAATTGTTGACATAATAAATTCTCTCCTTTTTATATAAGCAAATTATTTAATAATTGTTTTACCTGTCATTTCTTTCGGTTGTTCCACATTTAAAAGTGTAAGCATTGTTGGGGCGATATCTCCTAAAATACCACCTTCACGAAGCTCTACGTCATTTTTTGTAACGATGAAAGGAACCGGGTTAGTTGTATGAGCTGTCATTGGTCCGCCATCAGCAGTTAACTCCTGATCAGCATTACCATGGTCAGCAGTAATAAGTGCTACACCATCTTTTGCAAGAATCGCTTCTACAACTTTTCCTAAACATTCGTCAGTTGCTTCTACTGCTTTAATTGTTGGTTCCATCATCCCAGAATGGCCAACCATATCACAGTTCGCAAAGTTAAGAATGATAACATCATGTTTATCATTTTCGATTTCATTTACTAAAGCGTCCGTTACTTCGTAAATGCTCATTTCAGGTTTCAAGTCATACGTTGCAACCTTCGGTGAGTTAATTAAGATACGCTCTTCTCCTGGGAATTCAGCCTCACGACCACCGCTAAAGAAGAATGTAACGTGCGGATACTTTTCAGTTTCCGCGATGCGAAGTTGCTTTAATCCCGCTTGCGCAACAACTTCACCTAATGTGTTATCAAGGTTCATTGGCTTAAATGCCACGTAACCATCTACAGTTTCACTGAAATGTGTCATACAAACGAATTCAGGAATGTGAGGTACTTTTTCACCACGATCGAACTCACGGAAATCTTCGTTTGTAAATACACGAGCAATTTGAATTGCACGGTCTGGACGGAAGTTATAGAAGATAACTGCATCATCATCATTGATTGTTGCAACTGGCGTGTTATCTTCGTTAACAATTACAGACGGCAATACGAATTCATCGTAGATACCATTTGCATAAGAGTCTTCTACACACTCTTCTGCTGATTTATAAGTAGGGCCTTCACCATTTACCATAGCACTGTAACATTTTTCTACGCGATCCCAACGCTTGTCACGGTCCATGGAGTAATAACGACCAGAGATAGTCGCGAATTGTCCTACTCCTGTTTCTTTAATTACTTCATTTGTTGCATCGATATAACCTTTTGCTGTTTGTGGTCCAACATCGCGGCCGTCTAAGAATGCATGGATATAAACTTTCTCCACGCCTTCTTTTGCTGCTAAGCGAAGAAGAGCAAACATATGGTTCATGTGACTGTGCACACCACCATCAGAAAGTAAACCGAATAAATGAAGAGCAGTACCTTTTTCTTTTACGCTTTTAATTGCATTTTGGAAAGTTTCGTTCTGATCGAACTCACCTTCACGAATTGCAACGTTTACGCGTGTTAAGCTTTGATATACAATGCGGCCTGCACCGATATTTAAGTGACCAACCTCAGAGTTACCCATTTGACCTTCTGGAAGACCTACTTCCTCACCACAAGCTGTAAGCGTTGTATGAGGGAATTTGTTCCAGTAACCATCAAAATTAGGTTTCTTAGCTTGTGCTACAGCATTCCCGTGAGTTTCTTCACGTAGTCCGAAACCATCAAGAATGATTAAAGCTGTTGGCTTTCTCATTTTACCGCCCCCAGAAGACCTAAGAACGAAGCAGGCTCTAAGCTAGCACCGCCAACTAAAGCGCCGTCGATGTCAGATTGTGCCATATACTCTTTAATGTTTTCTGGTTTTACGCTACCGCCGTATTGAATACGAACAGCTTCTGCAGCTTCTGGAGAAACAGCTTCTGCAACAACTTTACGGATGTGCGCACATACTTCGTTTGCATCTGCAGAAGAAGAAGATTTACCTGTACCGATAGCCCAGATTGGCTCATAAGCGATAACAGTTGCTTTAACTTGCTCTTCTGTTAAACCTGCAAGTGCTTTTGTCACTTGACCTGCTACTAGATCAAATGTTTTTCCGCTTTCGCGCTCTTCTAAAGTCTCACCACAACATACGATTGGTGTTAAACCATGTTCAAATGCTGCAAGAGTCTTTTTGTTTACTGACTCGTCTGTTTCAGCAAACATTTCACGACGCTCAGAGTGGCCAAGTACTACGTAGCCTACTTTTAAGTCGCTAAGTGCTACTGGGCTAATTTCGCCAGTGAATGCACCATTTTTTTCGAAGTGCATGTTTTGTGCACCTACTTGTAAGTCCGTTCCTTCAGCCTTAGCTACTAAACGCTCTAAGAATAAAGCTGGAGAGCAAACTACTGCATCAACAGCTGAAGCTGCTGGGATTTGACCTTTAACTTCCTCTACGAAGCTAACTGCTTCAGATAGAGTTTTATTCATTTTCCAGTTACCTGCGATAATTGGTTTACGCATGCTTTGCACCGTCCTTTTTCTTTGGCTGCTACTTATTTGTCGTTAAGACAAACTACACCTGGAAGCTCTTTACCTTCCATGAATTCTAATGACGCACCGCCGCCAGTAGAAATGTGGCTCATTTTATCAGCCATACCGAATTTTTCAACAGCTGCTGCAGAGTCACCACCGCCGATAACAGAGTATGTATCTTCTGCATCTGCTAATGCTTGTCCTACTGCTTTTGTACCTTCTGCGAATGGAGTCATTTCGAATACACCCATTGGTCCATTCCATACAACAAGCTTAGAATTTTTAATTACATCTGCATAAATTTCACGTGTTTTAGGACCGATGTCCACGCCTTCCCAAGTAGAAGGGATAGAGTCGATACCTACGATTTGAGTTGTTGCAGTTTCAGAGAATTCCTCTGTGATTACAACATCAACTGGCATGTAGAAGTTTACGCCTTTTTCTTTTGCAAGTTGCATAAATTCTTTAGCTAGTTCGATCTTGTCGTCTTCACATAGAGATAGACCAATTTCATGACCTAAAGCTTTAACAAATGTGTAAGCAAGTCCGCCACCGATGATTAAGTTATCTACTTTGTCTAATAGATGACGAATTACACCGATTTTATCTTTTACTTTCGCACCACCGATGATAGCTGTGAATGGACGTTCTGGGTTAGAAAGTGCTTTTCCAAGTACATCTAACTCTTTTTCCATTAATAAACCAGATACTGCTGGTAGGTAGTCTGCGATACCTGCTGTAGAAGCATGAGCACGGTGAGCTGCACCGAATGCATCGTTTACGAAGATATCAGCAAGAGCTGCAAATTCTTTCGCAAGTTCTGCATCGTTCTTTTCTTCGCCCGCATAGAAACGTACGTTTTCAAGAACTAATACGTCGCCTTCGTTCATTGCTGCAACCATTTCTTGTGCAACTGGTCCGAATGCTTCGTCCGCTTTTTTAACATCTTTACCAAGAAGCTCGCCTAAACGTGCTGCTACTGGAGTAAGACGTAATTCTTCTACTGCTTGACCTTTTGGACGGCCTAAATGACTTGCTAAAATAACTTTCGCACCTTGCTCTACTAAATATTGAATTGTAGGAAGAGCTGCACGGATACGAGTTTCATCTGTAATTTTGCCTTCTTTCATAGGTACGTTGAAATCAACGCGGCAAAATACACGCTTACCTTTTAAATCTACGTCACGAATTGATTTTTTGTTCATTGGATTTCCCTCCGACTACTAGTTAGGATTGACAAAACCCACTCAAAAGCTTAACACATTTGCTTTTAAAACGAAAGAAGAGAGAGAGGGAACAAACCCTCTCCCTCGTTTTGTCATTGATTACTTATATAATTAAGAATTAAAGACCTTTAGAAGTCATGTATGCTGCTAGGTCTACTACGCGGTTAGAGTAACCAGTTTCGTTATCGTACCAAGAAAGTACTTTAACCATGTTACCTTCCATTACCATTGTAGATAATGCATCGATTGTAGAAGAAGCTGTACATCCGTTATAGTCGATAGATACTAATGGCTCTTCGCTGTATCCAAGGATACCTTTTAATTCGCCTTCAGCTGCTGCTTTGAATGCTGCGTTTACATCTTCAACTGTTACTTCTTTGTCAAGTTCAACAACTAAGTCAACAAGAGAAACGTTAGCAGTTGGAACACGTACAGCGCCACCGTTTAATTTACCTTTAAGTTCTGGTAATACTAATGCTACAGCTTTAGCTGCACCAGTAGATGTTGGGATCATGTTTTCAGCTGCTGCACGAGCACGACGTAAATCTTTGTGTGGTAAGTCTAAGATTTGTTGGTCGTTAGTGTAAGAGTGAATTGTTGTCATCATTCCGCGTTTTACGCCGAATTTTTCGTTTAATACTTTAGCGAATGGAGCTAGACAGTTTGTAGTACAAGAAGCGTTAGATACTACGTTGTGGTTAGCTGCATCATATTGTTCGTGGTTAACACCCATAACTACAGTGATATCTTCGTCAGAAGCTGGAGCTGAGATGATAACTTTCTTAACTGATCCACCTAAGTGTTTTTCAGCGTCTGATTTTTTAGTGAAACGGCCAGTAGATTCTACTACTACTTCTACTCCGTAGTCGCTCCATGGTAATTGAGCTGGGTCACGCTCAGCGATAACTTTAATTTCTTTACCGTTAACAACGATGCTGTTTTCGTTAGCAGATACTTCTGCATTTAAAGTTCCGTGAACTGTGTCATATTTTAAAAGGTGAGCTAATGTTTTAGCATCTGTTAAGTCGTTGATTGCTACTACTTCTACCTCAGAGTTGTTAAGAGCTGCGCGGAATACGTTACGTCCGATACGTCCAAATCCATTAATACCAATTTTAGTCATTTGAATTTCCTCCTTGGGGGATTATATTAAAGGGTAATACCCTTTGTTAACTGTTTTGCTGCACCTTCATCTGTAATTAAAATTGAAGTGTGCCCTTGTTTAATTACAGCCTGTATTGCCTTTGCCTTTGAAGAACCTCCAGCGACTGCAACAACGTGAGATACATGTTGTAAATCCTCAAGTTGCATACCAACTGTTCTTACTTTATGAACAACATTTCCTTGTTCATTAAAGTAGTAACCGAAAGCTTCGCCTACTGCTTCGCTTGCTTGAATCTTTAACCAATCTGCTTCTGAAGTATTTCTGCGACGTGCCATTGTTAACGCATCACCTATTCCATGAATGACGATATTGGAAGATCGAATCAACTCAAGAACTTCTTTCACGGAAGGCTCTGTCACAATAGACGCATATGCTTCGCTACTAACATGGTCTGGAACATACAATAAGCGATAATTACTCATCGTATTTTGCGCCATCTTGGCACAAATGGTATTGGCTTCTAATTCGACACCTTCTCCAATTCCACCACGTGCTGGGACAAATAGCATATGTAAATCTTTGCAATCAAGCTGCATCATGTCCGCAGCAGCAGCTAGCGTAGTTCCTCCAGCCACAGCAACGATATTATTCACTGTCAGACGGTCTTTTATACAAGTCACACAAGCACGGCCCATCTCCAGTTTGACCCAAGGTGATTCATCACTATCACCAGGGACAACGAAAACTTCATCCAAGTCTAATGTTTCCTTAAGTTGCTTTTCTAAAACCTTTAACCCGGAAATTTCTTTCATAAAGTCTTCCAAAGCAAGAACTAAAGCTGTTCCTTCTTCTGTCAAAGTCATTCCAGAAGAAGCGACGTGAACTAAGTTTTGTTCTTTCAAAACTTGCACTTCACTTCGCAATACTCGTTCTGTCATACCGAGACTTGCTGACAAATTTCTTCTTCCAATCGGCTGCATGAGCCTAATGTATTGAAGAATTTGCATTCTCGTTTGCATAACAGGTAGCAGATCAGGTAATAATTTTTTTGTGTTCTGAATCCATGAGCGCATATCTTTTCTCCTCACTACATTGGTTCATTTTCCCTTGTGGTCACTTTACGTCCCGTAGTGACATTTTATGTCCCACATAGGTTAAAAAAATAATCCCTGCTACGTGTATTATTGTAACAGGAGATAGAAACTTATTCAACTCTTAACTGCATTCTTTATATAGTTTATTATGACACCTTTGTGAATGTTACCGTATTCTACTTGTTTTCCGCCTATTTCTACAACCGGAATCATTAGGTGATATTTTTCTAAAAGGTCATTATCTTCATATATATTTATTTCCTCGATTTGAAAAGAATATTCACATTGTACTTCCTGCAAAACTTGTTTTGCCTGCACGCAAAGACCACAATCTTTTTTTGTATACAGTACAACTTTCATATTCTTCACCTACCCAATCGTTTTTCGTAATGATGACGCTGGAATGTGCATTTGTTCTCTATACTTCGCCACTGTTCTTCGAGAAATAACAATTTCATGCTCTTCTTCTAATAATTTTGAAATCTTTTGATCTGAAAGTGGCTTTTTCTTATTCTCTGCCTCAACAAGCGTTTGGATAAATCGTTTCACACGCTTTGTAGAAACAGCTTCATCTTCAGTAGTCGAAACGGCATTGCTAAAGAACGATTTCATCTCAAATAAACCGTGTGGTGTTTGCACATATTTATTTCGCGTTGCACGACTAATTGTAGATTCATGCACACTTAACTCTTCTGCTACCTCTTTTAAAGCAAGCGGTTTTAAATATTCTGGACCTTCCCAGAAGAAATCACGTTGTTTTTCCATAATAATAGTCATCACTTGCAGAAGCGTTTGTTTTCTCTGTTTTAAACTGCGCATAATCCACTGTACATGCTGATACTTTTCTGATACGTAAGATGCTACTTCACTTTCACTAGCATTCAGAAGCGCACTATACTCAGAATGAATTTCAATTCTCGGCATATTTCTCTCGTTCATTTGTAAAACGAGACGATCACCATCTTTTTTCACTGCCATATCAGGCACGATATAAAGTGGTTTATCAGAAGAAAACGCAAGACCTGGTTTCGGCTGTAATGACGTAATACAGTTCACCGCTGTTTGCAATTCCTCATTACTACACTTCAAAACTTGAACGAGCTTTCGCCAATCTTTCTTCACGAAATAAGCAAATTGATCCTCTATAACCTCTTCCGCTAATCCATTCCGTCTTTGTAAGCGCTTCAATTGCAAAGTTAGACATTCCTGAATATTACGCGCTCCTACCCCTGCTGGCTCAAGCGATTGGACAAGCTCTACAGAGCGGTCGACTACATGAAGTGGTGCGGAAAGGAGATCCGCTAACTCTTCGTTCGTTTCTTGTAAATACCCATTTCCATCCATGTTCATAATAATGAAAGAAGCTACTTTTCGCTCTTCTTCATCTATTTTATAATATTGTATTTGATTTAATAAATGTTGCTGAATCGTTGTAGAATCCACACTGTAGATTTCCATCTGATTCTCGACTTGTTTGCTGGTACTTTTACTTGTGTTAGAGCTCTTTTTCTTCTCCCTCTCAAAACCACCTAACTCAATAAGGGGATTCTCTAACGATTGCTCATACAAAAACTCCGATAATTCTTGTACATTATACTGGAGCATTGTAATCGCTTGCCTTAACTCTTGTGTCATTGCCAAACGTAAGCTTTGTTCTTGTAAAAGACTTGCCTTCAAACTAATCTCCCCCTTGTTTCTATTGTACAATAAGTTTGGTAAAAGGAGAATCCTCACGCAGACACCCATTCCAAAATATTATTAATTTATATGTATTAATGAGATTTACAACTTACAACCGAAATTTGAATAATATTGAAAGAAAATAATAACGGAATTATATTATAACCAAGTACTAATAGTAAATCTTATAACTAGATATAACAAGAGGGAAAATAAAAAAAGTCCTAACCTACAAAATGTAAGTTAGGACTTTTTGACGCGCCCAGAGGGATTCGAACCCCCGGCAGACGTGGTACCGGAAACCACCGCTCTATCCGACTGAGCTATGGGCGCATGATTATAGAAAACTCTTCATTTTCTTTCCATAATAATAGCAATAAAATCCATCTAAATCAATAAAAATATCCCCACAATCCTTTATGCACCTTAGTTATGAGTATATTAACAAAGCACTCTACCCTAAATTTTCCAATCATAAATTCGCCCCTACTCACAAATTATAATCTTTGAATTGATATTCCAAAGGGGGCTTCATTCAATGACTGTAATTACAAAACTAAAGCAAACTGTTTCTGGATTAAAAAGTGCACAAGCTAGCTTAGAGGGATTCGCTCTTGATACGGATAACCAACAAGCAAAGCAACTTTTCCAAACAGCTGCGCAGCAAACACAAACGATTATCGATTCTTTAAACCCACGCGTTGAAGAAGTCCAACAAGAAGAACCACAATACTCACAGCAATAACGTATTCGTCATGCTGTGAAATAGAAAAAGGATGATATGCAGTCATCCTTTTTCTATCACATTACATATTGCAATAGAAATGGAATGATAATCATGCGAAAACTCGGCCTCATAACCGCGTTATTTGCCCTTCTATGTAGCTCTTTTATCGGATGTGATAATAGTCCCTTAGATAAAAAAGTGAAAGATGAAGCAAAACGTACGGAGAAAGAAAAAGGTCCCAAATTAACAAAGATGAGTACGGAATCCTTTAATCAATCTATATCACAAGGAGCCAAGAAAAGAGCTCTCGCTATGGATGAAATTATAAAAAGCACAGCAGTAAATTCAAATTTAGATCTCTACATAGCAGTTACACCGGAGCACCACGAAAGGTTTGGATTAAAACCTTTACGTAAGAAGCTTCAAAAGCAGCTAAGTGATGAGCACCCTACTTTCGATGTTCGTGTAAGTACAGATAAAAAAATCTTTATGTTACTCGAAAAGCTTGAAAGAAAGATTAAGGAAAAAAAAGTATCTAAAGACGAGATCAATGAGCAATTAAAACTCATCGGGAAAAAAATGGAGTCTAACACTTAACGCTTTTTAATAGAAAAGGAAGGATTGCAATGTCTAGTAAAGATAAGAACTTAACCCCTGTGCAACAAGAGTATAAAAAATTCGAGCAAGAACGCGAACCGAAGCGCCCTGTCTTAAAAAATTGTATTAAAGCCTTTTTCGTCGGTGGTTTTATTTGCTTCATCGGACAACTCATTTCTACGTTTTATATCACATATTTTGATTTCACTGAGCGTTCAGCAGGAAATCCAACGGTCGCAACTCTCATTTTCATTTCCATGTTACTAACTGGTTTCGGTATATATGACCGCTTTGGGCAGTTTGCTGGAGCAGGCACTGCTGTACCCGTTACTGGATTTGGTAATTCTGTTATTGCCGCATGTATCGAACACCGAACAGAAGGATTCGTACTCGGCGTTGGCGGAAATATGTTTAAATTAGCCGGCTCTGTTATTTTGTTTGGTGTATTTTCAGCTTTCGTCATCGCACTTATTAAAACGATTCTCGTTCAATGGGGAGGGCTATAAATGTTACAAGGACACCGAACGTGGGTATTTGAAAACAAACCAGTTATTATTTCGACAGGAGTCGTTGGCGGGCCATTTGAAGCAAAAGGAAACATTCCAGAAGACTTCGATATCCTTCATGAAGATTTATGGCTCGGCCAGGATTCCTATGAAAAAGCACATAAAATTTTGTTCGAAGAAGCTTGTAGCCGCGCTACTGAAAAAGCAGAACTTCGTAAAGACGATATTCAATTCGTACTTGCAGGAGATTTAATTAATCAAATCACTCCAACAAGCTTTGCCTGCCGCACACTCGGCACACCATATCTCGGATTATTTGGTGCTTGTTCTACTTCTATGGAAGGATTAGCACTCGGGGCAAGCATTGTAAATGCAAAAGGCGCAAAGTATTTATTAACTGGGGCATCTAGTCATAACGCTGCTGTAGAGAAGCAGTTCCGATATCCAACTGAATATGGCGGTCAAAAACCGCCTACCGCACAATGGACAGTAACCGGGGCAGGTGCGGCTATTTTAAGTGACACTGGACATGGTCCTAGGGTAACATCTGCCACAATCGGACGAGTGATTGATATGGGATTAACAGATCCTTTTAATATGGGTGGTGCGATGGCCCCAGCGGCTGTCGATACGATTGAAGCCCATTTACGCGAACGACAAATTGACACCTCCTACTACGACTTAATTGTAACAGGTGATCTTGGACATGTCGGTCGCGAAATTGCTTATGACTTACTACATAAACACGGAACAAAAGTAACGAGCGAACAGTTTCAAGATTGCGGCACACTCATTTATAGAGAAGGTCAACCTGTCATAGCTGGTGCTAGCGGACCGGGATGTTCCGCAACAGTCGTGTACGGTCATTTATTAAACCGAATGAAAAGAGGAGAATTCAAAAAAATACTTGTCGTTGCGACAGGCGCTTTACTATCTCCACTTACATTCCAACAAGAAGAAACGATTCCGTGTATCGCTCACGCCGTTTCGATTGAATTTGGAGGTGCAACGCAATGATTTTTTTCTGGGCTTTCGTCATTGGCGGACTCATATGTGTAATTGGTCAACTTATGTTTGATGTCGGCAAGCTAACACCCGCTCATACGATGGCAACACTCGTTGTTGCCGGTGCTATATTAGACGGATTCAATTTGTATGAACCATTAATCGACTTTGCTGGAGCCGGGGCAACTGTACCTATTACAAGTTTCGGTAACGCCCTCGTTCACGGCGCAATGGAAGAAGCTGCAAAACACGGCATCGTCGGTGTCATTACGGGAATGTTTAAAGTAACAAGCGCTGGTATTTCTGCTGCTATCATATTCGGATTCATTGGTGCATTACTATTCAAACCGAAAGGATAAGAGGTGTTTGTATGACAGTTATCGCTAGCGTTAAAACCTGCCTTGCTAGTGTACGGGGTGCTCAAGCAAGTTTAAGCTCCCTTTCACTAAATTCACAGGACGCGGAATCAAAACGCGTATTTCATGAATGTATGTTAGAAATGGACAGCATCATCGCTGATTTACAGAATAGAGTTTCAGTATTAGAACGTGAAGAACCTCAATATAAAGGGTTTTAAGTAGACTGGAGGAAATGACTATGTCTCACCTGCCGGAATGGACACTTGTCATTCTTCGCTCTGTATTCATATTAATTATTTTATTCGCTATTACGAAATGGTTAGGGAAAAGACAAATCTCTCAGCTCTCCTTTTTTGAATACATAGCCGGAATGACAATCGGTGACATCGCTGCCCAAGTATCTACAGGGCTCGATTCAAAATTTTTCCACGGCGTCTTTGCGATACTCATTTTCGCTGTGGTACCTTTTTTAACAGGAATCCTCTCCTTAAAGAACAAAACAGCTCGGGATTTTTTTGAAGGGAAATCTACTGTATTAATAAAAGATGGAAAAATACTCGAAGATAACTTAAAGAAAGAAAAATATACAAGTGACGAATTACTGGAACTTCTCCGCGGAAAAGATGCTTTTAGTGTAGCTGATGTTGAATTCGCCGTACTAGAACCGAGCGGAGAATTAAATGTATTATTGAAGAAAGATCGCCAGCCACTTACAGCAAAAGACATCGGCTTAAAAGTACCAAACGAAAAAGAACCACAAACTGTTATTATGGATGGAAATGTCTTAGATGAACCTCTATCCTCTAGTGGGCATAACCGCGCTTGGCTACATTCTGAACTAGAAAAGCTCGGTGTTGTTATTGAAAATGTCTTTCTCGGTCAAGTGGATTCATACGGACAACTTACTATCGATATTTATAATGACAAACTACAAATGCCTTCTCCTCAAAACAAGCCTTTATTATTAGCATCTTTAAAAAAATGTCATGCTGATCTTGAACTATTTTCCCTAGAAACAAAGTCGAAATCAGCAAGTGAAATGTATAGTAAAAACGCGAAACACATCGAAAAGATTTTAAATAAAGTAACCTACCTTTTAAAAGAATAGATATCGAAAGAACGCTTCAATAAAAAGGCGTTCTTTTCTTTTTTTCTACAGTTTCTATAGCGTTTAAATTTATGTAATTCGGTTATGATGTTGAAGATACATAAGCAGGGAATTTCAAAAACATAGCGAATATTTCATGGTACAACTACATATTTTTTTGATTTAAAGTGGTTTCGTTTGACCTTTATTGACCATAATTGTATTATAAGACTAAGAAAGCTTTAGAAGGAGGAAATAACAGATGAATTTAATTCCTACAGTAATTGAACAAACAAATCGTGGAGAACGCGCTTACGATATTTACTCTCGACTATTAAAAGACCGCATCATTATGCTTGGTAGCGCAATTGATGACAACGTAGCTAACTCAATCGTTTCCCAGCTTTTATTCTTGGAATCTCAAGATCCAGAAAAAGATATTCACATCTACATCAACAGCCCTGGTGGTTCTATCACAGCAGGTATGGCAATTTACGATACAATGCAGTTTATTAAACCACAAGTATCAACAATCTGTATCGGTATGGCTGCATCTATGGGTGCATTCTTACTTGCAGCAGGTGAAAAAGGAAAACGTTATGCACTTCCAAACAGTGAAGTAATGATTCACCAACCACTTGGTGGAGCACAAGGTCAAGCGACTGAAATCGAAATCGCTGCAAAACGTATCCTATTCTTACGTGAAAAACTAAACCAAATTCTTGCTGACCGCACAGGTCAACCACTTGAAGTACTACAACGCGACACAGACCGCGACAACTTCATGACAGCTGAAAGAGCTCTAGAATACGGCTTAATCGATAAGATCTTTACAAATCGTTAATAAATTAAAAGCGAAAGCGGCTCGTTCAGAATGGGAGGAGGATGGAGCTTCTGACATAGAGGTGCTTTTTACCTCGACGGAAGAAGCGAAGCCACCGACCATTCTAGCCGCTGGAGCTGGATATAACTAAAAGCGGAAGCGGCTCGTTCAGAATCGCAGGGCGATGGAGCCCCTGATTCCGAGGCGCTTTTTGCCTCGAATGAAGGGGCGAAACGACCGGAGATTCTAGCCACTGGAGCTGGATATAACTAAAAGCGGAAGTGGCTCGTTCAGAATGGGAGGAGGATGGAGCTTCTGACATAGAGGTGCTTTTTACCTCGACGGAAGAAGCGAAGCCACCGACCATTCTAGCCGCTGGAGCTAGATACACTAAAAGCGGAAGCGCCCTATAATAGGGCGCTTTTTTATTATCATGTACCCCTAGTAAAAACAAAAAAGCTATCGCATATGCGCGATAGCTTTTTATTGTACATATGCAGCTAATGCTTCTAAAGCTTCTTCTGCATCTGAACCTTCTGTTGTAATTGTTATCATGCTACCAGTTCCAATTGCTAAGCTCATAATCCCCATTATGCTCTTTGCATTCACTGTCTTTCCATCTTTCTCGATGAAGATATCCGCATGAAAGCGATTGGCCTCTTGTACAAACAACGCAGCCGGACGTGCTTGCAAACCGTTTTTTAATGAAACCTTAACTCGTTTTTGAACCACAGCTCCATTTCCCCTTTAACCTCTTATTTTTTCGCTACCGTTTCCCCCGCGCGTAATTTCTCTGCAATCTCATCGATTTTACGCAAACGATGATTAATACCCGATTTACTAATTTTCCCCCCGGATACCATCTCGCCTAACTCTTTCAATGTTACATCTTGATAATCTCTTCGTAATTGTGCAATTTCTCGCAGTTTATCTGGTAATATATCAAGACCAACCGTCTCATCAATATAACGGATATTTTCAATCTGCCTTAGCGCTGCACCAATTGTTTTATTTAAATTGGCTGTTTCGCAGTTCACTAAACGATTTACTGAATTACGCATATCGCGAACGATTCGAATGTCTTCAAACCTTAAAAGTGCATTATGAGCGCCTATAATATTTAAAAACTCCGTAATCTTTTCCGCTTCTTTCAAATACGTAATGTACCCTTTTCTTCTTTCCAACGTCTTACTATTTAAATCAAATCCGTTCATCAGTTCACATATAGCATCATTATGTTCCTTATATAACGAAAAGACCTCTAAATGATAAGATGATGTTTCTGGGTTATTTACTGAACCACCTGCTAAAAATGCACCACGTAAATACGATCGTTTACAACATTTCTTCTCAATCAATTCTTGTGATATATTTCGGATAAACGAAAAGTCTTCTCGAACAATATGAAGATCAGCTAATATTTCGCGAGACTTCTCAACAAGCCGCACGATATATACATTATTTTTCTTCAATCGCATTTTTTTACGAACAAGTAATTCTACCGTCACGTCATATCCTTTTTTCAAAAGCGTATAAATCCTTCTTGCAATTGCCGCATTCTCCGTTTGAATATCGATAGATAGACGACGATTTGAAAAAGAAAGCGATCCGTTCATTCGAAGTAACGCTGATAATTCTGCTTTCTCACAGCATTCCTTCATCTCAAGATTCGTCAACTCTTTCTTTGTTTCTGATGCAAATGACACAGTCAACACCTCCTTATACGATTACTTTGGAACAAAAATCTTGTCCTATATGAAATGATGAGCGTTACCTCAAACGAGGCAACGCACATCTACAACAGTGAATATAAAATAGAAGCTAATTTTAATGTATCGTGTCTTACAACACGGTCATCATACTTCGCTAATTGATCTTGAATGACATCAATATTGCTCTCTTTAAAACGCTCTTCATCTACTACAACTGGTGCCGACAGTTCTTCCTCATATAACTGACGTAATTCACAAGGAATATCACGGTTATTTACAATTGCAGTATCAATAAATGGTTTACCTAAATGATCATGTAACGCCTGCACATGGTCAAACGCAGTATATCCCATCGTTTCACCAGCTTGCGTCATAACATTACACACATATACCTTCTTCGCTTTTGCAGCAAGAACAGCGTCCCCGATTTTGTTAACAACTAAATTCGGTAATATACTCGTATACAAACTTCCTGGACCAAAAACAAGTAAATCAGCTCGTTTAATCTCAGCCAACGTTTCATGTAACGGCTCTACATCTTCTGGAGTTAAAAAGACGCGGTTAATCTTCTTTCCGTAATACGGAATCTTTGATTCACCTGTTACAATTTCTCCATCTTCTAGTTCCGCATGAAGTACCGCACTTTGATTAGCTGCCGGTAACACACGTCCTCTGACATTTAACACTTTACTCGTTTCCGTAATCGCATGGAAGAAGTCTCCTGTAATCGAGGTCATACCTGCCAATAATAAATTTCCTAACGCATGACCTTTCAGCCCGTCTCCCGTTGTGAAACGATGCTGAAATAAAGCTTCCACCAGCGGCTCTACATCTGATAACGCAACAAGTACGTTACGAATGTCACCTGGGGGTGGAATTTCTAGCTCATCACGTAATCTACCTGAACTGCCACCATCATCAGCGATTGTAACAACTGCTGTAATATCAACTGGATATTGTTTTAATCCTCGTAATAAAACAGATAGTCCAGTACCGCCTCCCATGATGACAATTTTAGGTTTTCTCTCTTTTTTCATCCCTTAATGGCCCTTTCTCTTCTCCACATCACGATGAGATACATGAACGCTATACTCTGGTTTCAAATGTTTCCCAAGGTATTCTGTAAGCGTAACAGAACGATGCTGTCCACCTGTACATCCAATTGCGATTACAAGTTGACTCTTGCCTTCTCTTTTATAATGAGGCAGCATGAAAGTAATAAGATCCGTCAATTTCTCTAAAAACTTATGTGTCTCATTAAATTTCAGCACATACGATGAAACTTCCTCATCTAGTCCTGTTAATGGCTTCATATGTGGAATGTAATATGGATTTGGTAAAAAACGAACATCAAATACTAAATCTGCATCAATTGGAATACCGTACTTAAATCCAAATGACATAACATTTACACGAAATGCTTGCTCAGTTTCAGTTGAAAACAGATGAACAATTTTTTCACGTAATTCTTTCGGTTTTAAATCCGATGTATCCAGCACAATATTCGCTCGTGCCTTCATATCAGTTAATAAGCCACGCTCCATCTCGATTCCCTTTAACGGCAAACCAGTTGGTGCAAGTGGATGCGAACGTCTCGTTTCTTTATAACGAGTTACAAGCGTGCCATCTTTCGCATCTAAGAATAAAATATGAGGAATAATCCATGTACGTTCTGATAAATCATCAAGTGCTCCCCATAAATGTTCAAAAAACTCTCGACCACGTAAATCAACGCCAAGTGCCACTTTATTCATTTTCCCTTTTGAATCCGCCATAAGCTCAATAAACTTCGGCAATAACATCGGTGGTAAATTATCTACACAGAAATATCCTAAATCTTCAAAACTTTGTAAAGCTACTGTCTTTCCAGCTCCAGACATTCCTGTAATAATTACCATTTTTATATCATTATTCTCTGTCATCGTATCCTCTCCTTGACGGTTTAACTCGGATCTAATCGATATGAAAGCAACTCAAAATCTGGGGTATATACAAATGTACCGTAGATTATGCCATTTCCTTTAATTAAATAATCAATAATGTGATAATCTCCTGGTGCCATTGCTAAATCATCAATTTTGTCAAATGTATGCCAACCAATGATGCCTTCTTCGCTCTCTAGTTTGTTTTCTCCTGCAAAATCTGTCGCTAAAAAGGAGAACATCATCCATTCAGAAACAACTTTATCACCTTCTTGGATGACAAAGGTGAAGACCCCCTTTAACGCTGGGTTCTTTAAATAAATACCTGTTTCTTCACGATACTCGCGAACAACGGAATCTCTTACAGTCTCACCACGCTCCATTTTCCCGCCTGGTGCAACCCACCAATTTCGGCGAGGTTTTTGGAGTAAGAGTACTTCATTATCTCTAATTAACACACAGTTTGTCACTCTTTGCATGTTTCTTCACCTCAGCTACTTGCAGTAAATTTCTCACTGCATACTCATTTCATTATACTATCAAAAACAGTTTGCTACAACGAAGGAGCCAGTCCTCTTTCGCTAAGTACATGCTACTCAACAATTTTAAAAAGGCTTTCTATAACAAGCAATGTAAATGCCCGGACTTTCAATGAATAGCATGAAAAAATCCCCTTGACGATTTTTATCGTCAAGGGGATTAAAGCCCTTATTTCTTACCGAAATAAGTAACAATCGCAAATCCTAAAATAAAGGTAATAATTGAACTTATAATTGAAAATCCTCCAGTTGGAATACCAGGGAACACAATTACAATCGAGCCGATAACAAGTCCAATAATTGCCGCAAATGTCATACTTTTATAACGATCTAACAAGAAACTAATTCCTTTACTACTTACAACAAACCCTGCCATAACACCGGCACCGATAACTACGATTAAAGGTAAGTTCAGTGTAGTTAAAGCATTAATTGCTGTCGGATACACACCAATAATTAATAAAATAAATGATCCACTAATTCCAGGCAGCAACATAGCCATACTAGCCATCCAGCCCGCGAAAAATAAACCAATTGCATTTAAAATTGTTAACGTCGTAATTGGATCTGCTGCCTTATCTGGTTTAAAGAAAGCTGTGATCGCAACAAGAATTGCTGCAACTATTAATAAAACAATGTGCTTACCTTTAAACGACGACTTTGCATCAGCTTCCCTCATTAACATCGGTAATATACTAATAATTAAACCGAGGAAGAAAAATTGAGTCGGTTCATAATGATTTGCAAGTAAATATTTAATAACGTGACTTAACGTTAAAAATGCTGCTGCCACACCAGCTGCAAGGGGAATTAAAAATCCTAAATGCTTTTTCCATTCACGACTAAAGAATCCACTAATTGCCGCAAGCAATTGTTCATAAATCCCTAACACAACAGCGATTGTACCGCCGCTCACACCAGGAATTAAATCACTAACGCCCATACAAAATCCACGATATATATTACGCCATTCCATACTGAATAAATTCCTCATTTCTTATAGTGATTTTTTCCGTAAAGTCCAGTATATCAATAAGAAAGCTTATAATCCTAATATTTTTTGACAAAACTTTGACATTTTCACAAAAAAAAAAAAGAAAGCTCCTATCGGTAGCTTTCTTCTCAAAAGGCATGTTATCCCTTATTTTTCTGATACTGTTTTTAGTTCTTCTAATAATTCTTCTACGTAATGTTGTGCACTTTGTGCTGCGATACTACCATCACCTGTTGCAGTTACAATTTGACGTAGCATTTTTTCACGAACATCTCCAGCTGCGAAAATACCAGGAACTTTCGTTTCCATACGCTCATTTGTTTCAAGGTAACCATTTTCATTTGTAATACCCAGTTCAACAAATGGTTTTGATAGTGGTAACATACCGATGTAGATGAACACGCCATCAGTTTTGACTTCTTTCTCTTCTCCACTGTTTACGTCTACAAGTGTTACGCTTCCCACTTTACCATTTGCATCGTTAATTTCTTTTATAGTGTGATTCCAAATGAAATCAACTTTCTCGTTTTGGAAAGCACGATCTTGTAAAATTTTCTGTGCACGAAGAGTGTCACGACGGTGAACGATTGTTACCTTCGATGCGAAGCGTGTTAAGAACACACCCTCTTCAACAGCAGAATCTCCGCCACCAATAACTACAAGTTCTTTTCCTTTAAAGAAAGCCCCATCACATACCGCACAATATGATACACCGCGGCCGCCAAGTTCAGCTTCGCCTGGCACACCAATTTTTTTATATTCTGCACCGCTTGCAACGATAATTGCACGTGCTTTATATTCTTTTTTGCCAGCAATAATTGTTTTGTATTCTTTACCATCGATGACTGCTTTCACATCACCGTATGCATATTCAGCACCAAATTTCTTCGCATGCTCGAACATTTTATTTGATAAGTCTGGTCCTAAAATAGACTCATAACCTGGATAGTTTTCTACATCTTCTGTGTTTGCCATTTGTCCACCTGGGATACCACGCTCAAGCATTAATGTGCTTAAATTCGCACGAGATGTATATACTGCAGCTGTCATACCAGCTGGTCCTGCACCAATAATAATGACATCATAAATTTTTTCTTCTGACACACTATTCACTCCTATTCATTCCTACACAATTAAGTTACCCTCATTATACTGTTAGCATCATTTTTTTCCCAATGATTTGCTTACCCTATGTGTGCGTACGCTTAACAGCCTGCACATACTTTCGAACAGTCGCTACAGATACATTATATACATCTCCAAGCTCCGACTGTGTCATCTTATTTCCTTGTTCGCCGCGCACAATGTATTCAACCGCAGCTGACCAGCCGTATACATTTGTAAAAACTGCCCCAGATGTATATAAACGTATGAACGTACAAAACCAAAATTGTAAACACTCTTCGATTAATTCATCATCTTTTTTCGTATAATTATATAAAGCATCCGCAATTTGTGCGCACTGTTCAAATTGCTGTAAATCAGCTGGAATGCTCTTATGGCTATTAAGTAAAAAGAAATACTTTGCAAGTTGCGATACAATCGGAACACCGTTCTTCGCCTGCGTTACATCAAAGAAGAATCCCACCTTCTCTGGCGTTGACAATTCATTCATTAAATATAAAGCTAGCATTTGTTCCTCTAGCGTCGCACTTTGTTGAAATGATTTTCGTAATTCTTCAAATAATACGTTTTGTCCTTCATCTGCTAAGTTCAGCGCATTCCACGGTTCTTTTCCCTTTTTATCAGGGTGCAATTCTACAACATGCTGCCACATTTTTTCAGCTACTTGCTGATCTTTCACCATATAAGCAGAATATGCAAACCAATAATAAAAACTAACGTCTCCCTCGTATCCTTGACGCTTTAATACTTTGAACCATTTATATGCAGGCTCAAAATGACCAATTGTTGCAAGTGTCGTTCCAAGTTTCAAACGATGCTCGAACGAAATCGGATATACTGAAACTAACTGCTCCGCTAACGCTTCCACTTGTTTATGCTCTCCAATTGAATATAGGAAAATAAGCGTATTACAAAGCGCATGTATATTACCAGGATTTTTCTCTAAAATCATTTCCGTTAACTTCAGAGCTTTATCTACATTACCAGATTGAAAATGTGCAATGGCTAAATTATTATGACCCGACCAAAATTCCGGATAATCTTTTGTAACAATTTCTAATGTAGCAATTGCTTCTTCCAATTGTCCATTACGAATATAACGATTCGCTTCTTCCTGCATAACAATTAGATCATCTTCATCCTCAATCTCTTCCGCACCCATCGCTTCTTCTTCCATAATTTCAAGTAATTCTAATGTATCTTCTACAAATTCCTTCTCTTCTGCAACTTCTAAATAGCGATCCGCATACTTTTTCGCCTGCTGAAATAGCCCCATATATGCATAATTATTTGCAATAAAATAATAGCACTGTTCCAGTTCTGGATTAGATCTAACAAGCTTAAAGAAGATTTGATTCGACTCTTGATATTCACCAGCCTCAGATAATACTGTTGCTAATTGGCATAAAATAAACGGCTCCTTCTCACTTTGTGCCGCTCTTCGAAAATATTTAATTGCATCTTGTAATTTTTGCCCTTTGTAAGCCCTCATCCCTTTTTTATAAAAGAAGTCCGCTAATTGATTAAAAGAGATAACTTGTCCGTTCTCCTTATATATTCCTTGATTTTTCCCCATATATCCTCCAGTTTTTTGTTTTCTTCGTTCACACATTCTTCTATCTATAAGTATAAACGATTCCGTAAAAAACAAAACAGTATATTATACTCAATTATTTCCTTTTTATTCATTAAAAAAGAAGAGAAATGTTACATTTTTGGCATCAGCCTTCTCTAGCATCCATTTCTTCTTTCGTATAAATAACACGCATTGGATTTCCACCCACGAAAGCACCACTTGGGACATCTCTATGAACAAGTGTACCTGCTGAAACAATCGCGCCATCCCCGATTTTCACACCTGGTAATATAGTCGTATTTGCTCCAATCATCACTTCATTTCCTATGATGATCTCTCCAAGTCGGTATTCCCGAATTAAATATTCATGTGCTAAAAGCGTTGTATTATAGCCGATAATCGAATTTCCTCCCACAGTTATCTTTTCTGGGAACATAATGTCCGGCATTACCATAAGCGCAAATGATGTTTTCTTTCCGACTTTCATCCGTAAAAATGTGCGGTACAACCAATTCTTGACGGATAAAAATGGTGTATAACGCGCAATTTGGATAATAATAAAGTTTTTCATTACCTTCCAAAAAGACACTGTTTTATACACATTCCATAATGAATTTCCTCCCGAAACAGGATAGCGCGTTGTCCGTCGCACTTAACTCGCTCCTCTACTAAAAAGTGAAACTGTAAGTTAATAAGGAAATTCCCCTACTAACTTACTTAGGCCTTTATGACCGGTTCATATTAGACAAAATCGGTAGCAAATCACTCATTTTATCTAGCATAAAGTCCGGCTTGTACGCCTCTAAATACGCTCTACCTTTCAACGTCCATGAAACTGCAGCTGTTTTCGTACCCGCATTTTGTCCACCAACAATATCATGATGGTTATCCCCAACCATCAATGCTTCTTCCGGTTTCGCATCTAATAACTCAAGCGCTTTTTGAAGTGGCTCTGGGTGTGGTTTCACATGCTCTACATCATCAATTGTCACGACAACATCAAAAAATTCATCAAGCTTTGACAGCTTTAATCCCATTTCAACGGTTTGTCTCGCTTTCGTTGTAACAATACCAACTTTATAGCCTTGCTTCTTCAACTCTTGAACTGTTTCATATACAGTTTCATATTCTTCCACTAATTCATCGTGATGCTCATGGTTAAATTGACGATAACATGTAATCATCTCCTCAACCTTGTTCTCATCAATCTTGCTGAAAGTATCATGTAAAGATGGACCAATGAATGGCAATACATCTTCACGCTTATATTGATTTGGATAATATGTATGTAACGTATGTAAAAAAGAAGAAATAATAAGTTCGTTTGTATTAATTAAAGTCCCATCTAAATCAAATAACACTGTATTTATTCTCATTGCCTTAGTCCCTTCTCTTTCCTGAATATGAAAGAAGCAGCACCTTATAATAAGATGCTACTTTTCTCTAATTTTCCGAATATCTTTTATCAGCTTGCCCCATTTTTCGTCTCACAATAATGAAAATAATAGAAATAACAACAAGTCCAATTGACATTACTTGTGCGATACGAAGTGGTCCTAGCATTAAACTATCTGTACGTAAGCCTTCTACGAAGAAGCGCCCTACTGAATACCAAATTAAATATGTGAAGAATAATTCCCCGCGTCGTAAATTCACTTTTCGTAATGCAAGTAATAAAATGACACCTGCAAAATTCCATAGTGATTCATATAAAAACGTCGGATGATAGTATACACCATCAATATACATTTGATTAATAATGAAATCTGGTAAATGAAGGCCTTCTAAAAACTGTCTCGTTACTTCATCACCATGTGCCTCTTGGTTCATAAAGTTTCCCCATCGGCCAATTGCTTGTCCTAGTAAAATACTTGGCGCAGCAATATCAGCCAACTTCCAGAATGAAACCCCGCGGCGTTTCGCAAAAAGAATCCCTGTAATAACAGCCCCGATTAAACCACCATGAATCGCCAAGCCACCTTGACGAATATTAATAATTTGACTCGGATTTTGCGCGTAATATTCCCATTCAAAAATAACATAGTACATTCTCGCAAATAGAATAGCAATCGGTACTGCAATTAATACAAGGTCAACAAATGTATCTTTTGGAATACCTAGCCTTTCCCCCTCGCGAGTTGCTAGCCAAAGACCTAATAGCACACCTGTACCGATAATAATCCCGTACCAATAAACAGGAAACGGTCCAAGTTGGATCGCTACACGGTCAAGCTGTGGTACAGAACCTAACAGCATATGTATGACCTCCCTCTCCAAAGTTTACTCCTGATTTCCTAACTCAATCGCACTCATTAATCGTTCAGAGAACTGCTGTGCTGCATTGACTCCCATACGTTTTAAACGGAAGTTCATCGCTGCTACTTCAATAATAACAGCCAAGTTTCGACCAGGACGAACTGGAAGTGTAATCTTCGTAAGTTCTGTATCAATAATCTTCATCTTCTCTTCATCAAGACCTAAGCGATCATAATTTTTCTTTTGATCCCAAATTTCAAGATTAATAACAAGCGTAATACGCTTATAATTTCGCACTGCCCCTGCACCGAATAACGTCATAACGTTAATGATACCTAGACCACGAATTTCTAATAAATGCTCAATTAAATCTGGTGAGCTTCCTACTAATGTGTCTTCATCTTCTTGGCGAATTTCTACACTATCATCCGCAACAAGGCGGTGGCCACGCTTCACAAGTTCAAGAGCTGTCTCACTTTTACCAACACCACTTTGACCTGTAATTAAAACACCAACACCGTAAATATCTACTAACACACCATGTACAGCTGTTGTTGGTGCTAACTTACCTTCTAAATAATTGGTTAAACGACTTGATAATCTCGTTGTCGTTTGAGAAGAACGTAATAAAGGCATGCCTGATTCACGTGATGCTTGTAATAACTCGTCTGGTACATCTTGATTACGAGTTATAATAATACATGGTGTCTCCTCAGTACAAAGCGCTTTCATTCTCTCTTGTTTTTGCTCTGTTGTTAACGTATCAAAGAACGTAAGCTCCGTCTTTCCAAGAAGCTGTACGCGATCAGCTGGATAATATGTAAAAAATCCGGCCATTTCAATTCCAGGTCGTGATAAATCACTTGTATCAATCGGACGATGAATTCCTTCTTCACCACTTATTAACTCCAATTGAAATTGTTCAATTAAATCTTTTGTCCTTACTTTCGGCATATGTATAAACCTCCACTCCGCTGCGGGTTCAGTCTCATTTGATGTAAAATTCCATTCTACCGGATATTGTACCATTTTTTTCTGGAAACAAGAAATACGGTTTCTACTAAATAGAAAAAAACATTTCATACACATCATGAAATGTTTTTCTTTTTGTCATTTTCTCTTTTTTTCATATAAAGGTTCCACAATTGCCTTTTCAATAATCATATTAAAAATTGAAATACAAATTGCCGCAACAATTGCTACACCAAACCCTGATATATTAAATGCATCTCCTAATAATGAATCTGCTATTTTTAACGTAATCGCATTAATAACAATTAAGAAGAACCCAAAAGTTACAACCGTAATTGGTAGCGTAATTAAAATTAAAAACGGTTTTACGAACACATTTAAAACAGCCAAGATAATACTCGCAATAATTGCAGTTTGTATATTTGCTACGTAAAACGCGTCTGGCGCAATCCCTTTTAAAAGTCCCGATACAGCGATTAACACAACGCTATTTACAAGAAGTGATACAATCCATCTCATTTTCTTACACATCCTTTTGACATATATATTTCATCATACGCTAATAGATAATAAACGCAAGTAGCATGCAAATACTTATATCAACTTATTCTACTCTTCACGCTTGTATACCTACTAACATCTCCCCACAAAATAAGGGCCACACCATCTATGTTCATGCGTTTTCACAAAGGTCCAAGTGAAATCTTTGTCTACAATATAGATATCGCCTTTATATGCATCATCTATTTCACACAATATATCCTCCATACGTAATAAACTCGCATCCTTTATTAGCAGTACTTCCTCACAATGTTGATAGAATATATAACAATTCTTTTTCACTTCATTATGAAACGCATTCTCCGCTTCTTTACCCTCTAAACAATTCTTTTTCTCATAACTAAATACGTGCCAAAGATACCCACATGCATACTTATCTCCATAAAGGAAAATGTCTTCTTTTTCCTCATAACTTAAATGGTTTGCAAAGTGATCCTCCCAGCGCTTGCGAAAGTATACACCCCAATTTTGAAACTCTCTTACTTTCATATTTTTCTTTCTTAAAACATCTATAAACTCCATTTCCTCCCCCTATAAAGCGAATTTTTAATCAGTAGGGATTTTGTTCATCCCCACTGATTATTAGTCAAATCAATCGGATCGCCCACAAATAGCGGGATAAAATAAAAACCGAGCGTCATTTCCACTCGGTTTTTATGAATACACTTATTGTGATAACTCTACTTCTTTTATTTTCTCTTTCATTCTTGCTTTATCACGAACTAAAATCTCTTTTAAATACTTACCTGTATACGAGCGCTCTTCTTTCACTACTTGCTCTGGCGTTCCTGAAGCAACGATTTGTCCACCTTTGTCTCCGCCCTCTGGTCCAAGGTCAACAATGTAATCGGCTGTTTTAATAACATCTAAATTATGCTCAATTACAAGAACTGTCTCACCACTTTCAACAAGACGCTGCAATACCTCTAGAAGACGCGCGATATCATGTGCATGTAAACCAGTCGTTGGCTCATCTAGAATGTATAACGTACGACCTGTAGAGCGACGGTGTAATTCAGAAGCTAATTTCACGCGCTGTGCTTCTCCTCCAGATAACGTCGTAGCTGGTTGCCCTAATTTCATATAACCAAGCCCAACGTCTACAAGTGTTTGAAGTTTACGCTTAATTTTTGGGATATTAGCGAAGAATTCTACCCCGTCTTCAATTGTCATCCCTAACACTTCAGAAATGTTCTTATCTTTATACTTCACTTCTAACGTTTCGCGGTTATAACGTTTACCATGACAAACTTCACACGGAACGTATACGTCTGGTAAGAAGTGCATTTCGATTTTAATAATTCCATCACCACGGCACGCTTCACAACGTCCACCTTTTACATTAAAGCTGAAACGTCCTTTTTGATATCCACGCACTTTCGCTTCATTCGTTTGTGCAAACACATCACGAATATCATCGAATACACCTGTATACGTCGCTGGATTAGAACGTGGTGTACGTCCGATTGGCGATTGATCGATATCGATTACTTTATCTAAATGCTCAAGACCTTTAATTTCTTTATGGGTACCTGGCTTTGCTTTCGCTTTATATAACTTTTGCGCTAATGATTTATATAGTACTTCATTAATCATCGTACTTTTACCAGAACCAGATACACCCGTTATCGCTACAAACGTACCAAGTGGGAATGACATCTTTGCATTCTTTAAGTTATTCTCTTTTGCACCGACAATCTCTACTTTACGCCCGTCACCTTTACGTCTTTCAAGCGGAACTGGAATAAACTCTTTACCACTTAAATACTTCCCTGTTAATGAATTCTCATCTTGCATCACTTCAGCCGGCGTCCCCGCTGAAACGACCTGTCCACCGTGAATGCCTGCACCAGGTCCGATATCAAGTAAATAGTCAGCAGCCATCATCGTATCTTCATCATGTTCAACGACAATTAACGTATTACCTAAATCGCGCATTTCTTGCAACGTACGAATAAGACGGTCATTATCGCGCTGATGCAAACCGATAGAAGGCTCATCAAGAATGTAAAGTACGCCAGTTAGACGAGAACCTATTTGCGTCGCTAAACGAATACGTTGCGCCTCACCACCTGATAAAGTTCCTGCGGCACGACTTAACGTTAAATAGTCTAAACCGACGTTTACTAAGAATCCAACGCGCTCCTGAATTTCTCTTAAAATTAAATGAGCAATTTTTTGTTGTTTCTCTGTTAGCTCCACACTTGAGAAGAATTCCTGTACTTCTTGAACAGAATACTTCGTTACATCAGCAATCGTTTTATCACCAACAAAAACAGCTAAACTCTCAGGTTTTAAACGTCCACCTTTACACTTCGGACAAGCTTGTTCTGCCATATACTTTTCCATTTGCTCACGGACATAATCAGAACTCGTCTCACGATAACGACGTTCAATATTTGGAATAACACCTTCAAATAAAATCTCATTTTCCTTTACTTGACCAAATTCATTTACATAGCGGAAATAAACTTTCTCTTCTCCGCTTCCGTACAACACTTTATCAAATAAATCTTTCGGTATATCTTTCACAGGCATATCCATATCAACGCCGTAATGATTACATACAGATTGTAAAAGCTGTGGGTAATATTGTGAACTTGTCGGTTCCCACGGAGCAATCGCATGTTCATTTAATGATAAATCCCAGTTCGGAATAACAAGCTCTAAATCTACCTCTAGCTTTGAACCAAGTCCATCACAAGAAGGACATGCTCCGAATGGACTGTTGAATGAGAACATGCGCGGCTCTAATTCCCCGATTGAAAAACCACAATGCGGACAAGCATGATGTTCACTAAATAGAAGTTCCTCTTCTCCCATTACATCAATTAACACTCGTCCTCCGCCAAGCTTTAATGCACTTTCAAGTGAATCAGCAAGACGGCTTGCGATTCCTTCTTTTACAACAATACGGTCAATTACAACTTCAATGGAATGCTTCTTATTTTTATCTAACGCAATATCTTCAGATACATCAAGCATTTCACCGTTAACACGTACACGAACATACCCTTGCTTCTTAATATCTTCAAGCACTTTTACATGTGCACCTTTACGTCCAGAAACGATAGGAGCTAAAACTTGTAATTTCGTACGTTCAGGATATTCAAGTACACGGTCTACCATCTGCTCTACTGTTTGTGACGTAATTTCAATACCATGATTCGGACAAATCGGCGTACCAATTCGCGCAAATAATAAACGTAAATAATCATAAATCTCCGTTACCGTTCCGACAGTTGAACGTGGATTACGACTCGTCGTTTTTTGATCGATTGAAATCGCTGGTGACAATCCTTCAATCGTATCTACATCCGGCTTATCCATTTGTCCTAAAAACTGACGCGCATACGCAGATAACGATTCTACGTATCTGCGCTGCCCTTCTGCATAAATCGTATCAAATGCTAATGATGATTTCCCTGAACCAGACAATCCCGTTACAACGACAAGCTGATTTCTCGGAATGGTTACATCAATATTTTTTAAGTTATGTGCTCTAGCACCTTTTACAACAATAAAATCCTTGCTCATGCTCACTCTGTTCACCCTTCCGCTTTTAATTCTAATAGTAAATCTCTTAACTCAGCTGCACGCTCGAAGTCTAACGCTTTTGCTGCTTCTTTCATCTCTGCTTCCATCTTCGCAATTGTCTTTTCACGCTCTTTTTTCGTCATCTTCTTAGCCGGCGCTGCTTCATATGTTTCCGTCTCTTCAGCAGCTGTCGTTGCACGGATGACATCACGCACACCTTTTTGAATTGTTTTCGGTGTAATACCATGTTCTTCATTGTAAGCTTCTTGTATAGTACGACGACGCTGCGTTTCTTCAATTGCAATTCCCATTGATCTCGTTATGCGATCTGCGTACATAATAACGCGGCCGTTTTCATTACGTGCTGCACGACCGATTGTTTGAATTAATGAACGTTCTGAACGCAAGAACCCTTCTTTATCAGCATCTAAAATGGCTACAAGTGATACTTCCGGAATATCTAATCCTTCTCTTAATAAGTTAATACCAACAAGAACATCAAACTTACCAAGGCGAAGATCGCGAATAATTTCAATACGTTCTAACGTTTTAATTTCAGAGTGAAGATAGTTCACTTTAATTCCTACATCTTTTAGATAGTCTGTTAGATCCTCTGACATCTTCTTCGTTAAAGTCGTAATTAATACACGTTCATTTTTCGCAATGCGATCTTGAATCTCTCCTAATAAATCGTCAATTTGTCCTTCGATTGGTCGTATATCAATTGGCGGATCTAAAAGCCCTGTTGGACGAATAATTTGTTCTATTACTTCTGGCGACTGCTCTAACTCATACGGCCCTGGCGTTGCCGAGACGTAAATAACTTGATTCGTTTTCTCTTCAAACTCATCAAATGTGAGCGGCCTATTATCTAAAGCTGATGGCAGACGAAATCCATGATCCACAAGCACTTGCTTACGTGCTTGGTCCCCGTTATACATCGCTCTTACTTGCGGCACGGATACGTGTGACTCATCCATAACGATTAAGAAATCTTCCGGGAAATAGTCTAATAACGTATATGGCGTTGCACCCGCTGGGCGAAGTGTTAAATGACGGGAATAGTTTTCAATACCTGAACAAAAACCCATCTCGCGCATCATTTCTAAATCATAACGTGTTCGCTGCTCTATACGCTGCGCTTCTAACAATTTACCGTTATCATTTAATTCTTTTAAACGCACTTCTAATTCTTTTTCAATATTTTCAATAGCGACCTTCATCTTTTCTTCACGTGTAACGAAGTGAGATGCTGGGAAGATTGCTACATGATCACGTTCTGCTAATACTTCACCCGTTAATGCATTTACTTCGCGAATACGATCGATTTCATCGCCGAAAAATTCAATTCGAATACAATGCTCGTCAAGTGATGCTGGGAAAATTTCAACTACATCTCCGCGCACACGGAATGTACCACGTTTGAAATCAATGTCATTACGTCCATATTGCACATCAACAAGTTCACGAAGCAATTGATTGCGGTCCTTCTCCATACCAACTCGAAGTGAAACAACTAACTCGCGGTATTCTTCTGGAGAACCTAAACCATATATACACGAAACACTTGCAACAATAATCACATCATCCCGTTCAAATAATGAAGACGTTGCTGAGTGACGCAATTTATCAATTTCATCATTAATCTGCGCGTCTTTTTCAATAAACGTATCTGTTTGCGGCACATACGCTTCTGGCTGATAATAATCGTAATAACTAACAAAATATTCAACTGCATTATTCGGGAAAAAGTCTTTTAACTCACTATATAACTGTCCCGCTAACGTTTTATTATGAGCCATGACAAGTGTTGGCTTCTGCACTTCTTTAATGACATTTGAAATCGTAAATGTCTTACCCGTTCCTGTCGCTCCAAGCAACACTTGCTTTTTCTTTCCACTATTAATCCCCTCTACAAGCTTCTCTATAGCCGCTGGCTGGTCACCTTGTGGGGAATACGCTGATATAATTTCAAATTGATGTTCCAAGTAAAATCCGACCTCCTCATAAAAAATCTGTATTATTATTTTACCACGAATGCCCATAAAAAACCTAAAAAAACGAACAGATATTCGGTAAAATTTTCGACAATATATACATAGAAAAAGGAAGGAGTCAAAACTTCCTTCCTCTACTAACTCTATTTTTCAGGTACATATAATAAATCATATCCATTGCGCCCATTTTCATTCACACAGTCTATTAACCTATAAGCCGTTTGTGATTCACGCTGCTCTTTAACAATCCTTTTACAGCTATCTTTATGTAACCCTTTATCCTCACCAGCAAATTGGTCTTTTCTATTATCTGACACATAAAGTATATCGTTCTCACTATGCTCTAACTTTTGAAAAATCGGATCCCCTTCATGTGTGTAATGTACAATTCTTACTTTATCAACTTTCCCTTGTTCCACATTCAAAACGAACTGTTCGAATTTATCTAGATTAGAAATTTCTGCCCCTTTTGCAATGACATCATTCTTCTTATCAATTGCATTGTTAGGTTGTGAACATGCTACTAAATTAAAGAGAAATAGACATATAAAACTGCTTCTTTTTCCTATTGTCATCCTCTCCTATAAGAATTATTTGTATACTGCAAAAGCTACTTTCCTCTATGAAAGTAGCTTTTCTTTTCCTTTCTCCTTCTTCGGAAAAATCACATATGAAAATGAAATCGCTGTATCAACTAAAAATATAATTGCCCACACTTGGCTCACGCGACTTGCAGCTTTATTTAAAACGATTCCCGATTCTAACCAATTACCCCATTGTTCAAATGGAATAAATCCATACGCGAAGAAAAAGAATATGTGCACACCAACGAATAAAACAAGATGTAATACCCAATTTTTTATTTCCTGCTTCGCATAGGCCATACCTGTTAATTCTATATGTTCTTCAATAATAGGCGCTGGTTCATTCCGCCATTTCGCAACTAGCTTTTGCACAAATATATCAAGCTTCTTCAAATCCTTTTTCCCGTAGAAAACTGCATACAATAAAATAATGACAGTAATGATTTGAAAATTAGAGAACTTTCCTGTTTGATAATAGTCCACTGCCCCTAATGTTAAAATAAACACTTCATTTACGAGGAGTACAATCCCCATAATAAAGCTCGCCTTCTTCAAACGGAATCCGTAACGGAGTAAAACGAAACCGATAGCCGATAACCAAAATACAATCTCTGCTCCAATTAAAAAATACCAACGATATTCTGCGAGTATACTCATTTATCCCTCTCCTTTTCATCATATATACGAAAAGCTTCATCCATATATAATAAAAGTTCTTCTTCAATTGGATACATGCTCATTTTCTGTGAATCTTCCTTTGATTTTCTAACCTCCCATAACTTATCTAAAAACGCTTCGTCACCATTAGCCATTTCTAAACACTTCTGCATTAATCTCTTCATTGCCCTTTGTACCTCATCACTAGCGGCTTCTTTACCCTCTTTCATAAAAATACGTAATTGCTTTAATAAATCTACCCATTCTAAAACATTCGGATCTTCTTCACTCATATTCGGCAAATTATGAAGCAACTTTTGTTCTTCCTTTGAAAATACTTCATTTTGAAATATTTCACGTATACGAGGAGACTGTTTTGAAAGCTGAATAAGTTCAAACATAACTTTCCAATCAAGTTCTCCCTCTACATCTACCGAATAAACAACCGCTTGTAAAACACGCTCCATTCGATTGAACTTCTTTTGCTCCTCTTGTACAAATCGAAGTTGGTTTTCAAGTGATTTTTTCAAATCCAGCTCACCTTTTACTAACATATTCGCAACTTCTTTTAATGAAAATCCCATTTCTTTTAAAAATAAAATTTGTTGCAAACGAATAACGTCAGCTTCACTATATAACCGATGCCCACCCTCTGTTTTTCCGCTCGGCTTTAATAAATCTATTTGATCATAATAACGTAGTGTACGTACTGTAACCCCTGTTTCTCTCGTCAATTCTTGTATTGAAATCACTACCATCACCTCTTCCATTTCATTATAAAAGATGACGTTACGTAACTTTCAAGTGTTTTGTAAAAAAAATACAAAAAGCTGTTTATACAAAATGTATAAACAGCTTTTATGGAAATAGTCCCTTTTGTACAGCACGCCCGCAAAATAAAATAAGTGCTCCAACAACAACAGTCGTTGCTGTTTTATGATAATGGGCTGATAGTAATAAATAATACGATAAACCTACAGTACCAATCATAATACAAATACTTGGCACTGGATTACGAGAGAAGTTTTGCATTCCCCAAAACAAAGCAAAAATAGCCGTAGCGACACATAATACCGGTAATCCCATCCCAGTTCCCCTTTTTCTATCTATTCCTTGTTGCTAACACACTCGTCGATGCCATACTTATTAATAAACCAAAAATAGCAATATATAATAACTCATTTACATGTACTGCTTGCCTATCTAAATACTTATTTACACAAAGATACATAATGAACAAGAAAATGAAGCTTGTAATACAAATCGTAAAATACGACTTCATCTTATTCACAACTCGCTCATCAATCGACGGTACTCCCTCTTCTTTCAAACACTTTTGTTCTCTATATTCCGAAATACCATATAAAATAACTAGTACTACATTCGATATGAAGATCGTTCCCCACGACATACTTAAAATCATTAAACTCACATTTAAAACAAGACCCGCTAAAAATAAACTTCCTATGAACCGTATAATATCTTGTTTACTCATGCATGATCAGCCTCTTTTGGATTTCTATATTTCCACTTCGGCCAATAGTTCACAAGAAAATACACCCACTGCCCTAGTACAAATAAAACAAACGGCATACCAGCATTTCCATCAACAATTAAATTATATAAACTCCATATCGCTAAACTAATCGTAAAAAATAACCCTACATATTTAAACGCTTTATCTGACTGGAATCTCTCAAACTCATCTTGCATTTTTTATTCCTCCTATCTCTATGCTCGTTTCTCTATCATGACTCCTATGATGAGACTACCCGCAAATAAGGAACTACATATTATAAATATTTCTTGCACTGGTATAACAGCTCTGCCTATTACTTTACTCACAACGATATAAACAATAAGCAACAGAAATGTGAATACAAATGAGACGTTTACATACTTTTTTATATTTTCATTTACTCGCTCATCTATATCGGGAAGTTCCTCTTTTCTGTACTTACGCTTTTTGTAATTTGTATACAACACTAGAAATAGAATCGCCAAAACGTTACTCATTACGAGCGATAAAATTGGTATAGCCGGATTCATAATATGAACTATAATATCACCCAAAAACAATCCAAAAGTCGCACCGGTAAATAACTTTTTAGTATCGTCCATTTTTTCTCTCCTTACTCTAGCGTAAATATTTCTTCTACCTTCAACCCAAAATATTTGGCGATTTTTAGGGATAACTCTAGACTCGGGTTATAATGATGGTTTTCAATCGCCACAATCGTCTGCCGCGTCACCTGCATCGCCTTTGCCATTTCAACTTGCGTTATATGATTTTGCTTTCTTAACTCTTTTATTTTATTTTTCACACCCATAGGCTCCACCTTCGAAAGTAAAGATATCTTTACTTTAATTATAAATATTTTCCAGTTGCAAGTAAAGATATCTTTACAAATTTTAGAAAAACGTTTCACTACATATCTTCTCTAACAAAGTACAAGAGTAATTCAATTTATATCAGCGATTTCCCAAATATATCAGCGCAACTTCATTTATATCGGCGATTCCCCAAATATATCAGTGCAACTCCATTTATATCGGTGATTTTCCAAATATATCGACTTACCGACATCTGTAGCCCTATAAGCATAATAAAAAGCTGTCCCAAAAATACCTTTTGGAACAGCTTTTTAGTCCGACTACATAAAGCCTAATGCATATACAAGAACATACCCAAGAACCGATAAGCAAACCGAGCCGATCAATCCCGCGACGAATGCTTTACTTCCTAACTTACGGAATGTTTTAAACTCTACATTTAAACCAAGCCCCGCCATCGCCATTGCGATAAGCATGTAAGCAAGAACAACGATGTATCCGGCAACAACTTCTGGGATAATCCCAAGCGAATGCACTGCACTCATCGCTAAAAACCCGAAGATGAACCATGGAATTGGAAGATCGCGCCATGATTTTTTTTCCTTGCTTCCTTCACTCTTACCAAACCATAATCCAATTAAAATCGCTACTGGCACAAGCATTGCAACGCGCGTTAGTTTCACGATAACTGCGATATCTACAGCCGTGCTTCCCCCTGGCGCCGCAGCTGCGATGACATGAGCGATTTCATGCAGCGTCGCCCCTGAGAACACTCCGTATCCATATGGAGATAAGCCAAGAACCGGATATAATAACGTATAAATAAGTGTAAATATTGTACCTAAAATAGCAATAATTGCGGCACCAACTGCCGTTTCATCATCCTTCGCTTTCACTTGCGGCGCAATTGCCACGACCGCAGCCGCCCCACAAATTGCTGTCCCGCATGCTGTTAAAATCCCAAGTTTCTTTTCTACTTTAAATACTTTCGTTAGTCCGTATACAACAAAAATAGTAAATGTAATAACAACCGCCGCGATGACCAATACTTTCGGCCCCGCCTTCGCAATATCAACAAGATTTAATCGCATTCCAAGTAAGATGATCCCAAAGCGAAGTAACTTCTTACTCGCGAAATTCGTTCCAGCTATCGCTTCTTGAGGAATCCCGATTGCCGCGCGCCAAACCATCCCAATTAGAATAGCAATCACTAATTGTCCCATAATATTTAAAAATGGAAGCTCTGCTAAATATTTCGCGGCAATCGCGATTAATAACGTAATCCCAATACCTTGCGAAAATCCAAAGCCCTTCTTCTTTTGTATAACAAGTGTTTGTTCCACTTTGTACCACTCCAATAATCGTATTGGAACATGCATGTTCTTTCTACTTACATTATAAGAGAGTTTCTATAATAAGTTTAATATCAATATTGAATCTCTATCATCAGAAATACTTATGATAAGATGATAGAAAAAGAAAGGAGCCCATTACATGAACGTAGACATTTTAAAAATATTTGTTACGGTCGTTGAACAGAAACACTTCTCCCGTGCAGCGGAATTATTAAACCTTTCACAGCCTGGCGTAAGTATGCACATTCGCAACTTAGAAAACGAATTTGGAACTACACTTATTCAGCGCTCTCCTAAGCACGTTCAAGTGACAGAGGCTGGCAACATTTTATATATACACGCAAAGCAAATGCTCTCTCTTTACGAAGATGCTAAGCAAGAAATTAACGAACTACATAACGTTGTAACAGGAACACTTCGCATTGGTGCTAGTTTCACAATTGGTGAATACTTACTTCCAAAAATACTAGCTAACTATGCGAATGAAAATCCACAAGTCGAAGTTCATACTTTCATCTCAAATACAGAAGACGTTTTGCAAAGCCTTCGCTCTAATCAAATTGATATCGGCTTAGTGGAAGGGCAAGTCGTATACGCCGACGTTGATGTTGAAACATTTATGCAAGATGAAATGAAGCTCGTTGTTCCGCCAAACCATCCATTGCTCCGTACAAATGAAATAAATGAAAACACACTCCAAGATCAAGTATGGGTATTAAGAGAAAGTGGTTCTGGAACACGCGCTTATAGTGATCGTTTTATTCATCAACACCATTTAAAAATGAAAAGATTCTTTACATTCAGTAGTATTCAAAGCGTGAAGGAAGCAGTTAGTGCCGGGCTTGGCATTGCTATACTTTCTGATTGGACTGTACGGAAAGAGCTACTGGCAAAAGAACTATTCCACGTCGAAGTTCCAAATGAACAACTCATCCGTCCATTCTCCATCGTGCGTGGCAAATACTTTATTCCGTCTAAAGCTATTCAAGTGTTTTTAAATCATGTAGATTCTTTTGTGAAAAAACAGAGTTGACCTTCACATTAGTGTGAAGGTTTACAATACATTTAAAGGAGTGAAACGCATTGCGAATTGGAGAGTTATCAAAAGAAACCGGGGTTAGCGAAAGGGCATTAAGACATTATGAAGAAAAGGGATTACTCCCTTCTAAGCGCCTCGCAAATGGCTACCGTGATTTTGATGAAAGTGCCATCGAAAAAGTGGAGCTTATTCAAATGTACTTACAAATCGGCTTAAATTTAGAAGAGACGGCAAGGATGTTGCGCTGCCTCGAAATAGAGCCGCACCTGTACGAAAATCCGTGCAGCAGTATCCTTACGCTTTATGAAGATAAACTTAATGAAGTAACAAAGCAAATCTCATTACTTTCTAGCATTCAAACGAATTTGCAAAAACACGTTTCACTCCTAAAGCAAACAAAAGAAAAGGGATGATTACATGTTTGTTATACATGGCAGTTCAAGACAAAACGGAAATACAGAAGCTTTAACACATATGGTGATTGATGGAATTGAAACAGAACAAATTTACTTGCGTAATCATATCGTCCACCCAATCATAGATCAGCGCCATGATGCAGAAGGATTCCAACCTGTAAATGATGACTATGAGCAGTTAACGAAACGCATGTTAGAGCACGATACGATTGTCTTCGCTACACCGCTATACTGGTACGGAATGAGCGGTCATATGAAAAACTTCGTCGATCGCTGGTCACAAAGCTTGCGTGATACATCTCTTCATTTCAAAGAAAAAATGAAAGGTAAAAAAATGTACGTTGTCATCGTTGGCGGGGACAATCCAAAGCTGAAAGCATTACCGCTTATCGCTCAGTTCCAATACATCTTTGATTTTGTTGGTTCATCATTTGAAGGGTATGTTATTGGGGATGCGAATGGATTAGATGAAATTAAAAATGATGCTGAGGCGCTAGCAAAAGCACAAATTTATAATAACGAATTCAAAATTCACAAACAGAAATAAGTTTGACAAACCATTTTGTATACGCATACAATGAAAGTAATATTATGAAAGGAAGGTACTTTGACCAATGAAGTTCTAATTCTCTTATTTATTTCATCCATCACAAATAGTGAACAAAAATGATGAAAACTAGCAGAGGATTAGTCTGTCCATTTGTCGATACTTTCTTTCGAGACGATCATGTAAAAAATCGTTTATTTATGTACGATTTTTTACATGCAAGGGCGACGTTTATCCTCTCTAGTGAAACTAGGGAGGTTTTTTTATGACTATTTTATTCGCACGTAATATTGAAAAGAGCTTTGGTGATCGCACACTATTTACATTACCATCACTGGAAATTCAAGCACAGGACCGCATAGGAATTGTCGGAGTCAACGGAGCTGGTAAATCTACGCTATTACAAATATTAAGTAAAGAAATAGAAGCTGACAAAGGCATAGTAACTCATCATAGCTCTATCGCCATCATTCCTCAAATTAGCGAGGAATTACCAGAGATCGCTTCTTCTCCTGCAAAAGGAAAATGGAATATTTCAAACGTCTCCAATTCAATGAGCGGCGGTGAACGAATGCGTCTAAAGATTGCCCATGCTCTCGAACAAGATGCAGGCATTTTATTCGCTGATGAACCAACAAGCCACTTAGATATGGTCGGTACAGAGCAATTAGAAAAGGCACTTTTATCTTATAAAGGGGCACTTGTTTTAATATCGCATGATCGTGACTTTTTAGATAATATATGTACCAAAATTATTGAAATTGAAGACGGGATGATTCAAGAATATAAAGGAAACTATTCCAACTATCGAAAGCAAAAAGAACGTGAGCGAATACAAAAACAAGCAGAATATGAGCAATATGTACAAGAAAAAAATCGGTTAGAGCAGTCCATTTTACAAAAAAAGCAACGTGCTTCTAGCATGACAAAAATCCCAACACGGTTCAGTTCATCTGAATCTAAACTTTATAAGTTAAGTGGCGCTCATGGCCAAGAACAGGTTAGCAAAGCAGCGAAAGCAGTAGAGACACGTCTCGAAAAATTAGAAAAGAAAGACAAGCCAAGGGAGCTTTCTCAAGCTCAGTTTGACGTGCAATACCATACTCCTATTCATAGTAAAGTGGCAATACAGTTCAATAAAGCAACAAAGAAAATAGGTAATCGCACACTATTTAAAAATATGAATGGAACTATTGCCCCTGGTGCAAAGCTCGCCGTTTTAGGAACAAACGGAAGCGGCAAAACAACTTTGTTCAACATGCTTCTCGCAAACGAGCGTGGCATTCAGCTTTCGAAAAGTTGTAAAATCGGATATTTCGAACAAACTCTATCTATTTTAAAAACAGATAAAACCATTTTAGAAAACGTTCTAGAAGAAACAAACTATACGGAGGCATTCGTTCGAACAATACTTGCACGGCTCCTATTCCGCCGTGAGGATGTCCATAAAACTGTGCACGTTTTAAGTGGTGGTGAACGAATGAAAGTCGCACTCGCTAAAGTATTTTTAGGAAACTATAATATGCTTCTGCTCGATGAACCGACAAACTATTTGGACTTAGCAACGCAAGAAGAATTAGAAAGCATGTTACAAGAGTATCCTGGTACAATACTTTTCATTAGCCATGACCGTGCCTTTATTCGCTCTGTTGCAGACCATATTCTACAAGTAGATGAGAGTGAACCAAGAATCTTCCATGGTAATTACGAACAATACACAAAAAGAACAACCGGGGATTCTGTAAACGTTACTGAACAAGAATTATTACGATTACAAACAAAATTAACAGAAATCATCGGCCGAATTTCCATACCAAATCATCACGATAACATCACATCTCTCGAACAAGAATACGAAACATTATTAGTTCAAATCCAAGAATGTAAAGAAGCGCTCTAATTTCTTCCCTATATATCGACAGGGCCTTCCGCATTTCCCAAGAAATATTGAAACTTCGACATAGAATAGCATCAATAAAAGTGAAAAAGCCGTGCATCAGCACGGCTTTTTCACTTTATATACGGACAGCAGTCCCGCTCACTGCAACCATTAGCATTCCTTCGCGAACTACTTCGTAATCCACGTCGATACCAACAATTGCATTCGCATTTTTTTGTCTTGCGAAAGTTTTCATCTCTTCCATCGCGATGTCGCGTGCTTCTTTTAATTTACTTTCATAAGCGCCCGCACGACCGCCGACAACATCACGGACAGAAGCGAAAAGATCACGAACGATATTCGCGCCCATAATCGCTTCTCCATTCACGATATCGATATACTCAATAATTTCTTTTCCTTGAATTGTAGAAGTTGTTGTTACAATCATACTTTATAGCCTCCCATATGAGATTTTCACCTACTTATAGTGCACTAATTCAGTACAAATTATATTTACGAACTAAACTGAGCTTCGTATAACCTACTGTATCCTCCGCCTTGCCCAATTAACTCTTCATGTGAACCTTGTTCCGCAATACCATCTTTATTTACAACGACGATGCGATCTGCATTTTTAATCGTTGCTAGTCTGTGAGCGATAACTAACGTTGTACGGCCAACAGATAGTTCAGCAAGTGATTTTTGAATCGCTAGTTCCGTCTCTGTATCCAGTGCGGAAGTCGCTTCATCTAATATTAAAATTGGCGGGTTTTTCAAGAACATACGAGCAATTGCTAGACGCTGCTTCTGTCCACCAGAAAGTTTCACGCCGCGCTCACCGATAACAGTATCTAAACCGTCTGGTTGTGAGTAAATTAAGTCTTCTAACTGCGCACGTTTTACCGCCTGCCAAATTTCAGCTTCTGACGCCTTTAAATTTCCGTAAGCAATATTTTCACGAATCGTTCCTGAGAATAAGAACACATCTTGCTGCACAATTCCAATTTGCTTACGAAGTGAAGATAACGTCATATCTTTCGTATCAATACCATCAATTTGGATTGAACCAGACGATTGTTCATAAAAACGTGGGAGTAAACTACATAACGTTGTTTTTCCAGCTCCTGATGGTCCAACGAACGCAACTGTTTCACCTGCATGTATTTTCAAACTAATATCATTTAAAATCGGTTCTTTGTTTTCATATCCGAATGTAATGTTGCTATATTGAATATCACCATGTACATGTTTCACTTCCATCGCATCTTTAGAGTCTACAATGTCTGGCTCTGTTTCAAGAAGCTCTACATATCTCTTAAAACCAGCAATCCCTTTCGGATAGCTTTCAATTACCGCATTAATTTTTTCAATTGGGCGGAAGAAAATATTCGTTAATAAAACGAATCCGATAAATCCACCGTACGTTAATTCACCTTGCAGAACAAACCATGTACCGCATATTAAGACGAAAAGCGTTACGAGACGCATGAGCATATAACTAATTGACGAATTTAACGCCATAATTTTATACGCCATTAATTTGGTTGTACGGAAACGAGCGTTATTTACAGCAAATTGCTCTTTCTCAAACTTTTCATTTCCGAATGCTTGTACAACGCGGATACCGCCAACGTTGTTCTCAATACATGCATTGAAATCAGCAACATCTGAGAATAAACGTCTAAACGTACCTGTCATTTTTTTATTGAAGTAAAGCGCTAACCATAATAAGAATGGAATGACGAAGAACGTTAATAACGCTAACTTCCAGTTGATCATCATCATAAATGAGAATGCCCCGACTAAAGTCATAACAGCGATAAATAAATCTTCTGGCCCGTGGTGAGCAATTTCCCCAATTTCCATTAAGTCGTTTGTAAGACGTGAAATTAAATGACCTGTTTTATTATTGTCAAAAAATCTGAATGATAGCTTTTGAATGTGATCAAATAATTTCTGCCTCATATCCGTTTCAATGTTAACCCCAAGCATATGCCCCCAATATGTAACGACGTATTGTAAGCCTGCATTTAAAATATACACTGCAAGTAAACCGAAACAAGCCCATAAAATAAGCGTCCAGTTTTGTCCTGGCAATAACTTATCAATAAATTGATTTACGATAAGCGGGAAGCCAAGTTCTAGTAACCCTGCGACAACTGCGCAAGAAAAGTCGAGTATAAATAAACCTTTATACGGTTTATAGTAAGAAAAAAATTTACGTAGCATATCTTCCCTCCATTTTCCAAAATTTAAAAGACTCTCTAAATGATAACCATTATCAAACTATTATTCAAGCTATCTGTTTATGAAACTAAAAAAACCTTCATCTATAGAAAATGAAGGTTTCCTTTTATTCTTAGGATTTTTCACAAATGATTAGATTATATATTTTTTATCAAAATTTATAAATTACAAAAAACTAGAATTTTAAACTTTGATAGTTTTTCTAAAGGTTAGATTACTTAAACTCTAAACCTATATTATTAAACTGGGCTATTTCCCTAATAACTTCCATACCCATTTTTTTAGAAAAAGCCCCCTTTTTTTCCGGACTCCATTCAGAGTCTTCTTCAAATAATTCCTTTAATAAAGGAATTATAAAAGAATAAATTATTAGTGCCGCAGACAAATCTTTCTCATCCTGAAAATTCGGAATATGTGAACTAGAACGAAGTGAGCATTCACTCTGTTGATTAAAGACGAAATCCAATCGATAATCATGATATTTAAGCATAATATCAATGGCCGTTATAGGATAAAATTTACTTACAAATGCTTTTGTTACTAGTAACTTAGTTGTTATATCACTATCACCTTTAATTTTGTGATTTTCATCAGCGATATTGCCTAAAAAGCCTGAAATTCCTTCAATTTCAAATCTAGTAGCAATAATTTTATTTCCTTCTTCATATTTGTCAAATAGCCAATAGAATAAATCACTGTGAAGTTCATAACTATCGCCTACACACTCTAAAGGCTGTTCTTCATTAAATAATTTTTGCTTTATCTTGTTAAGTGAAACAGCACTTGTTGTAAAAATAATGCAATATACTTCTTCATTTTTTTCAAAGAAAAGTGTTTTTATATTCTCTGTAACAATTCTTTGTGGTTTAGGTAAGAGCCGTCCATTCTCGAACATATTTTTCGGCCATTTCGATGTTTCTATATACGCTTCTCGAACTAAGTATTTTACTGGATCTCTATCTGGAACATTTAATTCTAGGATATCCTCAGAAATTTCTTGATACCTAGTCCACTCTGAAACAAAAACCCTATCATCTGACGACAACAACTTTAATTGTTCTGGTGTTACATGTTTAATTTTCTCTTCACTTTTGATAGATAATATATTTTCAATTACATCCCCCAGCGACTGAACATTAGATAATCTGAACAACGTAGTATTTGCCATGAATTATTGCTCCCCCTTTGTTTACTTATATATAATTTTAAAATCTTTCTTTGTAACCTTAACCAATAAGCTCTTGATAAAAAAAGCAAAGAATTGTTGAATTACATTCTTTTTTTTAGATACTTTGATTTTTAAATCTACTTGGCAAGAAATAACTTCGAACCTTTTTGGAACTATAATTATTTCAGGACATAATTTTATTGCATCATCCTCTTTAATTTTCCCTGCACCAACTACAGAGTCTGTCCATAAGTATCTCGCATTTCCTTTTTTATCCTTATACAAGTTAGAACTTCGTATTCTACTATTTCCCCAACCATCCGAAACTTCAGTATCATATGCAGATGGCCTATATAGTACTACTAAATCACACCCTACTAGACTAAATAACGCATTAGTTAATCTATTTCCTTTTGAAATACTGAGCTGGATCTTATATATAGATTTATTATCATCATTTGGATCTAATAATTTCTTTACATGGTGTTTTTTTATGCTTTTATTATTAACACTCAAGAAATCTACCTCAATATGTACAGGCGAGAAAAGAAAATGAAATAAAATTAATTCTAATGCAATTAGAATTACACCAGAGGCCGCTACACCAAGTGCCCCTATTATAGCTAAAATTGCTTTGTCATCAACTATTCCTTGATTCGCTAGTATTTGTTTAATTTTCTCGCTACTTGTAGAAAAAACCAAAACGATAGCAACAATATCTGCTATCATCTTAATAATTATTGTAATTATTCTATCTTTCAAAGTAACACCTCTGGTCCCTTGACAAGAAATTCTAAAAATAAATATTCATTCTTTTCTTTTCCTGTACTAATAGTTGTTGAAATAGTACCATTTGAATAAATGTTCAAACGCTCTAAGTTACCATCTTCTTTAATAAAGTATCCTTCTATACATTTAATTTCTATTGCCTCTTGTACTAGTAAATCAAGATACTCAATAGTCGCATTTACATCCTCACGATTTAAAGAGTCTTTAAGACATTCATATCCATCGTAACCATATAATTGTTCTTCTTTCTCCAAAATGACATTTCCCAATTTAAAATCTAATTTATCTGCTTTCTTTATAAATTCCATAAATTTATACGTAGTCATAACATGTTGTTCAATATTACGAGAATGAAGGGAATGATAAATATTATCCAAAAAATCACTATAAGTATCCGGATGGAATTCCAAGCCAAATGCATTGTTAGTTTTACCCTTAATAAAATCAACCTTAAATACCCCTGGATTAAACCTTTTCTTGGATGTATAGAATAACTTATATATTTTCATTAGAAGCCCTCCTCTCATTTAATGAACAACTACACCTTAATAAAAATATACTCTAAACCTTTAAATTGTATACTTTAATCTTTAAAACAGCTAACTTTTTAATAAAAGCATATCAAATATAACAAATTTTAGAAAATATTATAAGTATTAATTGCTAAATTCTTCTTGAATATTCATTTGAATTATAATTACTTTTCATCCCATTCACTGAATTTACGCACTTCAATTCCAAAATTTCAAGCTAAGTTAAACTCTGTCTAGCTGGACGTAGCTAGTGATACTCAGTTATCCCCTGTGATGTTTCCTTATATCTAGAATCTTCAATTATAATACTTTTAACATAATATTATTTCATCTTTCGTATTACTACGCCCCACTTCAAATTAGTTCATTTAAAAAGGCCCCATATATAATGAGGCCAAAAAATAAAAATTCACAATTTTACATCGCTTCCGAATCCCATTCATGCTCCTGCTGAACAAACACAACACCTAATTCGTGATGTCCTCCGGCGTATAATGCCGTTTGAGCAAGGCGAAGCTCTCCATTTGTATCTAATACTTCTAACTTACAAAATGCTCCTGTCGTCTTTGTTTGAAGCGCATCATAAAATTCCTCAGCACTTCTTGGAATGACTCCATTTACTTTCGTAATTACTTCTCCAGGCAGTAAATTCAGCTCTGCCCCAATTGTATTCGGGATTGTATCTAATACAACAAGTCCATCATTACGTGCAGCGAAGTACGCCGGTCTTGTTTCATCCGCAATTTTTTCTTGCATGGAAATTGTGAAACGCCCAAGCATTGCGACTCCCATTGCGATAATGGCAAGTACGTGCCACCAATAACTTGCGATTCCTAAAACAAGTACAATTCCTGCTAATCCGTACACACGTCTTCCTGTAAATAATAAAGCTTCCGTTGGCTCATAGCTTCTAATCTTTCTCATAAATCCAATTAAAAATGGAACGAGGAATAGAGAATAGGTATGTGAACCGATTGAAACGACAGGCCACCATGAAATAAACTGCGTTACTGCATCACCTGGTACAAGAATAAAAATGGGCACGATCCATAAACGCTTTGATTCGTGTAAACCAATCTTTAACCCGCGCTTACCCTTCCTAATCTTCGGCGTAGAATATCCTACTGCATTTTTAGAAATCAACAAGCCCTCTACAACAAGCATGACGCCTAGTAAAATAGCAAGAGACACAATCGTACTCTCTTCACCTTCTCCAAGCTGTAAGAAGGAAACTGGTAGCTTAGAAGATAATAGAACGCATACAATTGCGATACTAAATGTATAAGCTGCTGATAAATATCGATACATAGCAGTTAATCCAAATAATAACGTCCAAAATAAGATGATCCATAAGCTCGCTTTGGAAACGACAAGGCCAAGTCCAATTGTAATAATAGATACGATTAATCCGTATCCAACTCCCGCAAATAGAGATGTTCGCAGTTCAAACCAAATATCATAAACTTTAAAGGAAAAATCCTTTCGTTCTCGTAACATACGTAAGTATCCAACGAAGATACTACTTATTAAAAATACATAGACAGCAGGGTGTAAGAAAAAACGTCCAACTGCCCGCATTATTTCAAAAATCCATGCCTCCACGAACCCATTCACCACCATTTATATCATTCTTTCTTTTTATATTATCATAACTGGACAAACGTTTGTTTAACACAAAAAAATACAGGCAGCAAACTGCCTGTATTTCTTTTTATTTCGCTATTAATTTTAATGCGGACTGTAATTGTAAATCATTTTCTCCAGAACGGATTTTTTCAATAATTTTAGTTTGAATCGCCTCAGCTGTCTTTTTGTCCAGCTGTCCCGTCGCTTCCATCTCATTCGCATTTTGGAATGCTTTCAGCGCTGATTCTGTCTCTTTACTAAAGTATCCATCTTCACGCCCCGGTACATATCCTAAGCTCTTAAGCATTTCTTGCGCGTGTTTTACTTGCACATCATTTGAATTGTATGAAAGTGTTTTTTCAATTTGAATTGGTGTCGCATGATAATAATCTGGTTGCTTCACTTCTACTGTTGGCGCGATTCCTTTTTTATGAATCCAGTTTCCATCCGGTGTTAACCATTTAAACATCGTTAATTTAATGTTGCTGCCATCTTTAAATGGAACGGCTTGCTGAACAGTACCTTTACCAAACGTTTTTTCACCAATTAAATCGTATCCTTCTCCCTCTTTTAGCGCACCCGCTAAAATCTCTGAAGCAGAAGCACTTCCGTTATCAATTAATACTGAAATTGGATATGGCTTTTTCTCTTTCAGTTCCGTAGAGAATTTCTTTTTCTCACCATTTCTTTGCTCTACTTGTAGCATCGGCTTTTTATCCGTCATAATTTCCCCTAGTATCTCTTCTACACTATTTAAGTAGCCACCAGGATTACCACGCACGTCAATAACTAAGCCTTTGATATTTTTCTTCTCTAACTCTTTTAACTGATCCTTAAATTCTTTCGCCGTATTTTCAGCAAAAGAAGTGATTTGCATATAACCGATATCTTTTCCACTCTCTTGTTTCACAGAACTAAACACTGTGAAGATTGGAATTTTTTCACGCTTAATTTTAAATACAATCGGATCAGCTACTCCTGTACGCTTAATTTCAATCGCGACAGTCGTTCCTTTTTTACCACGAATCTTTAATACTGCTTCTTCACGTGATAAATCTTTCACACTATTTCCATCTACAGATAAAATTTGGTCATTCGGTTTAATTCCAATCTTTTCTGCCGGTGAGCCTTTAATTGGAGATACGATAATAAGCTTACCGTCCGTTTTGTTCACCTCAGCCCCGATCCCCTCTAGCTCAGGATCAAGTGATTCACTAAACTGTTTAGCCGTTTCTTTATCCATATACGTGGAATAAGGGTCCTTCAGCGTAGACAACATGCCTTGTATTGCACCTTCGACTAACTTGTCATCCTTCACGTCTTCCACATAACGTGAATCAATTAGTGCATACGCCTCATTAATTTTTGCCAAATTCCCTTGCGCGGTGCTAGCGTTTCCACTCGAAATTGTTTGCGTTACTTCTGCTGGGTTAACCCCAAATAAAGACATACCTGCAAACATTCCGCCAGCACCAATTAAAAATGCAACAACCATTCCAATAATTGCAACTCTACGTTTCAATGCGGAATTCCCCTTTCCAAAACACACAGGTAGTGTAGCAAAAGGCATCACACAGTGTGTGATGCCTTTACCTATTTCTACTATATGATAAGCTTGTACGAATTATGTTTGCAACTTTTTATACTTTTAAGAAGCGACGAATTGACATTACACTTCCCCACATACCGATTAAAGCCCCGATTAACACTAGTAAACCAGCTAATTGGAATACGAAAGGACTGTATGGTAGAAGTTCGAAAATTGTTCCGCCAAGTTTTTCGTTAAACACACTTTGTAGTGAATTATACGTAACTAGAATTAAGCCAATTGGAATAATTGATCCTAATACTCCTAGGAATAATCCCTCTAATAAGAACGGCCAACGAATAAACCAGTTTGTCGCACCTACCAGTTTCATAATTTCGATTTCTGTACTACGAGCATAAATTGTAATTTTAATTGTATTAGAGATTAAGAACATCGCTGTGAATAAAAGACCTGCAATTAACGCAATCCCGATATTACGTCCTGTTTTTACAGTATCAAACAATTTTTCAACTTGCCCTTTACCATATTGAACATTACTTACAAACTGCATTTTCTCAACCTTTTTCGCGATTGTCGCTGTATCTGTTGGTTCTTTTGCTTTTACAATGAATACGTTTTTAAGTGGGTTATCTTGTTCAAATAACTCAAACGTTTTTCCACTATCACCTAAGCTTTTAATTAAGCGTTTTAGCTCTTCTTCTTTAGAAGAATATTTAATAGACTCTACTTTTGCAATCTTACTCATATCATCTTCTAATTTCTTTTGATCAGCTTCTTTTGCTGCTGGATCAATGTGTACACGAATTTCTACATCTTGCTCTACTTTCGTCGCAAAATGGTTCATATTCATAATCGCTGTTAAAAAGACACCTACAAGTAATAATGTAACTGTTACTGCGCTAACAGAAGCAAACGTCATCCATCCATTACGTGATAGATTCTTTACACCTTCTCGCAAATGTCGACTAAGGGTCTTAGCCTTCATATCCGTATCCTCCCTCAATCTCATCTCGAACAATTTTTCCGCCTTCAATCGCGATTACACGATGACGGATTGTATTTACGATATCTGAGTTATGTGTCGCCATAACAATCGTTGTACCACGCTCGTTAATACGCGTAAAGATCTTCATAATATCAAGAGCTGTTTCAATATCTAAGTTACCTGTTGGTTCATCGGCAATTACAACCTTTGGTCTATTAACAATTGCTCTCGCAATCGCAACACGTTGCTGCTCTCCGCCCGAAAGTTCACTTGGTAGTGCGTCTGCACGATCCTCAAGACCTACAAGACCTAAAACTTCTGTTACACGCTCACGAATGGCTTCTTTTTCTTCTTCAATTACTTCTAAGGCAAACGCAACATTCTCATATACCGTTAACTTAGGTAGTAATTTAAAATCTTGGAAAATTACGCCTAATTGACGACGGAAATATGGAACATCTCTTTCTGCTAATGTTTCAATAACAAGTCCATTTACATTAATTGATCCTGTAGATGGCTTCTCTTCACGATACATCATTTTAATAAATGTAGATTTCCCGGCTCCACTCGGTCCAACTACGTATACAAACTCACCTTGTTTAATGTTAACTGTGAGACCAGCAATGGCTTTCATACCATTCGGGTACTCCTTATAAACATTCGTCATTTTTATCATTATTTATCACCCAATACTTAATGATTTTTTTCGAAATACTTTTCTGTACATCTGAAAATAAAAGATAACCTTTTATTCTCGCTTAACCACTCTTGTTGAAGGTAGTCTACTTACAATCTTTTTATAAGCAATACTACTATGTAATATATTTCAGCAAAATTCTACAAACCTCATTGTAACATCAAACGGTTTCCAGTTCGGATACAATTTTGTTACAGTTATGTTACACTCAAAAAAAAGGAAACGAGTCGTCATAGTTCTTACCCAAAATCATTTTGGAATAAGATTATATAACCAACTCGTCCACTTTACCTTTTTTATTTATGTTCAGCTAACCACTCAGCTACTTTTTTCGCATCCTCACCTTGAATGATTCCTGGTGACATGGAACCGCGACCTTTTTCAATAATCTTTTCAATCTCTGCTGCATCATATTTCTGTCCCACTTTTCGTAAATCCGGCCCAGTTGCTCCCGATAAATCTTTCGCGTGACAGCCTATACAACTTTTTTGGTAAATTTGCTCTGCGCTATCTGTGCTTGCAGATTGTTTCGAAGGCTTACTCTCTTCTTTATTTCCACATGCTCCTAAAGCAAAAACGACTGATGTTCCTAACGCAATAGCCAACAATTTCTTTTTCACTTCTATCGCTCCTCATTGTTGATATTCTTTTCATTCCTAACACACTCATTTTCATTATAAGCATTATCTTTATATAGAAAAACTAAGGTATATTTTATATTTTTCAAAAATACAGTAAGAACCCTGATAATATAAAGCTTTCATAAGTTGTTTCAATTCTGTGAACAACGTAAAAACTTCTATAAAGAATTCTTGTTGAACAGAAAATCAGAAAAGTTCTGTTAAAGTCTTACTCTATTGCCGCTCTGTTTTACTATTCTCTACTTTTTACAATACAATATACAACATTGTATGCTACATATAATCCCATCAAAAAGAGAAGTTGTCGTTTCCAACTTCTCTTCCTCTTTACTTCGTCTATAGAAATAAAATCAAATTCTTTATATCCTCGACTATCCTCAGCATACGCCGACAACTTTGTTGGCTTTTTTTTGCTTATTAGATGCGAGAACGTAAGTAAGCATCAATAAATGGATCAATTTCTCCATCCATAACTGCTTGTACGTTACCAACCTCTGTATTTGTACGGTGGTCTTTCACAAGAGAATACGGGTGGAATACGTAAGAACGAATTTGGCTACCCCATCCGATTTCTTTTTGTTCACCGCGAATTTCATCTAACTCCGCTTGTTGCTCTTCTAATTTCTTTTGGTATAATTTCGCTTTTAACATTTTCATCGCGTGCTCACGGTTTTTAATTTGTGAACGCTCTGACTGACATGTTACAACTGTGTTTGTTGGTGTATGTGTAATACGAACTGCTGAGTCTGTCGTATTAATATGTTGTCCACCTGCACCACTTGCACGGTACGTATCAACTTTTAAGTCTTCTGAACGTATTTCGATTTCAACTTCATCATTGAACTCAGGTACAACTTCACAAGATACGAACGATGTATGACGACGGCCTGAAGAATCGAATGGCGAAATACGTACAAGACGATGTACACCTTTCTCTGCCTTTAAATAACCGTAAGCATTATGACCTTTAATTAATAAAGTAACACTCTTAATACCAGCTTCATCACCTGGTAAGTAGTCAACCGTTTCTACTTTAAACCCACGTTTTTCAGCCCAACGTGTGTACATACGTAATAACATAGAACCCCAGTCTTGTGACTCTGTTCCACCAGCACCTGGGTGTAATTCTAAAATAGCGTTATTTTTATCATAAGGATCGCTTAGTAGTAACTGAAGCTCATACTCATTCATTTCTTGAATTAAGCCTTTCACTTCAGATTCAAGTTCCTCATGTAAATCTTCATCATACTCTTCTTTTAAAAGCTCATGCGTGATTTCTAAATTTTCGAATGTCTCATCTAACTGACGGAACTTTCCAACCATCTCTTTCAGTGCATTAGCTTCGTTAATTACAGCTTGTGCGCCTTGTTGGTCATCCCAAAATCCTGCACCCATCATCGTCTCTTCTAACTCTGCAATTTGTTTCTCCTTAGTAGGAAGGTCAAAGAGACCCCCTAAAAGCCGCTAATCTCTTAGCCATTTTCTCTAATTCTTGTCTAATTTCTACTAATTCCATTTCCTTCACCTCTATGTAATTGCTGTTACTTTCTTATCAAAACAAGGGAAACTCTCTCCACTTATGACGGAGAGAGTTTAATCTTTCTTAATTATACATTTTTGATGTAAAATTTTGCAAAGCAATCTGGGCTACCGCCCTGTATTACTTCCCGATACCACAGCAGTTTTTATATTTTTTACCGCTACCACATTTACATACATCGTTGCGGCCTACTTGGTCTCCTTTTACAACTGGTTTTTTCTTTGCTTCTTCGCCATCACTAGATGGATGAACAGCTTCACCTTGAACAACTTCTTGACGCTCTAAGTTTTGTTCAATTTCAGCCTTCATAATGTAACGAGAAATTTCCTCTTCAATAGAAGCAATCATCGATTCGAACATTGCGAATCCTTCCATTTGATACTCACGAAGTGGATCAATTTGACCGTAGGCACGTAAATGAATACCTTCACGAAGGTGATCCATCGCATCAATATGCTCTGTCCATTTCGTATCTACAACTCGGAATACAACAACTTTTTCAAACTCACGCATTTGCTCTTCTGGCAGAAGCTTTTCTTTGTCGTTGTAACGCTCTATTAATTTCGCGATAATTGGCTCGCTCATTTCCTCTGGAGCAAGACGACGTAACTCTTCTTCCTTTATATCGTCTTCTTGCAGAAGGTTTGTATTTAAGTAGTCAACAAGACCTTTAATGTTCCAATCTTCTTCAATTTCCTCTTGTGTATGAAGCGCAACAGCACGTTCTACTGTAGATTTCATCATACCTTCAATAATACTGCGTAAGTTCTCAGAATCCATTACTTCTTGACGCTGTTTGTAAATAACTTCACGTTGCTGACGAAGTACATCATCGTACTGCAGTAACTGCTTACGTGCGTCATAGTTATTTCCTTCTACACGTTTTTGTGCAGATTCTACCGCACGAGATACCATTTTACTTTCAATTGGCTGTGAATCATCCATACCAAGACGATCCATCATCGCTTTCATATTGTCAGAACCGAAGCGGCGCATTAGTTCATCTTCCATAGACAAGTAGAACTGCGTTACACCAGGGTCCCCTTGACGACCAGCACGACCACGTAACTGATTATCAATACGACGGCTTTCGTGACGCTCTGTACCGATAACTGCTAGACCAACGTTTTTAATATCGTCTCCAAGCTTAATATCCGTACCACGACCAGCCATGTTCGTCGCAATCGTTACAGCACCTTTCATACCAGCTTCTGCAATGATATCTGCTTCACGCGCATGGTTTTTCGCGTTTAAAATGTTATGGCGTACACCTTTACGTGTTAACATTTTTGAAATAAGCTCTGACGTTTCAATTGCAACTGTACCAACAAGAATAGGTTGCCCTTGTTTATGACGATTTACAATATCCTCAACAACTGCATTGAATTTGCCTTCCATTGATTTGAAGATTAAATCAGCACGGTCATCACGAATAATATCTTTGTTCGTTGGAATTACGATAACATTCATATTGTAAATACTACGGAACTCTTCTTCTTCCGTTTTCGCTGTACCAGTCATACCAGATAACTTTTCATACATACGGAAATAGTTCTGGAACGTAATTGTTGCGAGTGTCATACTTTCATTTTGAATTTCTACGCCTTCTTTTGCTTCAATAGCTTGGTGTAAACCTTCGCTATAACGACGACCTTTCATAAGACGACCAGTGAATTGGTCTACAATTACGATTTCGCCTTCTTGTACAACATAATCTGTATCAAGATGCATAACAACGTGTGCACGAAGCGCCTGATTAATATGGTGAAGAAGTGCTACATGTTTTAAATCGAATAAGTTTTCAATATGGAAAGCTTTCTCAGCTTTCGTAATACCATCTTCTGTTAACATTACATTTTTCGTTTTCACATCAAATGAATATTCTTTTTCATTTTCTAATGTACGAACGAATGCATTTGCAAACATATATAGCTCTGTTGATTTTTGTGCTTGTCCTGAAATAATAAGCGGCGTACGCGCTTCATCGACTAAGATAGAATCGACTTCATCGATAATAGCAAAATGAAGTGGACGCTGAACGCACTGTTCTCTATATAAAACCATGTTGTCACGTAAGTAATCGAATCCAAGCTCATTATTTGTGCTATACGTAATATCAGCAGCATAAGCCTCTTGTTTCTCTTCGCGTGACATACTGTTTAAGTTAATTCCTACTGTTAAGCCAAGGAACTCATGGAGTTGTCCCATTTCGCTCGCATCACGTTGTGCTAAGTATTCATTGACTGTAACAACGTGAACACCTTTTCCTGTTAAGGCATTTAAATATACAGGTAATGTAGATGTTAACGTTTTACCTTCACCCGTTTTCATCTCAGAGATATTCCCTTCATGTAAGGCAATACCACCCATTAACTGCACGCCATACGGACGCATTCCAAGAACACGAGTCGCAGCTTCGCGAACAACTGCAAAAGCTTCAGGAAGTAGATCATCTACTGTCTCACCTTTTGTTAAACGTTCTTTAAATTCAAGCGTCTTTCCTTTTAATTGCTCATCTGTTAGTGGCTTAATAGATGATTCTAATGCATCAATTTGCTCAACTGTCTTCTGCATACGTTTAATTTGGCGTTGATTTACATCAAATACCTTTTTTAAAATACCGATCATAGGAAATACGCTCCTCTTTTTTATTAAAATAAAACTTCCGATTGTTTTTTCTTTTTCTATTACAATCAGTCGTTATAAAAATCAAATGTATGTTATGCCAATTTTTCTCCTAATTAAAAAAACTAAAATGTATATACCTAATGATAATTGTAACACTTGTCTTATAACTATGACAACAATCGGCGGAATGTCTCGTTCTAAATTAAGAAAACTTTTTTTCAAAATCTATTTTCAGCAAAAAAAGCGCAGCCATTTCGGCTGCGCTTTTGAATTATTATTTAGTTTCGATTAAACCATATTTCCCATCTTTACGGCCATATACAACATTAGTTTCATTTGTATCAGCATTTGTGAAGACGAAGAAATTATGTCCTAGCATATCCATTTGTAGGATCGCTTCTTCAACGTCCATCGGTTTTAAATCAAATCGTTTTGTACGTACAAGTTCTAATTCATCCTCTTCTACCGCATCCAAAACAGCTACTGCTTCTGGAAGGATAAAGTTCGTTTTCACAGAACCTTTCTCACGTAACTTACGATTTACCTTTGTTTTATGTTTACGAATTTGTCGCTCAAGTTTATCAACTACTAAATCGATAGCAGCGTACATATCGCTATTAGTTTCTTCTGCACGAAGTAATAAATCAGTAAATGGAATTGTTACCTCGACACGTTGCTTGTCAGAGTATACTTTTAAATTAACTTTAATCTCTGGGAATGTATCAAAATAACGCTCTAACTTACTTAGTTTTTTCTCTACATATTCCTTTAATGCTGGAGTTACTTCAATATTTTCACCACGAATGTTGAATTTCATAGATGAATTCCTCCTTTCAAGCCTATGTACTATAATTTCGACACTGGCTTAAAAACTCCTTCTAACTTTTTAAAAAAAATTAGTGGAATTGCGATTTTTTTATCGTTTTTTGTTGAAATGAAAAGATGCATCGTTTCTATCTTTATTTTATCCTATTAACATCGTGAATAACGAATATAACTGTGGACAATTCGTTACAGAAAAGAAACAACTTTTTGACAACTTGATTCATAACAAAAACCCCTTGCAAAAAACAAGAGGTTCTACCACATATATATAACGTTGCCACAAACGCAGCTTTCTCTTCCCAAAAACAATATCCCTACAGTTTTACAACATTAGCTGCTTGTGGTCCACGTGCTCCATCTACAATGTCAAACTTAACTTGTTGCCCTTCTTCTAATGACTTATATCCATCTTGTTGAATAGCAGAAAAATGCACAAATACATCATCACCATCTTCACGCTCAATAAACCCAAATCCCTTTTCTGCATTGAACCATTTCACTCTTCCTTGCATGTTCATTCCATTCCCTTCACTCTAAAAATCAGGGCATTCGCCCTATAATTTGACTATAACGAATGACAACTTACGAAGTCAAAGAAGACTTATCGTCTTTTTATTATCCCTTTCGACAGTTACAGATCAACTTCTACAGAGCGTCAAACTAGAAACTTCTCTTGCTCCTCTATCGTATAAAAGACTTCCAATTTGTCTAACTGTAATTCCTGTCGTATATACATCATCAATGAGTAAAATGTGTTGACCATGAAACATCTCTTCTCCCTGAAAATAAAAAGGATTACTTCCCGAAAGCCTTTCTTTACGTGTCTTCTTACTTTGTTTTTCTGTTTCCTTTCTTCTTAATGATGAATAGAAAGTTTTGACAGGCAAACAAGTTGCTAATAACTCTGCCTGATTAAAACCACGTTCATATTCCCGTTCCCTACTAAGTGGAACAGCAATAACACTTGAAACGTTCGTAAAATGTTTTTGAAATAGCTCCCGAAAGGATCGATGAAAAATATGAACTAACTCTGCATCCCCCCGAAACTTAAACTGCGCTAATATTTTTTTCATCTCATCATCGTACACGTGCAAAGAACGATTTTTAAAAGGACGATACTTCTCCTCATTTATCCACCTTACGCAATCCATACAAATATCATTTTCTTTATATTCGGAAGGAAAGTCCTCTAAAGGTCGCCCACACTCAATGCAAATCTCTCCTATAATATAGGAAAGTTTCCGCTCACATCTGTCACATATATATTTTTTATGAGGCTTTATAAAAAAGGTGTACCAACTAACTGTTTCCAACATATACTCATCACAAAGTAGACAATGCATTAATCGATTAACCCTTGTTCTTTTGCCTTTTTGTTCATACTTTGAATATGTTTTTTCGCGCGTACCATCGCCTCTGTCTTACCGTAATGAAAATAAATAACCTCACCATAAGGTTCTTCAAAACTACGACCTGCTCGACCTGCAATTTGTACGAGCGCGCTTTCTGAAAATATTTCTTCTTCTGCTCCTAACACCGCAACTTGTAAATTCTTCACCGTTACTCCTCTCTCTAAAATTGTCGTTGTAACTAATAACGGAATTTCTCCCTTTCTGAAAGCTGCTACTTTTTCTTTTCTCATCGGATCTTCTGCATGTACACCATCGATTCTATGATCCAACGTTTTCAATATCAGGCTCAATTCTTCTATATATCGCACATGAGGAACAAATAAAAAAATGGGATGTTTTTTGTTTACGTACATTTCTAACCATTGTAGTAAAACTCGAGGGATTTTTTTATGATGAAGGCTTTTCTTCCAATTTCCGCACCAGCAAAATAGAGGAACTGGTAACGGGTGACGATGGTATCGCCCTGAGACAATAATACCTTTTTGTTTCCCGCTTCTGAAATTACGCTTCCACTTTTCATCGGGAGTTGCCGTTAAATAAATACGCGCCGCTTTCTCTTTCATTGCTTGTTGCACTGCATACTGTAACATTTGATCCGCATGATACGGGAAGGCATCTATCTCATCTACAATCATGACATGAAACGCTCTATAGTAACGTAACAATTGATGAGTCGTTGCAACTACTAACGCTGCATCTTTGTCCCTATCTTCACTTCCTCCGTATAAGGAAGCTACATTTACATTTGGAAACACTTTTTGTAATCTCGGCGCTAATTCCAGTACAACGTCTGTTCTGGGCGTTGCGATACAAACTCTTTCTCCTTTTCGCAATGCCTCTTCCATACCGTAAAATAACATTTCTGTCTTTCCAGCCCCGCACACAGCCCAAATAAAAAAAGAGTCTTTCTGCTTAATAGCTTCTATAACACCTTGCGCCGCCAACTCCTGACCGGTAGACAAAGTCCCGTTCCACTGTAATGGATTTAAACTTTTTTCTCCTTTTCTTTCAGCAATCCAACGAACGAGTACAGCACATTCACTTACCCTCCCCATCGTTATACACTTCCGGCAATACGTACATACTTTACTGCACCTCTTACATAAAAATGACGCAAATAGTCGCTGCTCTATATTACCGCAGCGCTGACATATATATTTAGAAGCCTTCTTTATTACACCTTGTACACATACGACCTCCCTCTTCTTTTTCAACTCTTGTAATGTATCCCGTAAATCTGAAGAGAGTTCCTCTAATAGTAACTGTTTCCCTGCTAACATCAGCAACCACCTCCAGCACTACTATAAACCCTTCTCATAATCTCGTAAAAACTCAAAAAAGCCGATAACCTACTTATAAAATAGTAAGCTATCGACTTTATACACATGTTTTATTCTTTTATAAATCCTAGAATCGACCGTATCCTAAGAAATGTTTTTGGTTGTAGCTACTGCTTAAGCTAGCGTAAGCAATCCCTTTATCACCAGCATGAATCATTTGGCCATTCCCAACGTAAATACCGATGTGAGATGGACCTGGTTTATAAGTACCTTGGAAGAATACTAAATCTCCAGGTTGTGGGCTACTTACTTTAGAAACTGAATTCCAGTAACCTGCAACGTCTTGACGTCCTACACCGAAGATGTAAGAAATGAATCCACTACAGTCAAAACCACCGTTTGATGGAGATGCACTTCCCCAAACATATGGTAAACCTAAGTAGCTCTGCGCTTTACCAATTACACCACCCGCATTTGAAGCTGGTGCTGGCTCTGCTTGTTTCTTTTCTTGCTTAGGTGCTTCTGTTTTAGGTTCCTCTTTTTGAGCTTGTCCACCGTTGTTTGCTGGCGCAGCTTGCTGAGCAGGTGCAGCTTGTGCTGTAGGCGCTTGCGCATCTTTAGCAGCTTGTTCTGCTTGTTTTTGAGCAGCAGCTTCTTGTGCAGCTTTTTCTTGTGCTTCTTGTTCAGCAATACGTTGTAATTGCAATGCTTGTTTTTCAAGATCTTTCAATTGACTTTCCGTACTTGTCATTGAAGTTACAACTGTATCCATTTTGCCGCTTAAATCATTTACTGCTGTTGATTTTTTCGCTTTTTCAGCGTCAAGTTCTTTCTTAGCAGTTTCAATTTGAGCTTGTGCTTCTTTTAATTCTTTTTGCTTTGTTTTTACCGTTTCAACATCTTTTTTCACGTTCGCTTGATCTTCTTGTTGTGTTTTCATGATATCTTCGTCAGACTCAAGAATTTTAGAAACAGAAGCTAAACGATCAACTAGATCTGCAACGTTTTTAGAGTTTACAAGAACTTCTGTTACAACATTTGTATTTGGTTGTTCTTGAAGTGCAACTAAACGTTTTCTTAATAACTCTTCACGTTTTGCAATTTTCGTTTGTAGTTCTGCAATATCTTTATTTTTATTTTCAATTAATTGCTCAGTATCAGCAACTTTTTTAGTTGTTTCATCAAGCTTTGAAGCATTCTCTTGAACAGACTTATCCAAACCTTGAATTGTTTTATTTAAGTCATTCATTTGTTTTTGTAATTCGTCACGTTCTTGTTGTTGTTTATGTAAAGTGTCATTTTGTGTATTAATTTGTGATTTCACGTCAGAAATCTTATCTTCTGCAAATACATTTGGTGTTAGTCCTGAAAACATTAACCCTGCAACTAATGCGCAAGATGCCATTTTTAGCTTTTTCATTTTATTTTTTACACCGCTTTCTTTTGTCTTTTTTCCGTATATAACCTATAAAATTTATACCATAATTCGGGATTTTTTTTGCTAATGTTACGCTATTGTAAAACAAATGTAATATTATATGTAACTCTATCGCAAAATATGCATATTTTTGTATGTATGTGTAGAATTTCAAAAGATTTTTATAAGCAAAGAAAAAACGCAAGGTTTCCCTTACGTTTTGTTAAATACACTAATCCAAATGAAATCAAAACGTTATTTCATCCATTTCTCAGCCCAATTTTGGACTTCATCCATAACACTTTCTAACGCTTTCCCTTTGTCAGTTAAGCCGTACTCGATTCGAACTGGTACTTCTGGGTAAACATTACGAACTACAATGCCTTCGCTTTCCAATTCCTTTAAACGCTCTGACAACATACGATCGCTCATATTTGGTATAATATCTGCGATTTCTCTAAAACGTTTTGACTCTTCAAGCAAAGATTTAATAATTAAGCCAGTCCATTTTTTACTAAGCAAAGTAAAAGCTGACTCAAACTTTGGACATAAACAAGAATTATGCTCCATATCTTTCACCTCTCTTTCATTATAATATAGTTTCTTGTAAAAAGTAAGTTATAAAACTTTCCTCATTATTTTATTTTACCATTTCCAAATATTAACTTGTCAACTACAGGCAAAATACCCGTAAAAAAACCCTCTTCAAAAAGAGAGCTTTTGATATCTTTATTACTTCGTATACCATCCAAGACCTAATGCACCTTCACCCAAATGCGTACCAATTACAGCACCAAAATAACCTGTTCGGATTGTGACATGAGGATATTTTGCTTCTAATTCTGCCTTCCATTCATTCGCTTCCTCTTCACGTTGTGCATGAATGATAACTGCTTCCATAGGTAAACCTTGACTTGCTTGCTCATCAAAAATTTCAACAATTCGTTTTAACGCTTTTTTACGTGTACGAATCTTTTCAAATGGAATAATGATTTTATCTCTAAAATATAAAACGGGCTTCACTTGTAACAAACTACCAATGAAGGCTTGTGCACTATTTAATCGTCCGCCACGTTGTAAATGATGTAAATCATCCACTACAAAATAAGCGTCCATCGTTTGCTTCATTTCATCAAAACGGGCAACGATCTCTTTCGGATCTTTTCCTTCGCTTGCTAATTTTGCCCCTTCACGTACATAGAATCCTTGTACTTCACAACTAATTTCAGAGTCGTACGTATATACATCAATACCCTCTACCATTTGCCCGGCTGTCGTGGCCGTTTGATATGTACCACTAATCCCACTTGAAAGATGAATGCTAATAACCGCATCGTAATCCTTAGATAGTTCTTCAAATAACTCAACAAACTTTCCGATTGCTGGCTGAGAAGTTTTCGGAAGTTCTTCTTGCTCACGTACTTTTACATAGAAATCATCTACTGAAATTTCAGCTTCTTCTTGATAAGATTCCGTTCCAAACACAACGTTTAATGGAATCATATATATATTGAGTTCATCACGAATATGCTTCGGTATATATGCTGTACTATCAGTAACAATAGCTGTTTTCATTTGCGTACCTGCCTTATAAAAAAGTTTTTATTCCCTAAGTTTACACGAAAACTAAAAATGGTGCATCCATACATGAAAATGCCGATTTGGAATTATACTCACCATCTCGACAAATTACAACAAAAAGGGGAAATACTCACCAAAAATTTCAACTTATTTATAAAAAATGTTTGAATATAAAAACGCTCGCTTTTAAAATGTAAAGTACTAGTCATTTTGGTAGATAGGGGCGTATACGAGTGTTATTACAATATTTAACAATCAAAGACTACGGTGAGCATGAAATTGTCATTCAAAAATCAAGATTTATTTGTTATGTTAGCAGAGCTACAACCGAAGAAGAAGCTCAAGAGTTTATACAAAAAATAAAAAAACAAAATTGGAATGCCACACATAATTGTTCTGCGTATTTGATTGGCGAACAAGATCAAATCCAAAAAGCAAATGATGATGGAGAACCTAGCGGTACAGCTGGCGTACCTATGTTAGAGGTACTAAAAAAACGCGGTTTAAAAGATACCGTCGTTGTCGTTACACGCTATTTTGGTGGCATTAAACTTGGCGCAGGTGGATTAATTCGCGCATATGGAAAATGTACAAGTGAGGGTATTAATCATGTTGGTGTCGTTCAGCGAAAACTAATGCGTGTTATGCAGACCGAAATTGATTACACATTACTTGGCAAAATTGAAAATGAATTACGTAATTCGAAATATGCCATTAAAGATATACATTATCTCGAAAATGTCACATTTGATACGTATGTAGAAGAAGACGGAAAACAAGCATTCACAGATTGGATGATTGAGTTAACAAATGGGAAATGTACAATTACAGAAGGAGATATGTTGTACTTAGAACAAGATGTTATCTAAGAATAGCTATATTATCACCTTTAAAGATTAATGTAGTGAATTACTTTCCTACAAATGAACTAAGGAGATTATATATGGAAGAACGTTATTATCATCTCCAAAATAGCAGAATAAAAAAGAAACGAAGAAGAAAGTTTTTCTACTTCCTTATTTTCGTATTTTTATTTGGTGGTGTAGGACTTTATATATTAAATTCCTACTCTTCTCTCATGGGGATGTATAGTGGTTTTACTCGTCAAAAATCGGACTTGAGAACCGAAGATGTAGAAATTACAAAGGAGCCTTTTACACTCCTCATTATGGGTATAGAAGATTATGCAACGGACGGTCAAAACGGTCGTACAGATTCATTAATGTTTGCGACCGTCAATCCGAAAACTAAAAAGATTTCGCTTATGAGTATCCCTCGTGATAGTCGCGTTCCAATTGTTGGTAAGAACAAAGAGGACAAAATTAACGCTGCGCACGCTTACGGCGGAGAAGAAATGGCAATCAAAACGGTCGAAGGTTTTCTAAAAGTTCCTGTAGACCATTATATTAAAATTGATTTCCAAGGCTTTAAAGGTATTGTTGATGCTGTTGGCGGTGTTACTGTTGATGTCCCATTCGATTTTTGGGAGCGTTCGGACGTGGATTACTACAAAAAAATCGAATTTAAGCAAGGACAACAAGACTTAAATGGGGAAGAAGCACTCGCATACGTACGTATGCGAAAGCAGGATCCAAACGGCGATTATGGTCGGGCTGCTAGACAAAGACAATTACTAGCCGCTGTTGCTCAAAAACTAAATTCAGCCTCTACCGTATTTAAAATTAAAGATTTAACAGCAGTCGTTGGAAAATATATAAAAACTGACATTCCTATTTCTGACGGACTTGCACTTTACAATAAACTATCTGGGTTTGATCCTTCTACAATACAAACGCTCAAACTTGAAGGAGAAGACAAAAAAATAGGTGGTATTTATTACTTCCTTCCAGATCCAATCGGTGTAGAGACAGTACGTAACGAAATTAAAAAAGAATTAGGAGAAACAGCAAACACTCAAGAAAATCCAACTAAAAAAACCGAATCAAATCCTTCTTCCAATTCTAACTCTGACGAAAAAGCAAAGAAAGAAACGAATCAGAATCAGAACAAAACACCAACTGAGCCACCTCCTTCTACGAATGCTCATGCAGAGTGGATTATGAGAAATCAGCAATAACAAAAAGAGCCAAATCACATATGATTTGGCTCTTTTTCATTTACTTATTAAAGTGTTGTAAAATTGCTTCTACAATACGCTCTGATGCACGGCCATCACCGTAAGGATTAGATGCTTTTGACATCTTATCATGAGCTTCTTTATTTGATAACAACTCATCCGCAAGACCAAAGATTGTCTCTTCGTCTGTTCCTGCTAATTTCAATGTACCTGCTTCAATACCTTCTGGGCGCTCTGTTGTATCACGAAGAACAAGAACCGGTACACCTAGTGACGGCGCTTCCTCTTGTACACCACCAGAATCAGTTAACATTAAGTATGAACGAGCTGCAACATTGTGGAAATCAATTACATCTAGCGGCTCAATTAAATGAATGCGGCTATGATCGCCTAAAATATCATTCGCTGTTTCACGAACAACAGGGTTCATATGAACAGGATACACAACTTGTACGTCCTCATGCTTATCAACAAGACGTTTAATTGCTCGGAACATATTACGCATTGGCTCTCCTAAGTTTTCACGACGGTGAGCTGTCATAAGTACAAGACGATCATTTCCAAGTTTCTCTAGTACAGGATGACTATATGTTTCTTTTACAGTCGTTTTTAGTGCGTCAATCGCTGTATTTCCTGTTATGAAAATGCGTGACTCATCTTTATTTTCTTTTTGTAAGTTCGTTGCCGATTTTGCTGTAGGCGAGAAATGAAGATCTGCCATTACGCCTGTTAATTGGCGATTCATCTCTTCTGGGTATGGAGAATATTTATCCCATGTACGAAGTCCTGCTTCGACATGACCTACTGGAATTTGATTATAGAAAGCAGCTAAACTTGCAATAAATGTTGTCGTTGTATCACCATGTACAAGTACAATATCCGGCTTTGCTTCTTTCATTACTTTATCCAAACCTTCTAAACCACGCGTTGTAATATCAATTAAAGTTTGGCGATCTTTCATAATATTCAAATCGAAATCTGGTGTAATTCCAAAGATACTTAACACTTGGTCTAACATTTGACGATGTTGCGCTGTTACAGTCACAATTGATTCAATTTTGTCTGTATGCTTCTGCAACTCTAACACAAGAGGTGCCATTTTAATTGCTTCTGGACGTGTCCCGAAAATTGTCATTACTTTTAAACGTTCAGTCATTTCATTGCCTCTTTTCTTTCACTAGTTACAAATTCTATTATGACATATAAGAATATTCATGAATACATGCCTTTTTAACGAATAACGGAAAATTCCCTCTTACAAATACTTTCTCTTCCAACAGAATAATAATCTATTCCTTGCTTCTTGACATCCTCAATAGTATAACAATTTCTTCCATCAAATAAAATAGGCTCTCTCATAAGTTGTGCGTACTTTTCTAACGGATAAGTTCGAATAGATTCCCATTCTGTCATGATAAAAGCCGCACTCGCTCCTCTAATCGATTCATCTATACATTCGCTATATTGTATAGTCTCTCCAAAGATATTTTTCATATTTTGAATTGCCTTCGGGTCATATAGAACTACATCCGCACCTATATGAATTAATTCTTGTATCATAATAAGAGACGGTGCGTCTCTTATATCATCAGTATTCGGTTTAAATGCCGCTCCCAGCACCGCAACCCGCTTCTTGTTCATATTTAATACTTTCTTCGCTTTCTCAATCAATAACAACTGTTGTTTATTATTCACTTCAATGACTGCTTTTAACAAGCGAAAATCATGCGCCACATTCCCTGCAATTTGCACAAGGGCTTTCGTATCTTTTGGAAAACACGATCCCCCATAACCAATGCCCGCATTTAAAAAAGAAGCCCCGATTCTCTTATCCATTCCCATCCCTTGTGCAACGTCTAATACATCGGCTCCTACCTTCTCACATATATTTGAAATTTCATTGATAAAACTAATTTTTGTCGCTAAAAAAGCATTCGATGCATATTTAATCATCTCTGCACTTTTTATATCTGTAACATACGTTTTTAAGCGTAATTCACTATACAAATTCTCCACTTTTCGTGCCGCTTCCTCATTATCTGCTCCAATTACAATACGATCTCCCTGAAAAAAATCGTAAATCCCTGAACCTTCCCGTAAAAACTCTGGATTCGATACGATATGTAATTCATATCTATTTTGTAATTTCTTCTCAATCCATCCCCTCATAACATCATTTGTACCTACAGGAACCGTACTTTTCGTAACGACAATAATATCGTTCGTCGCATATGTCCCGATGTCGTCACAAGCACTTCGAATATATGTTAAATCCGCTGTCCCATCTAATAAAGATGGCGTTCCAACTGCAATAAATATAAATTCTGCATCGTAAAATGCTTTTACTCTACTTGTTGTAAAAGTTAAACGATCATTCTCACATGCATCATTTATTAATTCATATAAACCCGCTTCATAAATAGGTAGATCTCCTTGCTTTATCCGTTCAATTTTTTCATCATTTATATCAAAACATGTGACTGAATGGCCTAACATTGCCAACCCTACTCCTGTAATCAATCCAACGTATCCGGTACCTATTATCGTAATTTTCATTTCCTTTTCGCACAGGAATATACAATAGAAAATATACGAATACATAGAATTCTCCCTGTGCTTCCCCCTCTCACATTAAAAATGAGAAAACTCTTTTACTTCTTTATTATATGAATTACTTTTTCCATTCTTTTTTAAGTTTTTGTAAAATTACATGCAAGAATATAAAATGAAACTTTATTCAGTGAGGGGCATCCATCCTCCACTAATTATTAATTAAACCAATCGAGATTTTACAGGAATTAAGGTTCCCACATAACGTCTTCTCTCCAACTGATTTTTGAGGTAAAAGCCTTACTGCCCGTTCCTGTGGATGAATTCCCATATTTTAACACGGAACTTACTCATTTCTACGTGTAACACTTATAATACTGAAATAAAAGTATTCACTATCGAAGAAAAAGAGAAAATGTCATATTCCAAAGTCCAATACGATTAACCTTCTCAAATGATTCAACATTCTATATACAATTGTCATATATTCTATCTGCTTCCATTTACCGTAAACAGAAAAAAAGATTGAATTCTAATCTTTTTGTGATACCATATGTTATGAGCCTGTAAATAAACATCATAATTTTCAGATAAATACATTAAAAAAAATTACGTTAGACTATAAAAGGGTGGGGTATTAATGGACTCACAAGTGATTTATGCCATTTTGGCATCTTTCATCACTGTACTCATCGTTACTCCTTTAGTTATTAAGTTAGCTTTTAAAATAGGAGCAACAGATAAGCCAAACGCTCGTAAAGTACACCAAAAGATTATGCCTCGTCTTGGCGGATTAGCGATATTTATTGGTGTAGCTGTAGGATTTGTTGTCGGCGGCTTATATGAACAAAGAATGTTATCGATAACGCTAGGTGCGATTATCATTGTAATCATCGGTATTTTAGATGATATGTACGAGTTATCTGCGAAGGTAAAATTCGGTGGACAACTATTAGTTGCCATGATGATTGTAAAAAGTGGATTATTAGTGCAAGTATTATATATTCCAATCCTCGGGGATACTGAACTCGGATGGCTTGCTTATCCAATTACAGTATTTTGGATTGTAGGTATTACAAATGCAATCAACTTAATTGATGGCTTAGATGGGTTATCTGCTGGTATTTCATCTATCGTACTTGCAACGCTAGCATATATGGCCTTCACTAGCCCATGGGGCACTGGAGCCGCTATTATTTTACCACTAGCATTAATTACATTAGCAAGTACAATTGGATTTTTATTCTACAACTTCCATCCAGCAAAAATTTTCATGGGAGATACAGGTGCACTATTTTTAGGATACTGTATTTCTGTTATATCGTTACTCGGATTATACAAAAGTGTAACGTTATTCAGCTTTATCGTTCCAGTTATCATTTTAGGCGTACCCGTATTTGATACGACATTTGCAATTATCCGCCGTATCGTAAATAAAAAACCTATTTCAGCACCAGATAAATCGCATTTACATCACCGTTTACTTGCAATGGGCTTCTCTCATCGTAAAACGGTACTAATTATATACGCATTCGGTATTTTCTTTAGTGTAAATGCAATCATTTTCTCTAGTGCGACATTATGGTTATCCATTATTCTTCTTTTCGTTTTAATCTTCTTTACAGAAATTATTGCTGAAGTAATTGGGCTTGTACATGAACGTTACAAACCACTTATTTCCTTTTATAAAAAAGTGAAAAAACGCGAAGACTAATTGTAGTATAGCCTTTACAATTATGAAATATTCAAATAGCATCCTCTTTCTTATAAGAGGATGCTATTTTTTATTTTTTACTCCTCATTTCATATTTCCAAAATATAGTTTGTTTGAGAGTCCCACTATTGGAGAAAGATATACATAATAAGAAAAGGATTATATTTTCTTTTTTACATCTTGATTGTCAAACTGAGGGTGAATGTTATGATCAAGCGAGTATTTCAATACATTATTTTATTTTTAACGATTACTATGTACGCGTCATCTCATGCAGGAGCAACTACAATGATCCCTGCTGAACATCATTCAAATACTGAAACTACCTCTCCTATCCAAAAAATCGCGTACTTAACATTTGATGACGGACCAAACAAATATACTACGCAAATTTTAAACATCTTAAAAGAAAAGAACGGAAAAGCAACTTTCTTTGTTATTGGTGGAAAAGTGCCACATTATAAAAAAACAATGCAACGATTAATTAAAGAGGGGCATTATATCGGACTTCACAGTATGTCACACGATGTAAAACGCCTTTACACTGGTGATCCATCCACTTTAATTACAGAAATGGAACAAACACAAAATATTGTTCAGCAAGTTACAAAATTAAATACACATCTCGTTCGTGTCCCGTATGGTAGCATGCCTTACTTAAAAAAGAATTACCGTGATGCACTTGTATCCGCCCAGTATAAAATGTGGGATTGGACAATCGATACATATGACTGGAAAAGCTATGACAATCCTTCTGCCATACTAGAAAGAGTACGTAATCAGAGCGATGAACAAGTCGAAGTGATTTTAATGCATGATTCGAGTGTAACCGTACAAATATTGCCCAAAGTAATTGATTACTTACAGTCACAAGGATACAAACTTCTTCCCTATAATCCATCTTCTCACCTCGAAGTGAACTTTTGGAAAGACACAAGATTGTAACAGCTTTAGTGCCTATGTGCTAAAGCTGTTTTATTTTTCTCTTCCCACCCTTCCCATTTTTGTGTAAAATTTTAAATAGTGATGAAGTTTCGAGGTGAATAGAAATGAAACGAATAGATCTCATTTTTAACGCAATACAAGAAGGCAATTATATAGAAGGTGTAACCGCATCAGAACTCGCTACCCTGTTGCAACTAGATCGCGCTAATGTAAGTAGCGACTTAAACAAACTTGTAAAAGATAAACGTTTATTAAAAACAAATACGCGTCCTGTTCGTTTTTATATAGAAACGAACGCTTCGTTGGAAACGCATTCAAAGGAAATGACTTCATTAGATACATTTGCAATTGAAAATACAAGCCTTAAAATCGCAATCGAAAAAGCGAAAGCTTCGATTCTCTACCCTCCAAACGGCATGCATACTTTACTGCTAGGAGAAACAGGAGTCGGAAAATCTATGTTCGCTTCTTTAATGCACGAATATGCAATTGAAGTTGAACAGCTTCCTAAAAATGCACCATTTATCGTCTTTAACTGTGCTGATTACGCAAATAATCCACAGCTACTACTGGGGCAATTATTTGGGATTAAAAAAGGAGCTTATACAGGGGCAAGTGATCAAAAAGGGTTAATTGAAAAAGCACATGAAGGAATCCTTTTCTTAGATGAAGTACATCGCCTTCCTCCAGAGGGACAAGAAATGCTTTTCACCTTTATTGACCGCGGGGTATACCGCCGCCTTGGAGAAACAGAAAACGAGCGTAAAGCACACGTATTGATCATTACTGCAACAACAGAAGAACCAAATTCATTTTTATTAAAAACATTTACAAGACGTATACCGATGACTGTCACGCTGCCACCACTTCGTGAACGTACACATAAAGAACGATTTGCTTTACTGCAACTATTTTTCACAAATGAAGCAATCCGCCTGCGAAAAGAAATTCACGTTAGTCCGAATACAATGCGTGCTTTCGTCTTTTACAATTGTCCCAATAACATCGGTCAATTAAAAACGGATGTACAAATTGCCTGTGCGAAAGCCTATTCTGACTTCGTGACAAAGAAACGTGACTCTGTCTATGTTTCAAGTACAGATTTACCTTGGTATATGAAGGAAGGGTTATTCATTGAAAGAAAGAGCCGTCATCTATACCAAATACCAAATGAAACATTTGTATTTACAGGTGATGAAGGTTGGAGTAATCATAAAACAGAAAATGAAAAACAGTCTTCTATTTACGATTATATTGATTATAAATATGAAGAACTTCAAGCTCGCGGTATTGAAGAGGACGAATTAGAATTACTAATAGAAAATGATCTTCAAAGCTTTTTCGTACAATATTTTAACCAAATATCAAAAAAGACAAGTCATGAAAATGTTTTTAAAATTGTGGATCGTAATATCGTTTCCGTTTGTGAAAAAATTGCGGAACTTGCTGAAAAGCATTTATCCAAGACGTTTGATGAAAAAGTATTTCTCGCTTTAAGTTTACATGTACAGACAACTCTACAACGTTTGCAAGCAGGAAAACAAATTCATCACCCACAATTAAATCAAATTCGTACGAAATATAAAGAAGCTTTTTCCGTAGCTATGCAATGCATTCAACTACTGGAAGACGAATTACAAATAACAATGCCTATCGATGAAGCAGGCTTTTTAACAATGTTCTTCGTTGTTGATCCAATTCCTGCCTCACAAACAGAAGTAAAAGTATTAATATTAGCACACGGCAACGGCATCGCAACAGAAATGGCAAACGTCGCAAACGAGTTGCTCGGCATTGAGGAAGTAACCGGTATCGATATGCCGTTACATGAATCGCCGAAAGATTTCTTAGAGCGTGTGAAAGTGTATATGAAAACACTCCAAAATGTAAATGGACTTCTTTTACTCGTTGATATGGGCTCGCTCGCTTATATTGGTGATATATTAGAAACTGAGTTCAAAATTCCGGTACGTGTTCTTTCCATGACAAGCACTCCACATGCACTAGAAGCAGCTCGAAAAGCTCAGCTTGGCTACTCATTAGATGCATTATATGAAACAGTGAAGAACTTAACACCGTTTTACTTGAACGTACAAGAAGAAAAGAAAAAGCCACTATCACCAATGAAATCTGTTATTTTAACAGCTTGTTTAACTGGGGAAGGCAGTGCATTAGCTATTCAAAAAATGTTAGAAAACTATTTGCGATTTGACAAAGACTTAATTGAAATTATTCCGATTAGTATCGTCCATGAAAAAGATTTAACGAAAATGATTGAGAACATAAAAAAAGAGCGAAATATCATTTGTATCGTCACGAATTTCGATGTGCAAGTACCCTGCTTAACATATCATTTCCAAGACATTGTAAACTACACAGCGATTCAGCCAATTCAAGAACTAATTACGTATGAAGAAACATATGCAAAAATGGCTGATATTCTTGAACAACAGATGCAGCGAAACGACGGAGCATTACTTATTAAAACAATTCGTTACGCATTAAATACAATTCAAGAATTAATTTCCTTACAGCTAGCTCCTGACAGCTTAATGGGTGTGATTCTGCATATGAGCTGTATGGTTGACCGTCTTCAAAAAGGAGAAAGCCTCCTCCCTCATCCAGATAAAGAAAAACGAAGACAAGATGAATACTGGATGTATATGAAAGTGAAAAAAGCATTACAACCGATTGAAAATACATTTGAAATACAAATACCTGATGACGAAGTATTTTATGTCATGGACTTCTTCATTAAAAATCAGCCTGTAAAAAATTAATCGAGGCAGTTTTTTAATATATCGACCGTAACCCAGATTATATCAGCGATTTTTCAAATATATCGGCGTAACCTGGATTATATCAGCGATTTTCAAAATATATCGATACCGACAATAATCGCTAAAATTTGCACCTTATAGCAGAAAAGGCTGTTCCAAAATATGGACAGCCTTTTTTCTACTTCTTTACTTTTCTGATTCTCCCCCTAATTTCGCCCTTCTTATTGGATTTCGTATAAACATTTACATATACATTCGCCTGAATGATTTCTTGAAGTAAGTTATCAAACGCTCGCCCCTGTAAAGGCCCTTCAAAATCCTCCACATTGACTACACCGGTCACGACTCCTTCACTTACACTAATACCTTGCTTTAGCGGACCAAACAAATTTAAAACAACTGGACCAATTTGATCCACTTTCCCTAAATGAATTTGGCATGATGTAACTTTTTCGATATTTTTCAATATGATCCGATATTGTAATTTCTTTAAATCATCACTAAATATAAACTCTGTTACACCATAAGCTTCTGTATTTACAGGAGGTATTTCCCTCTTACCTGTTAACCTCGCAAAGAAATGTGTTGTCATACGGGCATTCTCCTTATATAAATTTCCCAGCACTACTTCTACTACTTTATGGTTTATACATAATCATTTATGACTTTTTCAAGTTTTAATTACGAAGAAAAGATTCACACAATCTTTACATTAGAATCGTTCCTTTTGCTTTACTACCTCTTGTATAATGCACATAGAAAAACATTCTAGGAGGTACTTTTGAAAAATAACAAATACACTTTTCACACATTATTAGAGATTTTTCTCGTCTCATTTAAATTAGGGCTTACTTCATTTGGTGGCCCTGTCGCCCATCTCAGCTATTTCCACCATGAATACATACAAAAAAGAAAATGGATGGATGAACGAAGCTATGGAGATTTAGTAGCACTATGCCAATTCCTTCCTGGCCCTGCTAGCAGTCAAGTCGGTATGGGGATTGGATTACTAAGAGGTGGTTTATTAGGAGCTATTGTTTCATGGATTGGATTCACGCTACCGTCTGTGCTTGTTTTGGTTTTCTTCGCCTCGTTCCTTAATCAGTTCGATCTTGGAAGTGCTGGCTGGATTCATGGACTAAAACTTGTAGCAGTCGCTATTGTTGCTCATGCCATATGGGGAATGGCACAAAAATTAACGCCAGACCGAAATCGTGCGACCATCGCAATTGTAACTGCCGCAATCGCTTTACTATGGCCAAACAGCTGGACACAAGTCATTCTCATTATAATATCTGGCTTTATCGGCTGGTTTTTATATCGCAATCAACCAATTAGCCAATCTCAACATATAAAAGTACCTATTTCAAAAAAGATAGCAGTTTCTTGTCTCATCTTATTCTTCGGACTATTACTGCTGCTACCAATATTAAGACCGTTCTCTTATTACATCGCTTTATTTGATAGTTTCTATCGCTCTGGCGCACTTGTATTTGGAGGAGGACACGTCGTGCTGCCCCTTCTTGAAGGTGAGTTCGTACAAAACGGCATGATGACGAAAGAACAGTTCCTAGCTGGATACGGATTAACACAAGCAGTACCAGGACCACTATTTACATTCGCCTCTTATATAGGAGCAGTGTTAAACGGGACGCTTGGGGCCATACTTGCAACAATTGCAATCTTTCTCCCTGCCTTCCTGCTCGTTATTGGTGTTTTACCGTTTTGGAACAGTGTGAGAAAAATATCTTACATACAAGGCGCACTACTTGGAGTCAATGCAGCCGTTGTCGGTATTTTACTAGCAGCTTTTTATGATCCTATTTGGACAAGCACAATTATGAACGCTGTAGATTTTGTTTTTGCATCTCTTCTATTTTGCTTGCTCGCTTTTTGGAAAACACCACCTTGGGTTATCGTTATAATCGGAGCCTTTGGCGGATATATTCTATCCATTTTGTAAATAAAAAACGACGGCATTATATAGCCGTCGTTTTTCTATTAAAACTTCACAAGCTCTATTCCTTCAGGCAACTCGCTTTCTGTTAAAATACGCAATTCTTTCACACGATCCATTACGTAAGAAGAACGCTTCACAAGCTCTGGATCAATATAAGCTGGATGAACCATAATTTCTACCGTTTGTTCACCTTGTACTCTTTCTTGTAACTTCACAAAGTAATCTTCCGTCACACCATCTGCGTAAAAGTCACTGTAGAACACGTCGGAAAATGGGCGTACTGCTCGCTCTTCCTCACAACGACGAATTGGAACATTATATTTTGCAGCTAATCTCTCAAGAACATCGTGCAAAATTGGCAATCCATGCACGTGATGATGACTATCTAAATGAGTTGGTGTTAATCCGTAAGATAAAAACTTCTCAATTTGAGCAGTCCATTCTCTCTCAACTTCTTCTGGATTTATATTCCCTTCCCTTACAACACTTTGTTTATGAAACGATCCGTCGCTACCTACAAGTGATGGTACGTCTCCAAGAAGTGGTTCTCCTGCCGTTAATACGAGATGTACACCTACTCCGAGTAGGTTATACTCTTTCGCTAAGCGTACCGCATGCTCTGTTCCTGGCATATTCATCATCATCGTCGTTGAATTTACAAGTCCATTTATATGTCCATCAATAATGCCGTAATTTGTACCTTCTGTAAGACCGAAATCATCTGCGTTTACAATTAACTTAATCATTCTAATACCTCCTAATAGAATAAAAAAAGCGGGCTAAATAGCGCCGCTTTATTTCTCTACCTTTTTGAAGAACTGCGGAAGATATTCTTTATGTGCTTCCAACATTTCATCTAAAATTTGTTTTGCAACTTTATCTGATGGTACAAGTGGATTAATTGTCATAGCAAGCAGCGCTTTATGATAATCCCCTGTAACAGCAGCTTCAATTGTTGTGCGCTCAAATGATTTAATTTGCTGTACTAAACCGCGAACTGGTACGGGAAGATCTCCAACTGCAATTGGTTTTGGGCCTTCTTTCGTAATAATACAGTTCACTTCAACAGCTGAATCATGTGGTAAGCTTGCAATTGTTCCGTTGTTTCGTGTATTAACAGGCTGGATATCACCTTTATTATTGTAAATAGACGTAATTAAGCTACACGCTGCGTCACTATAATAAGCTCCGCCACGTTTTTCTAATTGTGGTGGTTTAATATCTAAGTTCGGGTCTTTATATAACTCAAATAAATCATTTTCTAATTGTTTTACTACTTCTGCACGTGTACCTTTTTCAACAGAAGCTTCTTTTTCTTCTTCTAACATTTCACGTGTTTTGTAGTAGTAACGATGGTATGGACATGGAATTGCACGAAGTCCTCGAATAAAATCTGGCTCCCAGTTAAGCGCTGCGATATTTTCCATCGTAATTTGCTTTTCTGGATCTGTCACAAGCTCTAACACACGGTCCATTACACTTACGCCATCTAAATATACGTCTAGTCCGTATACCATATGATTTAAACCTGCGAAATCAACGTGGACACGACTTGCATCTACTTCAAGTAATCTCGCAAGGCCCATGCGGATTCCGATTGGAACGTTACATAGACCAACTACTCTTTGAATATTTGTATAACGAAGAACTGCCTCTGTTACCATACCAGCTGGATTTGCAAAGTTAATTAACCATGCATTTGGACAGAGCTCCTCCATATCTTTACAAATATCTAAAATAACAGGAATCGTTCTCAACGCTTTGAATAAACCACCAGGACCATTTGTTTCCTGACCGATTACATCATATTTTAATGGGATTGCTTCATCTTTTGCACGAGCTTCTAATAAACCTACGCGAAGCTGCGTTGTTACGAAGTCAGCATCCTTTAATGCCTCGCGGCGATCAAGTGTTAAATGTACCTCGATTGGTAAACCAGATTTTTTCACCATACGTTTCGCTAAGTTACCAACGATTTCTAACTTTTCTTTTCCTGCCTCAATATCTACTAACCAAATTTCACGAACAGGAAGCTCATCATAACGCTTAATAAATCCTTCAATTAACTCTGGTGTATAACTAGATCCACCGCCGATTGTAGCAATTTTAATTCCAGTCATGCTTTATTCCCCTTTCGCTTCTAACTTTTTATAAAGGTCAATAAATTCTGCTGCTAATTCTTTTACTGTAATCGCATTCATTAAATGATCTTGTGCATGAATTAAAAGAACACTAATCTCTGTTTTTTCTCCTCTTGCTTCTGATTGTATGAGCTCTGTTTGGAAATGATGCGCTTCATTAATCGCTTCTTTCGCCTTTACCATCGCTTCATCAGCTTCTGCCATTTTCCCCTGTTTGGCAAATTGAAGTGCCTCCATTGCAAAGCTTCGTGCATTACCACTATTTAAAATTAATTGAAATGGAATTTGTTCTGCTGTAGTCATCATAATTACCGCCCTCTCTATAAGGTTCAACCGATTTAAATACCCCTTCAGTTTGAACATGTCTATTAAAGTATGAATTTATTAATGATAGTTTAGTGTTCATATAGATGTTTTTCATCTTTTTGAACATGATATAAAGGTAATTATTCTGACGAGCTATAAGAACTCGCCAGAATAATATTTTTTAAAGTGATACTGAATTGTCGCTTCCTTTTGTTTCAGCTTTTGCAGCCTGTACATAAGTACGGTCACACATTAATACGAATGGATAGTAAATTACTACCGCGATTGCAAAGTTTACCACTTGTAGTGCTGCACCAGCGATGCTTCCGCCCGCTACAAGATAACCACTAAAGATTGGTGGCATTGTCCAAGGAACTAAAGCAACTGTTTTTGGTACCCACCCTAAAGAAATCGCTGTATAAGAAGTAATTACTAATACAACCGGTGTAAGTACGAATGGAATGATTAACGCTGGATTTAATACGATTGGTGTACCGAAAATAACTGGTTCGTTAATATTGAAGAAACCAGGACCGATAGATACGCGACCTACACCACGAAGTTGCGCACTTTTTGCAACAAGCATTACCGCTACTAAGAATGCTAATGTTGCACCTGATCCGCCGATGTATACGTATACATCAAAGAATGGCTTTGTGAAAATGTGCGGTACATCATATGCAGACATACCATCGTTAAATAATTTAATGTTCTTTTCTAGTGCTGGTAAATAAATTGGGTCGATAATACCACCGATAATATTAGGACCATGTAATCCGAAGAACCATAATACGTGAATAAGTAATGCGATAATAATTGCACTTGGTAACGTACCTGCTAAACCTTGTAATGGTAATTGAATTGTTTCAAATACGATTTTATGAATACTTGTTCCCGCTAATTTCACAGCTAACTGAATACTTGCTGTTACGATTAAAATAACGAATGCTGGAACTAATGCTGCGAATGATTTCATTACTGCTGGTGGAACACCATCTGGCATCTTAATTGTAATATCCCTTTGAACAAAGAACCTGAATACCTCGGTTACAAGAAGAGCTACAATGATAGAAACGAATAAACCTTGTGATCCTGTCCAAGCTAAATCAATACCGCCTTCTTTTGGCGTTGTCGGAGATATAATAATTAATGCACCGAATGTAATAATTGCTGCTGACAACGCGTCTACACCGTAAGATTTCGCTAAATTATAACTTATCCCAACTGCGGCTATGAGAGCTAATATTGCAAAGGACCCTGTCCACATACCACCGCCGATATCTTTCCAAACATCCCCAAATGCACCCTTCATAAGTTTTTGGAATGCATCAACTGGTAGATTATTTATAAGTACTGCAAACGATCCAACTAAAATAAGAGGCATAACTGCGATAAAACCATCACGGATTGCAACTAAATGACGCTGCGATCCGATTCTTCCTGCGACTGGAACTAAATATTTCTCCATAAATGCAATAAATTTTTGCATTTCGCTTCCCCCCTAATTATTTTTTAAGTGTCAATGCGTGATCTAAAACTGCTTCTCCATTCATCATGCCGTAGTGCATTGGATTAATAACATCGATTCCAACGTTTCTCTCATCAGCAAGCGTTTTCATTGAAGAAAGCATGTAACGAACTTGTGGTCCTAGTAATAATACATCTGCTTGATCGATATTCGTTTTTACTGCATCCCCAGATACAGCCCAAATCTTTCCTTCTAGACCGCGAGCTTTTGCAGCCGCTTCCATTTTTGTAACTAGTAAACTTGTAGACATCCCTGCTGAACAACATAATAAAATATTCATTTGAAAATCCCCCTTGTGTAGTATAAAAAATTTATGTTTATTTATTTTTCTTTACGCTATTTATTAATGCAATTAGCGTGCCAACTTTTTAAAACCACTAAAATCAGTGCTTTTTCGAGCATTTTCTTTGTGTGTTAACGCTTTCAATTAGTGTGTTACTCAAAAAACACACAGTGTGTTATAAAACAACACGCTTTTAACACATAACTGTATGAAAATAGATTAGTGTTTAGTTGTCTAGTTGTGTTTAAACTCAAAAAATACACTAAAAAATTTTTTAGTGAAAAATAATTTATTATTTTTACCCTTTATTTAATGAAATAAAAAAACCTTGCATACGCAAGGTTCATTCAGCTGCTGCCATCTTCCTATATAATTCTACAAATTCACTCGCTAATTCCTTTACCGTAATTGCATTCATTAAATGATCTTGCGCGTGCACCATCAGAAGAGTAACTTCGGTTTTCTCACCACCAGCTTCTTTCTGTATGAGATCCGTTTGTACACGGTGCGCCTCTTTTAATTCCTCTAACGCTTCTTGTAATTTCGCTTCTGCTTCTGTAAATTCTCCACGCTTTGCGCAATCAATCGCTTCCATTGAGCAACTTCTCGCATTTCCTCCATGCAAAATTAAATGAAAAGCCTTCGTTTCTATCGTATCCATTTTAGTTCTTTACTCCCCCTTTTCTTCCGCTACTTTTTGTTTATCCCATATTTTTAAGAACGGTAAATAAATGACAAACGCCAGTGCAAAGTTAATGAGTTGCAAAATAACACCTGAAATTTTGCCACCCGATCCTAAATATCCACTAAATAGAATTGGTGTCGTCCAAGGTACAGCAGCTCCACTCGGGCGAGCAACTAATCCCCATTCCATCGCAAAGTAAGAAACAATCGTTAACACAACCGGAACCAATATAAATGGAATTAATAAAATTGGGTTCATTACAATCGGCATACCAAAGGTTACCATCTCATTAATATTAAATATGCCAGGCGCAATTGACAATCTCCCTAAACTCTTTAATTGCTGACTTCGCGCAAATAGTAACATTCCTACAACTAAAGCAAGTGTTGCACCGGAACCGCCCATATAAATCCATAAATCAAAAAACTGTGCAGTAATCGTATTTGGTATATCTTGCCCTGCTTGGTAAGCAACTCGGTTTTGATCCATTAACGACAACCAAACCGGACTCATTACACCACCAACAATAGTAGCTCCATGAATTCCACATGACCAAAGAACATGAACGAGAATAACAGCTATTATTGCGCCCCAAAAACTAGCACCAAGTACACTAAGTGGTTCCTGTAAAATTTGCCCCACAATATTATGGATACTGCCAAAAGAAGTATTTTCTATAATTAAGCGTAAAATCCAAATAACCGTTACAACAATAAATCCTGGAACAAGCGCGGCAAATGAACGTGTGACAGCTGGTGGAACTGTCTCTGGCATCTTTATAATTATCTTTTTTTGTACAATAAACCGATAAAGTTCAGTAGATATAAGTGCAATAATCATTGCTACAAATAACCCTTGGCTCCCCATTAATGCAGCTGGTATAGCACCTTCTACAAGTACACTCTCTTTTGTACTTGGTATAATATATGCAACTTGAAATGGCGTCGCAAGTAAAAACGTCACAAGTGACAATGCCCCAGACGCTAAAGCATCGACTTTATAATATTCCCCCAACCTGTAAGCGATTCCAAAAACAGCTATTAAAGCCATTATATTAAAAGTTGCACTAACTGGATACCCCAAAGCCCTCTGCCAATTCTCCCCAAACAAACCTGCCATAAAATCATTATAACCTGGTATTGGTAAAGCACTAATGATGAGGAAAAATGATCCAATAATTAAGAAAGGCATCGTCAATACGAGTCCATCACGAATTGCTAGCAAATGCCTCTGCTCTGCAACTTTCCCTGCTACCGGCATTACATATTTCTCTAAAAACCGTATCATCTATCCCACTCTCCTCATGGTTTCATTGCCAAAGCTGCTTGCAAGATAGCTTCTCCATTACAGAGACCGTAATGGACGGATTGAATGACATCAACAGGTACTCCCTTCTCCTTACATAACTCTTTCATTTTCGGTAATAAATAACGTACTTGCGGTCCAAGTAAAAGCACATCAGCTTCATCTATGTGACTATTTACTTCAGAACCTGAGACTGCCCAAATCTTTACCTCTATCCCTCTTGCCTCTGCTGCTTTCTCCATTTTTGTAACAATCAAACTGGAAGACATTCCCGCTGCACAGCAAAGTAAAATATTCATCCCTTTTCCCTCCCCCTTTTTCCAAACCTAAGTTACGGTGCATCCTTTGCCACCACTAGGTTACAAATATATATGTCTAGATTTCCTACTGTATGCCGAGCTTAAAAACAAAAATTTCTCGGTTTTCACGCTATTCCATCTATCATTATTCTCCTAGTAAAGAGGACCCTAACTCGCTATAATAATTCAGTATGATTTTTTTTAATTGATAGGAGGATATATTTATGAAGGCATATCGCTTTCCACTTATTTTATTATCTTCTATCCTAATTGGTGGTTTCATTGGTTATTTCATGGGTGCCGATGCAGTTGCTTTAAAGCCGCTTGGTGACATTTTCTTAAACTTAATGTTTACGATTGTTGTACCTCTAGTGTTCTTTAGCATCGCGTCATCTATTGCTAATATGGATGGATTAAAACGTTTCGGTAAAATTATGTCTAGTATGGCTGGGACTTTCTTATTTACAAGTATTTTAGCTGCTATTTTTATGATTATTGTCGTGAAAGTATTCCCGCCAGCACAAGGTGTTGTATTAGAACTAACACAACCTGACAAAGCTGACAAAGCTGTTAGTGTTGCAGATCAAATCGTTGGTATTCTAACAGTATCTGACTTCTCGAAGTTACTATCTCGTGAAAATATGTTAGCTCTTATTTTCTTCTCTATTTTAATGGGAGTTGCAACTTCAGCAGTTGGTGAAAAAGGAAAGCCATTCGCTACATTCTTACAAGCTGGTGCAGAAATTTCAATGAAAGTTGTATCTTTCATTATGTACTACGCTCCAATCGGACTTGCTGCTTACTTCGCAGCATTAGTTGGTGAATTCGGACCACAACTTCTTGGAACTTACTTCCGAGCAGCAATGGTATACTACCCAGCGTCTCTAATTTACTTCTTTGTATTCTTCACGTTCTATGCATACCTTGCAGGTCGCAAACAAGGTGTACAAGTATTTTGGAAGAACATGGTCTCTCCTACAGTTACATCACTAGCAACTTGTAGTAGTGCTGCTAGTATTCCTGCGAACTTGGAAGCGACGAAGAAGATGGGTATCTCTTCTGACGTTCGTGAAACAGTTGTGCTACTTGGATCTACACTTCATAAAGACGGCTCTGTTTTAGGCGGCGTCTTAAAAATTGCTTTCTTATTCGGTATTTTCAACATGGAATTCGAAGGACCGAAAACATTAGCAATCGCACTTGTTGTTTCTCTATTAGTAGGAACAGTAATGGGCGCTATTCCAGGTGGCGGTATGATTGGTGAAATGTTAATCGTTTCTCTATACGGATTCCCGCCAGAAGCATTACCAATTATCGCAGCAATTAGTACAATCATTGATCCTCCTGCAACGATGTTAAACGTAACAGCAGATAACGCTTGTGCCGTAATGACAGCTCGCCTTGTAGAAGGTAAGAACTGGATCAAAAACAAATTTGCTTAATAAATAGAAAGAGGATGCTCCAACCGAGCATCCTCTTTTTTATTGTTAATCCATTCTGCCACAAATTTGTTATAATCTTCACAAATATTCCACATCCATTATCCATTCTCCGTACTATAATCATGTATGGAAAAGGAGATGGACATTATGACTCAAAGCGCACCAGAATTCAAAATTTTGCAAAGCATTGCATTCCTTGCTGTCGTTTTGCAAAGTTCCTTATTATATACAATGAATCAAGGAAATGTCTTACTTGAGCAATCCCTCATTATGGGCATGCTATTCAACCTTGCAAAATTTTCAGCACCTGCATTCATATTTATCGTTGGCTTTCACTTAATTCGGCAATATACGAAGCAACTAGCCTACACAGAATATATTTATGAAAAAGCCGCACATTTACTCATTCCTTATTTCTTCTGGTCTATTCTTTACTTATTAACAACAAACGATATGATTACACTACAAAGTGGAATAAAAAGTTTATTACTCGGAACAGCCGCACCTCATCTTTGGTACGTGATTATGATGTTCCAAATTCACTTATTGTTTCCTTTACTATGTACACTATTTTATTGGTTTCAAAAACGAACAGAAAATAAAAAAGACATATATAAATATATGACCATCTTTGCTTGTCTATATTTCCTCTTAATGTGGTATTCTTCTCACTACATTTTTAATGGAGAGAAATTGACTAGTTCAACCATTTTACATTATACAGATCGTTCCTTCTTCTTCTACTCATTCTATTTCGTCATGGGAGGAATCGCTGCTGTAGCGCTAAAAACTTGGCGTATATTTGTCATGAAACATATCCCGCTTATCACAATATTATTTTTTATCTTATTTTTATTCATCAATTATGAGTTATTTAGTTTTTACGGAGTAAACTCTATTCATTTAACCGTTTCAACTTATTTAAAACCGTCTATGTTTTTATATATCGTATGCGAAATTATCATACTTTACGTTCTATCTATTACAATCGTACAGCGACGCGGTTTCTTATATAAAACTTTACGCTTTATCGGGAATTACACGTATGGTGCTTATTTAGCTCACTTTTTCTTCTTGCAACTTTGTACAAAATTTCTTTCTTTATTCACACTGCAAGAAAACACAATATTCTATAGCCTATTATTATTTACAATAACGGCCACAATCTCAATTTCAGCAATGGTCATTTGCAGTACACTACCATTTCATACGTGGATTACAGGACCTTCTCCTACTACAAATGTGAAATGGGTTAAGATTGTACTTCGGAAAAATCACGAAAAGGTATTCAAACCATATCTTTGATATAATAGAATTCCATACAAGAAAAGAAAGTAGGACACACCTATGATTAATCAAATTGGACAAATCATGTTATATGTAAATAATCAAGATGAAGCCGTACAATTTTGGACTGAGACAGTAGGATTCCAAATTATTGCGGAAGAAAATAACGGACAAGGCTTTCGCTGGATTGAAATTGCGCCAACGAAAGAAGGAGGCACAAGCATCGTCCTTCACGATAAAGCGTTAATTGCGAAGATGCAGCCTGAATTAAACTTAAATACGCCCTCACTTATGTTCTTCTCTAATAACTTAGATCAACTGTATAAAGATCTTTCTAAGAAAAACGTTACAGTTGGACAAGTTGTAGATTTACCTACAGGTAGAGCGTTCAACTTTGCTGATAATGAAAATAATTACTTTGCGGTAATGGAGCGAAAATAAAGTGACACCTTAATCAGTGGGGCTGTTCATTTCCCACTGATTATTAACCCGCAAATAGCAGGATTAAAAAATGGTTCTCCTTTCATACATATAAATTGAAAGGAGAACCATTTTATATTTTCTCTATCGTTTTACGCTGCTTTCTTCTATATAAAGCGAATATAAATGCGCCTACAATGATTGCACCTGCTCCTATCATTCGTTTATCTACTCCAACAACTTCCTTAATCTCTTCTTTTTCTTTTTGATCATACGGAACACGGTGCCCTCGAACGAGCAACCTATGCGTGTTCACACCATATGGCGTACATGTAATTAACGTCACACAATCTTGATTTCCAGCAACTGTTAAATCATCCGTTTCTTCTGGCAGCACTACTTTAATTTGATCTACCTTATACGCCAATACTTTATCTAAAGAATGAATATAAAAAACATCCGACTCTTCTAATTTATCCAAATCTGTAAATAGTACAGCAGATGGTAATCCCCTATGTCCAGTCAAAATAGAATGTGTTCCATCTCCACCAACTGGCAAAGAGGAATTCTCTATATGACCTACTCCTCTACTTAAAACTTCCTCAGACGTTCCATGATATATAGGAAGCTTCACATTAATTTTAGGAATTTCTACATAACCCATTACTTCTCCTACATTCAGCATATCTACATAAGAACTAGAATTTCCACTTCCCTCTGAGCTAAATGGATCTGTAACAGTCTGTCTCTCATTTTGTAGTTTCTCATTGTATTCTTTCGCTTCTTTTTCTTTACGTTCAATCTCTTCACTTTGCAGCTCTTTCACCTTTTTGTCATATGTACTTACTTCAGAATAATGCGCTCTTGTCGCTAACCAATTACTCACCGTCGGGTATAAAAAAATACTAAGTCCCACTAAAAAGATGCATCCAAAAATAATATTACGTTTCATAATATACCCCTTTATTATGCATATGTGGTTTTATTTATCCCGCATTAACGAGCAGTAAGACCCTCACATCAAAATTCAGCGAAAGCAAAGAAGTTAGGTGGGGGATGAACTGCCCATAAATGCCCGATTGGTTCAACTAATAATCAGTGGGGGATGAACAACCCAAAACTCTAATTAAAGTTTCACTTTATCGCACTACTGCCCGTAAATAGCGAAAAGAGGAAGATATTCTTTCTTCCTCTTTTCCCCTATACTAATACGCTTATTGAGCTTTTCTTCTTAAGAACATAAACGCTGCACCCATTAATACAAGGCCAACTACCGTGAAGAAGATTGTCCCAATTCCACCTGTTGCAGGAAGAATCCAGCCACTCTTATTATTTTCTACAGTTAAATTTACTGTTTTATTATTTTCGTTAATTGTTACTTTAATAGCTTCTCTCAATTTTTGATAAGATTTCACTTCACCTTTATCGTTCTTATAAGTTGGAGCTTCAATTTCGACGATTTCATACTCACCGTAAGGAATTTCTCCCCAACGAATCATACCATCTTTATCAGATTCACCGACTACATCTACACCATTTACTTTTACAATGTTTCCATCTTTATCTTGCAGTTTAAATTTCGCACCTTGTAATGCTTGTTTCGTTTCACCGTCAATTTTCTTCAATGTGATTCCACCCGATGTTACTACAACTGTTACCGGAGGCGTTGTTGTTTTGTCCTCTGGTTCTGGTGTTACTTTATCGCCAGTTTCATAGTCAATAGTTGCTTTATTCTCGATTTTGTCTCCACCTTTAATGTCTGCATTTACTTTCGCTTTAATTTGCAAATGTAGTTCTTTTTTACCTTCTAAAGCTTTAAAATTCTCTACAATAACTGTTACTAATTGACCTGCAGGAGTCTTTTCACCTAATGTTACTTTTACTACATCAGAAGATACTTTTTCACCATCAATTGTAACAACTGGCGTACCAATAATTGTTAATCTTGGATCAACATTATCTGTTATTACGTATTTCTTATACGTATGAATATCACCTGGTAATGTCGTTTTAATGTCGTATGCAAATTCCTCATTTACGTTAATTGGTAAATTATTTGAATTCCCATTAATTTTCTTATCAATTGTCGGTTTTTTATAGTTTGTAATTTTATCTAGTTTTACAATTTCCCCATAACCTGCTTGACCATCTTTAGGGAATGCACCTGATTTTTCAACTTTGAATTCATATTTTTTAGGATCTAAAACATATCCTTCTAGTGCTTTTGACTCTTTGAAGTAATATTCACCATACAATAAACCGTCAACACGGATTTTACCATCCTTATCTGTCTTTAAACCCTTTAATTCTTTCTCCCCTTTATCTACTACTACTTTATCAGTCCCTTTATGATATAGCGTGAACTCTACATCTTTTAATGTCTTGCCTGTATCGTCTACTTTCGTTAATTCTACTGCTCCACGCTTAATCTCATTTTTCGGATAAATATGAACGTCATAGTTTAACTTTTTACCTTCTTTATCAGTCATCGGAATATCAATTGTATATGGTTCCGTATTTATATTTACGTTGTCTGGACCACTAATTTCTTTCACTAAGTAACGGCCGATTGGAAGGTCCTTAAAGGTTACTGTACCATCATCACCTGTTACGTCGCTAATAGGCGTTGCATTGTTAACTTTCTCAACAGCTTCTTTTACGATTTCTCCATTTCTTTCAATCACTTTAAAATTTGCAATTTTTACAACTTCATACTTTACTCCTTTTATAGGTGTTGCCCCTTCAGGAACTTTTTGGCCAGGTTCACCAGTTCCTTCTTCACCTTTTTGCCCATCTTTTTCATGCGCATATTTGTGAATTGTTAAAGATCCCTTCGTTTTAACCTCGTTCGCTGCAAATGCGCTTGGCAACGTTGAAAACATTAATATAAATGCTAAAACCATACTAAATACCTTTTTCATACTTGTATTGCCCCCTTTATATTTTATAAATTACTGTCCCCTTTTCGTAAATAGAGAAATAGCGTTAACACAATGAGTAATGTGCTAAATAAGTAAATGAGGTTTGTTCCAAGTCCTCCTGTATTCGGAATAACCCATTCACTCTTGTTGTTCTCTACTTTCAACTTTTGCAAAGGTGATGTAAGTTCTACCTGAATTGACTCCTTCAAAACCATGTAACCTGTCGGTGCTTTTATTTCTTTAATTTCATATTTACCGAATATTAGCGGTTCAGAAATTGCTTTCCCATTTTCGTCGGTTATTAAAGTTCCAACTACCTTGCCATCTTTATCAATAATTTGAAATTCTGCATTTTTCAGTTTCACTGTATGATCCTTTGCGTCTACTTTTTCAATTTCAATCTTCCCTGACGGAGGAGGTTCCACCGCTATTTCTACTGATGGTTTTTGGGGAGAAATATTATCTCCTGTTACTGTACCTACGTTCAGTATTTTCTTATCTTCATAACCATCTTTTATCTTCACTTGAAATACGATTGTATGCCATTCTGTGTCTTGAATATCTCCGAGTTTCCCTATTACTTTTCCAGCCTTATAATGACCGCTGTCAGTATCTTCGGCATCTGTTACTACCTTTCCATCTACTCGAATTGTTCCTGGTACATATTCCACACCTTCTGGCAATTGGTCTGCTACTAAAGTATTTTTTATGATGCTATCTTTGACCGTATTACGAACCTTGATCGTATATTCAATCGCATCCTTTACTTCATACTTCTTACCTTGTTGTAAGTTCTTTACTTCTTTCGCTGATTCTACTTTCGGATTCTTATAATCTACTTTCACTAGTTTTTCAGGTTCCTGCGGTGTAATGTTTTCTCCTGTTACCTTAGCTTTATTTACGATTTCTTTCCCTGCTTGGTCTGTCTTCACTTTCACATGGAACACTACTGTATGCCACTCTGTATCTCGAATGTCTCCGAGTTTCCCTATTACTTTTCCAACCTTATAATGACCGCTGTCAGTATCTTCGGCATCTGTTACCGCTTTGCCATCTACTCGAATTGTTCCTGGTACATATTCCATACCTTCTGGTAACGGATCCTCAATAATAGCGTTTTTTATCATGCTACTTGCCATGTTATTACGCATCTTTACTGTATATTCAATCATATCTCCGGCTTCATATACGCTCTTACCTTGCTGTAAATTCTTCGCTTCTTTTACCGTTTCTAACTTCGGATCTTTCGGTTCTATTACAATAGATTTTTCTGGTTCTTGCGGCGCAATATTCTCACCTGTTATTTTTCCTACGTTACGAATAGTCTTATCTAATTGATCTGATTTTACTTTCGCTTGGAAGGTAACTGTATGCCACCCTGTATCTGTAATATCGCCTAAATTCCCAATTACTTTCCCTGTCGTATAATGGCCGCTATCTTGGTCTACGGCATCCGTCACCGCTTTTCCATCTACCTTAATCGTTCCTGGTACATAATCTACTCCACTTGGTAATGGATCTTCTATTACAATCTTTTTCGCAATGCTATTTTCAATTTTGTTACGCATTTTAACTGTGTATTCAATTGTATCTCCGACTTCATACCTACTCTTACCTTGTACATTTTTCACTTCTTTAACTGACTCTATTTCAGGATTTCTTGCAATAACCTCGTTTACAACTTCATTGGAGTTTGTATATTCTTTTGAGCCCTTCAACAAGTTGCCATAATCTATCCTTGCCTTATTCGTAACTTGCTTTCCAATATAACTTGGTAAAGCCCTTACTTTAAATTGAACTGTAATTCCATTTGGATCCTCTTCCGTATTTTGTACGTCTCCTAATTTAACAGTAACCTTCTTATCCTTATAAAAGCCTGCATCATTATCTTCTGCATCTGTTATAGCCTTTTCGGTTCCATTGGCTTTTACTTTTATAGAACCAGGTACATATTCGGTTCCATTTGGAATCATGTCAGTGAACATCGCTTCTCCGGCAACATCTCCACCGTGATTTTTAACGTTCACCGTATACGTCAACTCATCCCCCGCATACACTTTCCCTTCTGGGCTTACAGATTTTGTTGCCGTAACACAAGGTTCTGTTCCAAGGAAAATATCATCTAGGAAATTTCCTACAGATAGAACATTTCCGTATGTTTTTACAGCCTCAAAACCAAATCGAGTTAACGTTTGACCTGCTGGAACTGTATACGTCCCGCTATAGCGGCCCCACGCTTTATTATCATCTTCCATCGTTTGAATAGTAGGTAAGGAACCAATATTCGCACTTGCTGATCCAATACGAACTCGCATCGTGTCTTTTCCATCTCGTCCTCTATGAGCTAATCGCCAATATATCGTTTGTCCCGGAGTCGTTTTCACATCTTGATATAACATACCCGGCTCCCTTGCATTTAGTTCGGCAAATTGCTCTCCTTCTGCTGGAAGTGGTGAAGGTAATGGTATTCTATCTCTCGTTCTCCAAATCTCTATTACTTTATAACTATCTGTTGTTCTCCATCCCTCTACTTTATCTTGATCAATAAAGAAGTCTTTCGTTATTTTTGGCTTTTCAAATCCACCATTTTTAAGTATCACTCTATTTTGCTGAACACATGTATTGTCCACCAAACTTGCTGGTGCAATATCCTTTATCCAAGAAGATGTCCCAATTCGTTCTTCTTTTACCTCCGCAGGAATATCCTTTGCTACATTTTTCCTATAAGGTGGACCCGGATCAAAATCTTTCACAGTTTCTGGATTAGGCAGCTCTTTTACAGAACCTATCTCTATATCTTTCGGCTGTTCTGTTATAGAGTCTATCCCTGTACCTTTCGGTTGTTCTGTTGTAGAATCTGCGCCTGTATCTTTCGGCATAGAATCTGTCTCCGCATGCATCGTCATGTTGCCAATAAAACTGATAGGTATATCCGCGAACACTAATAAAAGCATCAACAGTACTAAAAAGGATTTTTGTCTTCTTAGCTTCTTTTTTCGCCTCCATATGTTCATATACGATATCCCACTCCTCCCCAGATTTCTTGACTTATTACTACGGCATTTGCATTGTACTTTCCATTTCGAACAGGAAAATTAATTTACATCATTAAGAGTGAGGATTGGTAGTTTCCAAAGGAACGGTTCATCATTATACGTATAAGAAATTTACTGAATGATCATCCAGTCAAAAATCCAAACAAACCAACATATAAACTATGTATGTCTCCTCTTCCTACCTTAAAAACATTTGAATACCTTTCCTATCATGTAAAACAATGCCAACATTTAATTTGTACGTTCATTATATTTATTTCAAAAAAACTTTTCCATAATTTTCTAACAATTGGCATACTTAAATTTTAGAATATTCAAACTTCTTAAAGTGCACATATATAGAAAAAACCATCAAAGAATCGCACCATAAAAATGGTATATAAAAATAAAACTAGATGCTTTTTGCTAAAGAAAAAACAAAAAGAAGTTATCCAACAAAATCGGATAACTTCTTTTTATTTTAAGAAACTCGTTCTGTATTCGTTTCTCTATGCTGTATATGACTCGTAATCCAAGCAATTCCGCCGGCAACAACGAGATAGCATAACAATATTAAAATTTGCATTTGTAATTGCGACCAATCTCCTAAAGAGATCACATCTTGTAACCCTCTAAGAGAATGGGACATTGGGAGAAACTGTCCAATTTTGCTAAGAACAGCTATATTTAATTCTCCTGGGAAAGTCCCCCCGCTCGTCGCTAATTGCAAGACGAGAAGCGTTACTGCTAAGAATTTTCCAACAAGACCAAATACCGTTACTAACATAAGAATAAACGTCATGAACGTAAAGGAAATAACAATACTTGATAAAACAAAGAGTGGCACACTTGCAACTTCTAATTTCATAACTCCTAGCACAACCACATCCACAAGTAATGCTTGAATAAGTCCAATTAAATATACTAATCCTAGTTTATTAATAAAATGTACCGTTCCGCTTACCTTCATATTCTGTCTACGGCCAAGCGGTAAAATATTTGAAGCCATAATTCCGCCAACATAAAATGCAAGTGATAAGAAGTATGGTGCAATACCTGAACCATAGTTAGGCACGTCAGAAACTGTTGACTTTACTAATTGAACCGGTTCTGAGAACATCGTATTGCGTGCATCATCATTGCGAACATCCGCTATCTTCTCTGCGCCCTCTCCTAATTTGGTAGAAAGTTCTTTCGCACCATCGTCAAGTTTAACAAGTCCGTTCGTTAACTGATCAGCCCCGTGATTCAACTCTGTTCCGCCACTTGCAAGATGATTTACACCTTCTTGCAGGGATGTAAATCCATTTCCCCACTTCGTAAATCCATCTGCTAAATTCGAAGCACCATCTGCTATCTTTTTCGTTCCTTCAGTAGCTTCATTTAACTTAACTCCGAATGTATTCATGCCTTCTTCAACCTTATATTGACCGTCAGCGAGCTTCTTCGCTCCTTGTGTCAATTGTTGTTGGCTATTATTTAAAGTATTTGTTGCTTTAGCTAATCCATTAGAAGTAGCAATGATCTTTTGAAAAGCAGGATCTTGCTGCGCCTCTGGATGACTTTTCACGTACGCTTCTAATTGTTGTTTTACACTATTTGCTGCATCGTCCGCTTTCACTTGCCCTTCAGCAAGTTTCTCACTTCCGCTCACCCATTCATTTGTACCAGCACTTAATTCATTAACTCCTGATTGTAAAGTTTTTTCACCTTGTGCTAATAACTCCATACCACTATGAAGTGATGTTGCCCCTTGACTCAGCTCATTTGCTCCCCCCGTTAAGGCAGATTGGCTGGATGCAAGCTTGTCACTTCCCTCTTTCAATTTCGATGTCCCGTCACTTAAACGATGAATACCATCTGCAAGCTCATTTGTCCCATTTCTTGCATCTGTCGTTCCTTCATGTAACTTCTTAGCGCCATCACTTGCATCACCCAATCCTTGTGCTAAGTCTTGGAACTTTGAAAAGACACCTTCTGTATAAGATTTCGTAATACTATTTGAGATTTTTGTTTTCATATTTTCCACAGCTGTCGTTCCAATTTGAGCTGCTACAAAGTTTTTACCTGGATTTACTTTGTACTGCAATTGTGCCGGCTCTGGTTTCTCATCCATAAGCGTACTTACCTTTTTAGAGAAATCCTCTGGAATCGTAACAACCATATAATACTTATCTTCTTTTAACCCTTCATCAGCATTTTTTTCTGATACGAAATGAAAAGCTAATTCCTTGTTCTCTTTTAAATTTTTAACAAAATCGTCTCCTGCATGAATTGTTTTTTCATCCATCGCAGCGCCCTTATCTAAATTCACAACTGCAACCGGTAATTTATCTAATCGTCCGTATGGATCCCAATATCCCGCTAAAAAGAATCCTGAATAAATTAAAGGAACGATTAACAAAAAAATTAAAGCGATACGTCCATGTTTATGGTGCCACATCGCTTTCCAATCTTTAAATATAAGTTGAATTCCTTTCATGAAACATACTCCTTCTCCTAATTTAACACCATTAGAATGGTTTAACAGATTTACTATACACGTCACTTTCCATACTGTATAATACATCTTTAATTATCAATTCATTCCTTTTGGTCTATAGAAAGGAGAGTCAAAATGGAACTTCTTCAATTAAAATACTTTCAGACAGTCGCACGATTAGAGCATATGACAAAAGCTGCTGAAGAATTGCATATCGCGCAACCTTCGCTCAGCAAAACAATCGCTAGATTAGAAAAGGACTTAGGCGTCCCTTTATTTGACCGCCAAGGTCGACAGATCACATTAAACTCTTTTGGGAAAGTATTTTTAAAACGAGTAGAGCGTATTTTTCATGAATTAAGTGAAGGCGAACGAGAAATTAAAGACTTAGCCGAATTACAACAAAGTTCTATTACACTGGCAGTTTCTATCCCGAGAATATTACCAGAACTACTCGGTTCTTTTTTACTAGAACATCCTAACGTTCGATTCCAGCAGTTTCTCGCATCTACTCCTTCTATGAAACGCCAACTAGATAATATAGAAATCGACTTTTGCATTTCTTCTGTGCCAATTGAAGGCGAGGAGATTATTTGGGAACCACTTATTACAGAAGAAATTTTCTTAGTTGTCCCTTCAGGTCATCGTTTATCAGGACGTGAAAGTATCTATCTACATGAAGTAAAAGACGAACCGTTTATTAGTATGAACACTGGTTATGGATTTCGGCACTTAACAGATGAATTTTGTAAAGAAGCTGGCTTCACTCCACATATTGCTTTTGAAGTAGATGAACCAACCGTGATTAGCGACCTTATTAAGCAAGGTCTCGGCATCGCGTTTGTCCCAAGTTTAACTTTATTAAAAAACTCTACTTTAGCATTAAATAAGTTACGTATTATTGAACCAAATTGTGAGCGAACTATCGGCTTAAGTTGGTCGAAAAAGCGCTATTTATCGAAAACTGCTCAGCAATTTCGTGAATTTGTGATGGACTACTTCTCTAACATTAGGCCATGAATTTATATCGACGTTTCGACAAGGAATATCGATTTATCAACAAATAACGACACAAATAGAAGGCGCCACCCCAAAAGGGGATAGCACCTTCTATTTCTTACTCTTCTCCAATTCCATTTCCGCTAAAAGCGGCAATACGTTATCGAAAATATGTGTATTATTATTTTCGCCTGTTACGTATCCACCGTAATATCTACTAAATACGTTGTCATTTCGGAATGTAGCCATATGATCATATAATTGCTTTGCAAACTTTGTATCACCTGTTTGTAGCACGTACAAGATTGTTAGTCCGTAAGCGGCTGGCGATTCATAATTCACAGTTTGTTTTCCCGTTTCTAAATTGTAACGACCGTATAGCTTTCCATCCTCCTGGAATTTCTTCTTTATAAATTCCAAATAAGCATCTGATGAAAGGCCACCTAAACTTCGATGATACGCAACGTATGATTGGTCAATAAGATTCACTTCTTTATCGTACGTAAATGTACCATCTTCTTTATACTCTTTTGGGAATGCCCAGCCATGCCTTGGATAATTCGCTAAAAATTGAACGACTTCCTGATATTGCTGAGCAGAAACTTTTCCGTACTTTTTCATATACGAGAATGCGTGTGGATTTATGTATGATGTAGTTACAAAATTATTTTGTTTCCCTGCATCTGCATCATAATAATCAACGTAATAATTATCTTTCTTATTATAACGAATTACAGCGTCACTCAATTGATCTGCCAAGTTTTTATAACGCTCTTCCTTGTACATTTCATAAGCGCGATATAATTGTTCTATAATACGAAGATCATCTATAAGTGCATTTGTAGCTGACTGCATTTCTCCCTTTTCAGAGATTTTCCATATAACAATGTGATCCTTATGTACAAAGCTATTTTGAATAACCTTAACTTGTTCATCGAATAACGCTTGATCGTCTTTATCCAATGTATATTGTAGCCATAGCCCTGCTGATTCCGATAAAGCTTCACGGCCTTTCGCTTCACCCGTACCTGCCTTTGTATCCGCTAAACGATACGTGGCAAGCGTCCCATTTTCATTCGCCATATGTCTTAAAATAAAATGTTCTGTACGGTTTCCTTGTATAGCTGACCAAAATACAATGCCACCTAAAGCGATTAAGAGAATAACTCCAATGCCTATATATAAACGTTTCCGCAATCTTTTCACCTCCCTAATAAGGCTAGCCTTAATTTTACCAGAACATACGTAAAATGAAAAAAGACAATCTATATTAGATTGTCTCCCGTGCCTCTATCCCTCACAAGCCTCTTTAGAAGGTCTATATAGCGATGCCACAAGTCGATCATATTCACGACGCGTAATCTCTTTATTATATAACTTCAATAATAAATCTCTATGCTCTTTTGAAAATGCCATCTTTTTAATGACTTCAGGATACATAAAACATCCTCTCCATTTCACATAAACTTCTTCACCCCGAAAAACAGAACTTATGTTCGCATAAAAGATTATAAAATATTCCTTACTAAAAAACAAACAAAATATCATTAAACATTAACTTCTTTTTCTTTAGAATATTCAAACATTATATTACCATATCCACTTTTTAAATACATATATATTTTTGGTAGTTTTTTTGAATAAATCTTCCAATTCAATCAGAAAATAATGGCAAAAAAGAAGAGGAGTTTACATATGGATACGGTAACATTAGCAAGAGCGTTTTTTGGTTCTTCATTAGCATTCCACATTATCTTTGCAACACTTGGTGTCGGGCTTTCATTAATGATTTTTATAAGTGAAATACTCTATCACTGGAAGAAAGATTCCGATTACGCCATTATGGCGAAAAGATGGACGAAGGCGTTTGCCATCCTTCTCGGTGTAGCAATTCCAACTGGAACAATTGTTGGTGTGCAAATCTCACTTCTTTGGCCTGGTTTTGCCAAAATTGTTGGGCAGGTTATTTCTGTTCCCTTTCAAATTGAGATTTTCGCCTTCTTTTTAGAGGCTTTGTTCATGTCCATTTATGTATATGCAGCTGACAAACTCCCTCCATTCATGAGATTAATCTCGCTATTCTTCGTCATGATTGGTGCCACGGCATCTGCCGTGCTTATTACATCAGCAAATACATGGATGAATACACCCGCAGGCTTTTCAATGGGGCCAGATGGGTCAGTTTTTAACGTTGATCCGTGGAAAGCTTTCTTTAATCCGAGTTTTGGCACAAGTGCATTCCACGTCGTGATTACAGCCTATACAACTGGAGCTGCCGTCATTGCCTCTATCGCTGGATTTAAATTATTAAAGAAGAATTTAAGTAAACGTGAAGTGGCATATCATAAAAAGGGACTACTGTTAGGACTCGTCGTGACATTTATTACAGGTGCTACGATGTGGCTTTCGGGACACGAATCGGCAATCGCCTTACATAAGCATTCCCCTGAAAAACTGGCATCTGCTGAAGCTTTATTTGAAACGACATCACATGCACCGTTATCAATTGGTGGAGTTGTGGATCCTAACACACTTGAACTAAACTATGCACTAGAAATTCCGAACATGCTTAGCCTACTAGTGGGACTAGACCCTAGCACCGTCGTAAAAGGACTAAATGAATTCCCACAAGAAACATGGCCACCATTTTACACACATACACTATTCAATTTAATGGTCGGCACCGCTGCCTTCACCTTTGCAGTTGCAGCAATCGCTCTCTTATATTGGTACTTTGTTTACCGAAAAAAAGGAGCAGAATTACCGAAGTGGCTTCTTTGGGGAGCTGCTGCATGTGGACCAATTATGATGCTCGGTATTGAATTCGGTTGGATTTTCAGCTGTAGTGGTCGTCAGCCATGGACCATTTATGGTATGCAACGTACAGTCGACGCTTCTACACGCGCTGATTTTGTCGGTCCTTTATTTATTCTATTCATCATTTTATATATTGGACTCGGCATTTTAACGGTTTTTGTACTACGGACATTCTTTAAGAAACATCCGCTTGCAAATGATTTACATCACGAAGGAGGCGATTCTCGTGCATGAGGAAAGTATTGCAATCATTATCTTATGGGCTCTTATTTTCGTATACAGCATATTAGGGTCCATCGATTTTGGAGCAGGTTTTTGGGGCATGGTGTACGCAAAACATCCAACGATTGCTGCTAAACTTGCCAATCGATACTTATCACCAACTTGGGAAGTAACAAATACATTTCTCGTCTTTGTCGTTGTCGCTTTTCTCGGTTTTTTTCCGAAAGCCGCTTTCACCCTTGCGACAGTAATGTTCGTACCAGTTATGTTAATTTTAATACTCATTGCAATTCGCAGTACATTCATGGTATTTGCTTACTCTTTGCCAAAATATCAGTACCTTCTTCGGGTTATTTCAGGCATTACTGGGCTCTTAATTCCAGCCTTATTAATTACTGTTTTACCCGTAACAGAGGGGGCTTATATTACAATGTCTGAAGGAAAAGAAGTACTCCTGTATGGAAAACTTCTTTCTAGCCCGGTTATCTACTGTTATATGCTCTTCGGGCTAACTTCGGAGCTATTTCTCTCCTCTCTCTTTCTTGCTGATTTTGCGAGAGAGCAAGGTTCAGAAGATTCGTATAGAATTTATAGAAGAAACGCCATCATCCTTGGTCCTGCAACACTCGTTACGGCGATTATCGCCCTCGTTGTAATGGACCCGGAAACACACTGGCTTATGCAAGGACTAATAAAGCAATTCCCATGGTTTACAGTTTCTATCGTTTTATTCATTATCGGGTACTCTTCTCTTTGGTGGACAAACAAGAAGTATGGCACGCTAGGATACCCTCGCATTGCCGTGTTAGCAGTCGTCGCTCAATATGCATTTGCAAGTTACGCTTACGGCGTCGCGCATTTACCGTATATTATTTATCCTGATGTAACTGTATTTACGAGCTTTACAACGCCAGAAACGTTCTATGCATTGCTTATTCTATACGCAATTGGAATTGCAATTTTACTACCAGGATTTATTTTCTTCTGGAATTTATTCTTGAAGGATCGAACTTTTTTGAAGGAAAAATAATATAGTGGGGAGTCTGTTCCAAACGGCATTTTGGGATGGACTCCTTTTGTCATGTTTTGTCGATAAGTCGATATATTTTCAAAACCGCTGATATATTTTGAGTTGCGCCGATATATTTCAATAATCGCTCATATAAATGTCATTTTCTATCTTACCGCCCCCACAATTTATAGACTCCTCTCACAATAGTTATTTCACTATTCGTGACACTTGTCCTTTAGCTTGAAAAACACATATTCACTTTATTCCATCATACGTCTAGTTCTTCCTATTTTTTGCTGAATATACTACCAATACAGACCTTGAGACAAGCTACATTGGTTTAAGGAAAAGTAGAAAGGTAGGTAAAATATGAGCATTGAAATATGGATTACTATTATTGTATTCTTCTTAACGATGATTGTTATCTTTTGGCGACCTCGTGGTTTAAATGAGGCGTGGCCGGCAGCAATTGGCGCTGGCATTATCCTGATTACTGGACTTGTATCAAAACCAGACGTCATGGACATTATCAGTAAAATCGGCGGTGCCTCGATAACAATATTAGCGACTATCGTTATGGCGGTTATATTAGAAAGCTTCGGCTTCTTTCACTGGTCTGCAGCGAAACTTGCAAACCTAGCAAAAGGATCCGGCCGCCGTTTGTACTGGTATATTCAATTATTATGTTTTCTTATGACTCTTTTATTTAATAACGACGGTAGTATTTTAATTACGACTCCAATTTTAATTCTTCTCCTAAAAAATCTTCAATTAAAACCTCATCAACAAATCCCTTATTTATTAAGCGGCGCTTTAATCGCCACTGCATCTAGTGCACCAATTGGTGTAAGTAATATCGTAAACTTAATCGCATTAAATATCGTTCATATGACTCTTTATATGCACACAGCGATGATGTTTGTACCTGCAACATTAGGACTATTGTTTATGTCATGGCTTATGTACACAGTTTTAAAGAAAAAACTACCAGAAAGATTACCTGTTTCTTCATATGATATCGAAGAAATATTCTTCACGAAAAACTTCCATCCGTTAAAAGGAAAAAATTCTGTTGATACGAAACAAAAACGTACGAAATTCATGCTAAGAGTATTAGGCTTCGTCTTCCTTATGCGCTGTCTTCTATTCGTTGCATCCTTCTTATCCATCCCAATCGAAATTGTTGCTGTACTCGGTTCACTCGTTCTTCTCATCTGGAGATGGTACTACTTACGAACGAATCCTATCGATATTTTGAAAAAGACACCGTGGCACATTTTAATTTTCGCTTTCTCTATGTATGTCATTATTTACGGGCTTCATAACGCAGGATTAACAGCGGTGCTTGTCAATTGGCTTGAACCACTTGTAAGCCAACATCTGCTCTATGCTAGCTTTGCAATGGGCGGGCTCGTCTCCCTCCTCTCTAACGTCTTCAATAACCATCCTGCACTTATGATTGGTACAATCACATTAACAGAAATGGGACTAGACCCAGTCACATTAAAAACTATCTATCTCGCAAACATTATTGGTAGTGACATCGGTTCACTATTATTACCAATCGGTACGCTAGCTTCCCTCATTTGGATGTATATCCTGAAACAAAACAAAATTAAAGTAAAATGGAAAGACTATTTAAGTGTATCCCTTATCGTTATTCCTCTCACAACAGTCGTCACATTATTCCTCTTATACTACTGGGTACACCTCTTCTTCGCCTTATAAACGACAAAAGCCCGCTTTGCTACCGTCTTAGCAAAGCGGGCTTCTTCTATATTTAAGTTAGGTACTACAGTGTGATCAATCAAGTAAAGAGGTGTAACGTGTTATTGGTATAAATGACTACCAGTGTCTTTAAATTCTTTCGCTTTCTCTTTCATCCCTTTTTCAATTGCTTCTGTCGTTTCTAAATCATTTTCTTTCGCATATTCACGAATATCATGTGAAATTCTCATACTACAAAACTTCGGCCCACACATGGAGCAGAAATGAGCTGTTTTCGCACCTTCTGCTGGCAATGTTTCATCGTGATATTCCATCGCACGTTCAGGATCTAAAGATAAATTAAATTGATCGCGCCAACGGAATTCAAAGCGAGCTTTTGAAAGTGCATCATCACGCTGATGAGCCGTTTTGTGCCCTTTCGCAAGATCAGCCGCATGCGCAGCGATTTTGTACGTAATAACTCCCTCACGAACATCATCTTTATTCGGTAAACCTAAATGTTCTTTCGGCGTTACATAACAAAGCATCGCCGTTCCAAACCAGCCAATCATTGCAGCCCCAATTGCGGATGTAATATGGTCATAACCTGGTGCAATATCTGTCGTTAACGGTCCAAGTGTATAGAACGGTGCGCCCTGACAAATATCAAGCTCTTTCTCCATATTCTCTTTAATTAAATGCATCGGTACATGCCCAGGTCCTTCAATCATCACTTGCACATCATGTTTCCAAGCAATCTTCGTTAATTCCCCAAGTGTTTCAAGCTCAGAAAACTGTGCTTCGTCATTTGCATCTGCAATCGAACCTGGACGTAATCCATCTCCAAGAGAGAACGAAACGTCGTACTGCTTCATAATTTCACATATCTCTTCAAAATGAGTGTATAAGAAGTTTTCTTTATGATGGAATAAACACCACTGTGCCATAATTGAACCACCACGTGAAACGATACCTGTCGTACGCTTTGCAGTAATCGGAATGTAACGAAGTAATACGCCCGCGTGAATCGTAAAGTAATCAACACCTTGCTCCGCTTGTTCAATTAACGTATCACGATACACTTCCCACGTTAAATCTTCTGCAATTCCGTTTACTTTTTCCAGCGCTTGATAGATCGGTACAGTCCCAACTGGTACAGGCGCGTTACGAATAATCCACTCACGCGTCGTATGAATATTTTTACCTGTAGATAAATCCATAATCGTATCCGCACCCCAGCGCGTTGCCCACGTCATCTTCTCTACTTCTTCTGCAATAGAAGAAGATACAGCAGAGTTTCCGATATTTGCATTGACCTTCACGTGGAAGTTACGCCCGATAATCATCGGCTCTGCTTCCGGATGGTTAATATTTGCTGGTAAAATGGCACGGCCTTCCGCGATTTCCTTACGAACAAACTCAGGCTCTACTCCTTCACGAATCGCAACATATTCCATCTCAGACGTAATGATGCCATTGCGCGCATAATGCATTTGTGTAACGTTTGCCCCTTGCTTCGCTCTAAGCGGCTGGCGATCCATTTGCGGAAAAACAGGTGTATGTTTCGAAGCCACTTTCACACCGTCATCCTCTGGTTTCACTTCGCGCCCTTCGTATGCTTCTACATCTCCGCGCTCCAGGATCCAAGAGTGGCGCGGCGCCTGCAACCCCTTTTCCAGCTCCACTTTATGCGCAGGATCTGTATAAGGACCGCTCGTATCGTATACACGAATTGGCGGATTCGGAATGCCGTTCGTTTCACTTTGTTCAATCTCGCGCATCGGCACTTTCATACCCGCGCGCGGTCCATCCACATACACTTTCTTACTTCCTGGTAAACTCGATTTCAATTCAATTTGCTCAGCTGAAACAGACTGTTTCATAACCTTTGTTGCCCCCCTGTACGTGACAAGGACGAGATATGGCCAGCGCATGCCAAAATAAAAAGAGCCAGGTCCATAAAAAAATAAGGACCTGGCTCATAAAAGACATCATTATGTAAAGCCGTTAACTTCCCTACGCTGGTACGAGCCAGATCAGGTCCAAAGGGTTAAGAAGATCAAGCGCTTCTCTCTCAGCCTACGCATACGTTAGGCACCCCTAGTTTATCACTGATTTAATTTTCAATACTTTCCCATCATACACGATAATCTGAAAAATGCAAAGTTTATTTCTTTTGTTGCTTATGGAATCATCCACGTTAAATAATATGCCTGCACATACGTCATAATACCAACAATAATGACGAAGAATAAACTATGCTTCACTGTAAAGCGGAATAAATCTGATTCTTTTCCAGCCAGTCCAACTGCCGCACAAGCAATCGCAATCGATTGCGGAGAAATCATTTTTCCTGTTACACCGCCCGTTGTATTTGCTGCAACGAGAAGTACTTCAGATACACCGACTTGCTGCGCTGTAATCGCTTGTAAATTCGAGAACAGTGCATTCGCTGACGTATCAGATCCTGTTAAGAATACCCCAATCCAGCCTAGAAATGGTGAGAAGAACGGGAATAGCCCGCCAGTTCCTGCAAGTGCTAACGCTAATGTAGAAGATAAACCAGAATAATTTGCGATAAACGCGAATCCTAATACGAATCCAATAGATAGAATTGGCATCTTCAGTTCGTTTAATGTTTCTTTAAATGTTACTACTGCATCTTTTGCACTCATTTTCAAAATAAAGATAGAAATGATACAAGCAATTAAAATTGCTGTTCCCGTCGCTGATAAAATATCTAATTTCAGGATTGCTTCATAAGGCGTCGGTTTATTTACAATTGGCTCTGCTTTCATTACTAGATTGTGTAAGCCTGGAACTTCAAACTTAAACACAAGGCTTTCCAATGCACCACCTGGAGCAAATAACGCTTTAAAGAAACTTTGGCTCCAAATGACTACCATTACAGTTAAAATAATGAATGGAGACCACGCTTTTACGACCTTTCCTACCGTTAGTTTCGGCATAGATGTTGCCGTCGTTGCCGCAGCTACTTCACTATTTGCTTCTTTAGACTGATAGATTTCTTTCGGCTGCCAAACTTTTAAGAATAGCGATAAACTCACTAAACTTACAAGTGCTGACGTAATATCCGGAAGTTCTGGTCCTAAGAACGTCGCTGTAATGAACTGCGTAATTGCAAATGAGCTACCCGCTACAAATAGAGCTGGCCATGTTTGTCTTACTCCTTTAAATCCATCCATTAAAAATACGATAAAGAACGGAACAAATAATGATAGAAACGGTAATTGATGTCCAGCCATTTGTCCAATTTTATGTGGATCAATACCAGTTACTTGTCCAGCAACTGTAATCGGAATTCCCATCGCTCCGAACGCTACCGGTGCCGTATTTGCGATTAAACAAAGACCCGCTGCATATAAAGGATTTAACCCAAGACCCGCAAGAAGTGCTGCCGTAATCGCTACTGGTGCACCAAATCCTGCTGCCCCTTCCAAAAATGCTCCAAATGAAAAACCGATTAAAATAACGAGTAAACGATGGTCATTTGTAATGGATAATACAGATGCACGAATGACATCGAATTGACCTGTTTTTACAGATATTTTATATAAAAATACCGACATAATGATAATCCAAGCAATCGGCCATAGTCCGTATAAGAAACCATATCCGGTCGCTGCCATCGCCATCGTGAACGGCATCTTATAAGCGAATAATGCCACTAAAATTGTAAGTACAACTGTAATAAATCCTGCCACATACCCCTTCATGCGGAAAACTGCTAAAGCTAAGAAAAAAAAGATAATCGGAATAAGTGCGACCGCTGCCGAAATCCAAATGTTTCCGAACGGATCATAAACTTGTGTCCATGTGTTCATTGTTCTCTCCCCCTAAAGAATCCCCTTTTAAATAGAATAACCTCATCAATAGACTATCAGGTCATCATACCTTTAAGCCTAAAAATAAAAAACGTTTAAGAAAACGTTTTCAATAACTTTCATTTATACTGTACCATAACAATTTCTATTACAAAAGATTTTTTTGAAAATTATATTATTTAATATAAAAATCTTACAAAATCGTCACGTTGCTGTAATGTTCATCGATAGTAAGCTTGCCAAAACTATTGCATAATAATAGTATAGCAATGGACATTATTTATGAGGTGATATATATGAACGGAAACAAAATATTAGCAGCTTTATCTTACTTTAGCGTACTCTTTGCCCCTATCTTATTCCCTATTATCGTTTGGCTTGTAGGGGATGCTGAAACAAAACCACATGCAAAACGTGCTCTGTGGACACACATTATCCCAAGTATCGCTACATTCATTGGCTTGGTTATTCTAGGAGTTATGGGTCTTGGATCTGATCAGCCTGATGTAACACTTGGAATTGGAACAATGATTGTCTTATGTATTTGCGGAATCATCAGCTTATACTACTTCATTTGGAACATTGTGAAGGGCATTAAAGTATTGAAAGCTTAATTTCCTTTTTAAACAAACGTTTGATTAAAAAGAAAAACCGTCCCAAAAATATCTTTTGGGACGGTTTTTTTATCTTCTGCGTTTCTTCTTTTTTCTCATCATCTTCTTGCGGCGCGTATTCACTTTATCCGCTATAATGTGAAGCGTACTCGCCACAACAATTCCCATTACGAACGTTGTAATTTCAACCTCATGTTCCTTCGCAATTCCTATTAAATTCCCGTCAAGCGCGATTACATTTAATAGGAATAAAAACGGGGAAAACACAATTAACATGTATGCAATACGAATCACATCACCAAGTATAATTGTATGTGTAAAGAAGGAGCGATGCGGCATTACCTTCTTATACGGATACCAAAATATACGTAAGAATCCCCATTTATTATACGCATTACTATACGTATCTAAATCCGGCGTTAAAAATGTAGTACCTACTAAAAAGCCAATTGCAAAAGTTAATAAAAAATCAAAGTTTGTTAATCCATACGAAAAGAGCATAAACAAAACAACCGGAAGGGATATTAAGTTTATTTTCGTATGTGTTCTTCCTGATGGCATAATGCACTTCCTCGCTTACGTTCGCCCTGTCACCATATGACAGTTCTCACCTATTGATCTAATTTCTGATCGATAAAGGATGTGTCTATATCCGAACCAAACCATTCTGCCAACTTCACTCGTGCCTTATCTTTCACATCTTCATTGACGTATATCGACGCTTGTAATAGCGCAGCCATTAACGCCCCTAAATCATCCGTATAACCAATTCCAGCAACGAAATCCGGAATCGCATCAATCGGTGCAATAAAATAAGCAAGTGCTCCAATTACAATAATTTTCACTCGTTTTGGAACATCCGGTTTCTGCAAAACGTAAAACAATAATAAACTTGCATAAATGACCGATTGCCCTGCTTGTTTTGCAACATGTTTTCCTTTCTTCCAAAACGCTTCAACTGAAAATTTTTGTTCCATATGAAAGCCTCCCTATTTTTAAAAAGAAATAAGCTACAACATGTTATTAGTAAAAGTTCATCAAAATTACACATAATCTATCAATGAACTTTTATTGTAACAAACAAACCAAAAAAGAACAAGTGTTCGTTAATTTTTACATACTTCCCATCATATAATAGGTTTCTATATAACCACTTACCCATTGTCATTTCTTATTTATCAACCTAGAAAATTTTCACTTTCACTTAACATCCCGTTCTATCTTTGTTATATTTTCTAGTTGACGGACATATAAACGAGTGTTAAAGTTTTCTCTGGTAGTGACAAATCTCATACAAAAAATGTAAAATGTTATAGTGTTTCTCAGAAATGAATTTTGTTGTATAATACAGAAATGACGTTATGCTTATGAGCAACACAAGAAACCAAAAGGGTATGCATAGTTATAGTCGTATATGGGTGAATATAGAACCTCTAATTATGGCCAAGAAAACTATGTATTTTTTATTTTAGCATTTTTCGCTCCAAAATCGACCAAGCCTGATAGAGAAAGGGTGGAAATGAATGAAAGAAACCTTGAAATCACAATTTCAAAATGTGCGTTTCACTGTATTCGTAGCTTTAGCCGTATGGTTGAAGACATATCTTATTACTCGCACAAGCTTTGATTTAAAACTTGAATCTTTCATGCAAGAATTCATTTTATTCCTTAGCCCATTAGCAGCATCATTACTGCTTGTTGGTCTTGCATTATTTGCAAAAGGGAAAAAACGTAACTATATAGCACTTGGAATTAATTTTGTCTTAACAATCATTCTTGTTGGTAATGTAATGTTCTACGGATTCTATAATGACTTCGTTACTTTACCTGTACTAGGACAAACATCTAACTTTGGGAGTTTAGGTTCTAGTGTGAAAGAATTGTTTAACTACAAAATCATCCTTGCATTTGCTGATATTATCGTATTCTTCATTTTATTGAAGAAGAAGAAAAGCTTTGCACCGACAGAGCGTGTAGCACGCCCAATGCGTTCCCTATACTTCGTGTCAACAGTTGCTATTTTCTTCGTAAACTTAGGACTGGCAGAAGCCGAGCGTCCTGAACTATTAACACGTTCATTCGACCGCGTTATGCTTGTTAAAAACTTAGGTTTATATGTACACCAAGTATACGATCTTGGCTTACAAGCAAAATCAAGTTCACAAAAAGCATTTGCTGACGGTAGTAAATTGCAAGAAACAGAAAACTACGTAAAAACAACACAAAGCAAACCAGATCCAAATATGTTTGGTACTGCAAAAGGGAAAAACGTAATTGTTGTCTCTCTTGAGTCATTACAAACATTCTTAATTGGTGCAACAGTTAACGGACAAGAAGTTACACCATTCTTAAACCAATTTACGAAAGAAAGTTATTACTTTGATAACTTCTTCCATCAAACTGGGCAAGGAAAAACATCAGATGCTGAATTCTTAGTAGATACTTCCATGTATCCGCTAGACCGTGGTGCTGTATTCTTCACACACGGTAATAACGAATATACAGCAACTCCAGAAATTTTACGTGAGCAAGGATACCACACATCAGTATTCCACGCGAACAACGCAACATTCTGGAACCGTAACATTATGTATCCGGCACTTGGTTATGATCGTTACTACAACGAACTTGACTACAAGATTACGCCAGAAACGAAATTAAATTGGGGATTAAAAGATATCGAATACTTCGATCAATCTATCGATATGTTAAAAGAAGTGAAGCAACCGTTCTACACTCGCTTCCTTACTTTAACAAACCATTACCCATTCACTTATGATGAAAATACGAAATTAATCGATGAATATAATTCTGGTGATGGTGTGTTCGACCGTTACATGGTAACTGCTCGCTATTTAGACGAAGCAATGAAACACTTTATTGAGCGTCTAAAAGCTGAAGGTATTTACGACAACTCAGTTATCGTATTCTACGGTGATCACTACGGTATTTCTGAAAACCATAACCGTGCAATGGCACAGTTCTTAGGAAAAGAAGAAATCACTGCATTTGACCATATGAACTTACAAAAAACACCGATGTTTATTCACGTTCCAGGTCAAAAAGAAGGTAAAACAATTTCAAAACCAACTGGTGAAATTGACATTAAACCAACAATTCTAAACTTACTTGGTGTAGATTCTACGAATCAAATTCAATTTGGTCATGATGTATTCTCACCTGATAATAAAGGATTCGTTGTTCTTCGTGACGGTAGCTTCATTACAGATAAGTACATGTACACGAACAGTACATTCTACGACCGTAACACTGGTGAGGTTGTACAACTACCAAAAGAAGAATCTCAACCACTCATTGATCGTGCCCAAAATGAATTGAACATGTCTGACAAAATCATTGAAGGTGACTTACTTCGCTTCTCTGAAAGTAATAAGACCAAAACTGGTGAAGTAAAGACAGCAATTAAAGAAGAAAAAAAGAGCGCTGAGTAATCTCAGCCTCTTTTTTTATATTTCTCCATACAATCACTTATATTCATTAACTTTAACATTACATAACCTTTACCAAATATTCACATAGGATTAATGAAACATCCCTATAATAAAATATGTAAGCGCGGTTCTATATATTTCTTATCTCTCATCTGTAATAAGATCCCTTAAAGAAATATGTGAATCGTTTATTTCTACTTTCTTATAATTGTCTTTCAATGTGTTTTGTTTCCATACACAAAACATTCAATAAGACGATGTCCCTATGAAAGATAGCTACCCTCCTTGTGCAGCATTCTATAAGAATGTTGCTTTTTTTATTTAAAAGCAGGATTTTTATTTCTTATTTTCGAATTTGTATATACAAAATGCTCTAAATCACCACTATTTCTCTATGATTTACAAATACATATACGTCATATGTAGAGAATTACTTACATAAAAATTATTATAGTGACTTCTTTACTTACGCACTTACGAAAGGATGGGACGAAAATTGGCATATGAAAGATTTGTACTTTGGAATGATGCAGTTATTGATACAACAAAACAAAAGACGTACATAGAACTTGAAGAAAGGGGCTTGCAGTTTGGAGATGGTGTCTACGAGGTTATTCGCTTATATAAAGGGAACTTTCACTTATTAGATCCGCATATCACAAGATTATATCGCTCCATGGAAGAAATAGAATTATCACTCCCTTTCTCCAAAGCAGAACTTATTATCCTACTCTACAAACTAATTGAAAATAATAATTTCCACGAAGATGGAACGATTTATTTGCAAGTCTCTCGTGGTGTACAAGCTCGTACCCACACATTCTCATATGACGTCCCTCCGACAATCTATGCCTATATTACGAAGAAAGAAAGACCTGCGTTATGGATTGAATATGGTGTACGTGCTATATCAGAACCAGATACGCGCTGGCTACGCTGTGATATCAAATCATTAAATTTATTACCCAATGTATTAGCTGCTACGAAAGCTGAACGCAAAGGTTGTAAAGAGGCCCTTTTCGTACGAAATGGTACCGTAACTGAGGGAAGCTGTTCTAATTTCTTTCTCATAAAAAATGGTACGCTCTACACACATCCAGCCAATCACCTTATTTTAAATGGCATCATGCGTCAATATGTCCTTTCTTTAGCGAAAACCCTTCGTATTCCTGTACAAGAAGAACTGTTTAGCATTCGCGATGTGTATCAAGCAGATGAATGTTTCTTTACAGGAACGACGATTGAAATTTTGCCGATGACTCACCTTGATGGAACTACAATTCAAGATGGTCAAGTTGGCCCTATCACAAAAATGCTGCAAAGATCATTTTCTCAAAGCTTGTTACAATCCAATATGTCATCTTCTTAAACACGTATAATTTCTATCCTTTCTGCATTCAATATATGTATTTAAATGGAAATCAAGGTATAGATTTATGCCTTGATTTTTTTTTGTAATCTTTTTGTCATATTCAGATTACCGCATAAGTCTTGACAGTAATCGACATGCTCTTTAGAATTTTTAACAGTTGGTAAATATTTCTTCACTACATTACAGACAGAAAGGAATCGACAAATTATGAAAAAATACCTTGCCGGTCTTGCGGCAGTGTCTGTAGCAGGAGGAGCAGCACCTACACTTGATAGTGTTCAAGCTGCCCCTGAACAAAATACACAAAAAGCTGCTACAACTGTCCAAGCTTCAGCATCAAACAGCTCATCTTATACGGTAAACACTAGCGTATTACATGTTCGTGCAGGATCAAGTACTTCTCACGACATCATCTCGCGTGTTTATAACGGTCAATCACTAAACGTGATTGGCGAAGAAAATGGTTGGTTCAAAATTAACATTAATGGACAAACAGGATTTGTTAGTGGCGAATTTGTATCAAAAAATGGAGCAAGCAATTCTAATGTAAGTACAACAGGTGGAAACAATAAAGTTACTGCTGATGTATTACGTGTACGTACTGCTCCTAACACTTCTAGTTCTGTTTCAGGACGTGTATATGCAGGACAAACATTAAACGTAATTGGCCAAGAAAATGGTTGGGTGAAAATCAACCATAATGGACAAGTAGGTTATGTAAGTAGCGAATTTGTATCAGGCGCTTCTTCAAATACGGGTTCTACAAACAGTAACAACAATAGTAACAATGGAGCAACTGTTCAACCAGCAAGCGGAAACTATACAGTAAATGTATCTTCCCTTCGCGTTCGTACAGGTCCTAGCACTTCTCATCCAACTGTAGGTTCTGTTAAACAAGGACAAGTCGTACAAGTTGTTGGCGAAGTTCAAGATTGGTTCAAAATCAATTATGCAGGACAAACGGCTTACTTAAGCAAAGACTACGTAACAAAAGGCGGTTCTAACGAAAACGTCACTCAAGGTAACAACCAAGAGCAAAACAACAAGCCAGAACAAAACAATAATGTAACTGTTCAAACTGGCGGTACTTACGTTGTTAACGCAACATCTCTACGTGTTCGTACAGGCCCTGCTGCTTACCATAGTGTAATTGGTGGCGTATTAAATGGTACTACATTAAACGTAGTTGGATCTGAAAACGGTTGGTTCAAAGTAAACTACCAAGGAAAAACAGGCTTCGTTAGCAGCGAGTTTGTTAAGTTCGTTAAAGGTGGCACTACTACTCCTGAACAACCGAAGCAACCTGAGCAGCCAAAACAACCTGATCAAGGTGCGATTGGTGACTACTACATTAATGCTTCTGCCTTAAACGTACGTAGCGGCGAAGGTACAAATTATAGAATCATAGGCGCACTTCCACAAGGACAGAAAGTTCAAGTAATCTCTGAAAACTCTGGATGGAGCAAAATCAACTACAACGGTCAAACTGGTTATATTGGAACACGTTACCTTTCTAAAACACCAGTTGGGGGCGCAGTAGATAATAAGCCTAACAACAACCAAAACAACAACCAAAATAACAACCAAAACAATAACAATAATAATAATAATAATACAGGCAACAATAGCGGTGACAGTTCTTCCATACTTGCATATGCAAAAGGAATGCAAGGTGTACCGTACGTTTGGGGCGGTACTTCTGCTACTGGTGTTGACTGCAGTGGTTACATTTACCACGTATTTAAGAAATTTGGTCATAACATTAGCCGTCAAAGTGTTGCGGGATATTGGGGTAGCCTACCACAAACTTCAAATCCACAACCTGGTGACTTAATTTACTTCAAAGACACTTATAAAGCTGGTCCTTCTCATATGGGTATTTACCTTGGGGGCGGATCATTTATCCAAGCTGGAGATAAAGGTGTAGCAATCGCTTCATTAAGTAACTCTTATTGGAAGAGCCATTTCTTAGGATACACGAAAGCACCTTAATTAATAGTTTAAAAGCCTTCTAGATTACTAGAAGGCTTTTTTGTTATAGGTTCAACACATTACTCTCTTTTACCCATCTTCTCTCTAAAATAATAATGTATCCATTCTTCCATTTCATACACCATATTCTACAAAAACAACCCATAACGTTATCATAATGTATATATTTACATAAAAAACATAACCTATTTCATGTGTATTTATTTTATATGTGTTTTTTCAAAGAATTTTCTTTTTATTTAAACTTTTCGTTAGACGTTTGACCTCCGATGTCCATTATGATAAGTTACTTAAGATGTTATATTCGCACAAGTATAGACAACTGGTTTATACACTTTTTTTACTATGAGGAAGGAGCATACACTGCATGAATCTTTTATGGGGAATTGGCGGCGTGATTGGAGTATTAGCAATTGCTTTCTTACTATCTTCCAACCGCAAAGCTATTAATTGGCGCACAATTTTAATCGCGCTAGCATTACAAATGTCATTTTCATTTATCGTATTACGATGGGATGCCGGAAAAGCAGGTTTAAAATACGCTGCTGATGGTGTTCAAGGATTAATTAATTTTTCTTACGAGGGAATTAAGTTCGTTGCTGGGGATTTAGTCAACGCAAAAGGCCCTTGGGGATTTGTCTTCTTTATTCAAGCACTACTTCCAATCGTATTTATTAGTTCATTAGTAGCAATCTTATATCATTTCGGTATTATGCAGAGATTTGTGAGTGTCGTTGGTGGCGCATTAAGTAAACTTCTTGGAACTTCTAAAGCAGAAAGTTTAAACTCAGTAACAACTGTATTTTTAGGACAAACTGAAGCTCCAATCTTAATCAAACCTTACTTAGCACGTTTAACAAATAGTGAATTCTTCACTATTATGGTAAGCGGTATGACAGCTGTTGCCGGATCAGTTCTTGTCGGCTATGCAGCAATGGGTATTCCGTTAGAACACTTATTAGCAGCAGCAATTATGGCAGCTCCATCAAGTTTATTAATCGCGAAACTAATTATGCCAGAAACAGAAAAAGTAGATAATAACGTTGAGCTTTCTACAGAACGTGAAGATGCAAACGTTATCGATGCAGCTGCACGTGGTGCATCTGAAGGTATGCAACTTGTTATTAACGTAGCAGCAATGTTAATGGCCTTCATCGCGTTAATCGCTTTATTAAATGGTCTATTAGGATGGGTTGGTTCTTGGTTCGATATTAAACTTAGCCTTGATTTAATCTTCGGCTACTTACTATCACCATTTGCAATCTTAATCGGTGTTTCTCCAAATGAAGCTATACAAGCGGCAAGCTTTATCGGTCAAAAACTTGCGATCAACGAATTCGTTGCATATGCAAACTTAGGACCACACATGGCAGAATTCTCTGCAAAAACAAACTTAATTTTAACATTCGCAATCTGTGGATTCGCAAACTTCTCTTCTATCGCAATTCAATTAGGTGTAACTGGAACGTTAGCTCCTACTCGCCGTAAACAAATTGCACAGTTAGGGATTAAAGCAGTTATCGCTGGTACATTAGCGAACTTCTTAAATGCAGCAGTTGCAGGTATGATGTTCCTATAAAATGATGTAAAGTCTCCTCTTTCTAAAGAGGGGGCTTTTTACTATGTTCTTTATTTTTTTAGTATATATTCAATTCTTCATGCTGAAATATAAAAACATTATGATACAATAATTAGTAAGTCTGTTTATTTTTTCTTGCAAAAGAGGAATACTACTTGTGGTTGTTCTCCAAAATAACCTAGTCATCCGGTCTATTTCTTAATAATTGCGCATACTACAAGTATCCTTGCATGAATTATCTTTAAGGAGGAAAGTTTTGTGAAAGATAACTTCTATAAAGTCCTCTCTATGTGGATTTTACAAATTTTATTTTATTTTACAACTGTACATGTAACGCAATATGAGCATGCTCTCATTTTCACAATTATATATGTAATTGTTAATGTACTATTTCTATTATTGAATGATAAAACCGCATTTGTTCTCTTTATATTAGGAACCATTACTTCGGTATTCTATCTGTTCTACCAAGCATGGCTTTACCTATGGAGTACATCAGAACAATGGGAATACATTATTACTCACTTCCTAATGGCAGCAAACTTCTTCATCGTATATATCTCAACTCATTTATTAAAGAAGGTTATTCATGAAAATAAAGAATTAACCGAACGTGTGAGAATATTAGAACAATACATTGGAGAATCAAAATTATTAACAAGACAAGAATTCGAAAGACGACAAGCATTATTAATCACTGCAATGAATCGTCGTAATGAAACAGGCGTTATTATTTACTTTGATTTCAATTCCTTTAGTAAATATACGAAGGAAAGTGTTATGGACCGTGTAGCTTCATTATTAGTTGAAACGATAAGAGATGACTTTGACCTTGCCGCTGAATACGATAATAATAAGCTCGTTATTTTATTACAAAACACAAATGAAGCCGGTGCCGACATTGTAATGAACCGTCTAAAGCCAAAAATGGAGAAATGGCTTGCTGCTGAAGCGATTCAAGATATAAAAATTTCACGCGAGCAAATTGGGAACAAAGGAAAGACGTTATTATGATGACACTCGTTATACTGCTTTTATTCCTTCTGTTTTGCGTACTCGTTTTTTGGATTAGTATCACATTTTCAATCAAGTATATACTTATCTTTACAGCCTTTCTATTCTCTGCCTTACTTGTTTACTATTCTTTCTTAACACTCGCAGGCTTAATTCACCGAAATAGTAAACGAAAAGATCGTACGCTAGAACATTATCCAAGCGTCGATATTTTAATACCTGCCCACAATGAAGGTGTCGTTATTAAAGATACTTTAGAGGCGATGGCGAAGATTGAATATCCAGGCAGACTAACTGTTTATTTATTAAACGATAACTCTCAAGATGAGACACCTGAAATTGGTGACGATTTTGACAAAGCTTATGCACATATTCGTCACATTCGTGTTCCAGCGGGGGAACCGAAAGGGAAATCGCGTGTATTAAACTATGGTCTTAGTATTTCAGATGGTGAATACTTCTGTGTGTATGATGCAGATAACCAGCCTGAACCACATGCACTGCGAATGCTTGTAGAACACGCTGAAACAACCGAGGATGCTGTTGGAGCTGTTGGTCACGTTCGTACTGTAAATGAAAAAAGAAACTGGCTAACACGAATGATTTCGTTAGAATTTCAAATCTTCCAGCTCCTTATGCAATCCGGACGCTGGTTACTATTCCAAACAGGTTCACTAACAGGAACAAACATGCTTCTTCGCCGCTCTGCATTAGAAGAGCTTGGCGGTTATGATCCGTATGCAATTGCAGAAGACGCTGAATTAACATTACGAATTACACAAAAAGGCTATCTCTTACCGATCGTTCCAGAATCGATTACATGGGAACAAGAACCTGAGCATTTAAAAATTCTTATTAAGCAGCGTACACGTTGGCTCCAAGGGAACTTGTACATTTTAGAAAAAATGTTTTCTTCTCTAAGTTTCTTTAAAGGAAAACTTCTCGTCCATTCCTTACAACAGGTTTTAGTGTATGTTGTATTTTGGCTGTTCTTAATCATTTCGAACGTTTGGTTTGTAATTGGGTTACTCGGGATATTCCAAATTCAATATAGCATTCCGCTACTATTTATGTGGTATGTCGCATATATTACATATGTTTCCCAATTATTTAGTGCCCAGAGTGTGGAACGAACCTTTACACCAACTAACATTTTTATTAGTGTTATCATGTACTTTACGTACGCACAACTCTTTACGTACTTATTCATTCGTAGCTTAATTTTATACTTACGTGCAAAGAGCAAGAAACAAGTCATTGGGTGGGATAAAACAGTTCGATTCAAAAAAGATAAATAATAAAAATAAGCACAGAGCGCCGTATGCTCTGTGCTTATTTATTGCCGTATAAATTATATATCAGACAATACCCCTTAGCTGAAAGTAATTTCACGTCCATCCCCCAACGAACGATTGACCTTCATTTATATACGAAAAAGTGATTGCTATTTTTGTAGAACCAATTGCTTCTCTTGCTGTTCTTTGCGCGTTTCAGTCTTAGGTTCCGTGCTTTCTTGGACACTACGATGTGCCACACGTTTCAAACAAATATGCTTCCACTTTCTTTCGTAACGTTTCATTATTCTAGATGTCCCCCTTGAATGCGCTTTAAAACTATTTGAAATCGCTTACAGGAAATAATATAGCACATATACATAAACGTGACAACACATTTCCGACAATTTTTTGTCAAAAATATGAATAGAATTTATAGAATATCGAATATTGTCGAAATACATCGTTTTTTCTTCGTATAAAAGGCATACTACTTATATAGTAAAGTATTTTATTTCCCTTACTTGCAGTTCAAATTCCTTCTATATAAAAAAGAGCTGATACATAATCAGCTCCTTTTCCTTCTATTATTAATGACGCTTCATACGTCCTTCTTTTTGTAACTCTTTAAATAATGCCGCCATCATAAAGAAAATAACGAACACGAATGGGAATGCCGCTATGATAGCTGCCGTTTGTAGGGCTTCTAATCCACCAATATATAATAAGATAGAAGCTAGCGCGGCTAAAACGATACCCCAAACCATTTTAATACGGTTCGGCGGATTTAAACTACCGTGTGTTGTTAACATCCCTAAAACAAATGTCGCAGAATCTGCGGATGTAATAAAGAATGTAGAAATAAGAAGAATTGCTAGAACAGATAAAGCTGATCCAAAGCTTCCCATCTGATCAAACATAGCGAACAATCCTACTTCAGTCCCCATCTCTTTCACTTTTTCAAAGATATGTGCATCACCGAACAGCTCCATATGAATACCAGTCCCGCCGAAAACAGAGAACCAAAGCGCACCGATTACAGTCGGTACGAGTAACACACCGATAACAAACTCACGAATCGTACGTCCTCGTGAAACACGGGCAATAAACGTACCTACGAATGGTGACCATGCAATCCACCATGCCCAATAGAAAATTGTCCATGACTGAATCCATTGGTTTCCACCTTCATCTAATGGGCTTAAACGGAAGCTCATGCTTGGCAATTCCTGAATATAAGAACCGATTGTTGAAGTGAAGTAATTCATAATAAAGTTTGTTGGACCTGCAAATAATACAATAATCATAAGTGCAAACGCCAAAATAATATTCGCATTACTTAAATATTTAATTCCTTTATCAAGACCTGTTTGCGCAGATAACATGAAAAGAACGGTTACGATTGCAATAATAACTAACTGTGTCGGCAATGAATTCGGGATAGATGTTAAATAACTAACACCACCAGCAATTTGTTTCGCACCAAGACCTAATGATGTTGCGACACCAAACACAGTTGCGAAAACAGCTAACACATCAAATGAATGAGCAATACGTCCATGTTCCCCGCCTTTAAATAACGGACCTACTGTCGCACTAATCGTACTTGCTTTTCCTTTTCTAAAAGTAAAGTAAGCAATACACAGCGCTACGAATGCATATAGTCCCCACGGATGTAATCCCCAATGGAAAAATGAAAAACGTAATGCAAGACGCGCACTTTCCTCAGTTGCACCTTCTCCAAATGGAGGTGCGTACAAATGGTTTAATGGTTCAGCAACGCCCCAGAAAACTAAACCGATACCCATACCAGCGCTAAATAGCATAGCAAACCATGTCATATAACTATAATCAGGTTCATCATCATCTTTACCTAAACGAATAGAACCGTATTTCGAAACAATTAAAAAGATAGACACACCTAAAATAATAGAAACAGAAATAATATAGAACCATCCAAACTTACTAACCAATGCCGTTTGAATCGCAGTCGTTACATTTCCTAGGCTACCTTTTCCAATAATAGATTCGGGAATAATCCCCCAAATTGTAAATGCAATACATAATGTTAATGAAACGATGAATGTTTTTGTCAGTTTCCTCATCAAATCCCCCTTCGTAGGTTTCACTTTTGTAAATAACATAAATTCCGATATGTAAAATCGGATAGAAAACTATAATTTTACGGTGATTTTCTTATTTTCACCTTCACCAACTAGAATTCTTATGGACAGCCTTACCTTCCGTATAATCTTTTTACTCTGCAAGAGCCATAAGATCGAAATACTGCTGTCAAATTGTGCGAGAAAAATGCGGATGGGAATGTGTTTTCCCAAAAAAGGATGTGTTACAGATGTAAAAAAGGGCATTTTTCTTCCTTGCAACCCTTTCTGTTTGTAACAATTATGCGGTTTTTTTGCTAGTATATAGCACGTGTTTATAGTTTCACAAACAAAATGTTTATGTTTATATAACTATATTACCCATAAAACGGTAAAATACTCAAGGAATGTAACTGTTTAGTAAACATCATGTAACACTCCTGTAATATTTTTATTTACGCCGAAAACAATATGTTGTATTAAATATTTTGAATATAAGTAGAAACCTACTAATCATATAGAATGAAAAACGCTTTCTTATATTTTTTGCTATATTACAGGATGTTAACGACTGATTACGAATGGTTTGTAATTGTGTGTTTTCCCCAAATCCGAAAAAATCTGTTGCTATAATGAGGACACGAAAACAAACGCAATGGAGGCTATCATGAAAAAATTAATTGGAATAGCAACAGCAGCAGTTTTTGGTCTTGGGATTTTCACATCATCTGCTAATGCAGAAACTGTTGTAACAACAGACGTACTAAACGTACGCGAAAACCCTACTACGGAATCAAAAGTTGTCGGTAAATTACTAAACGGTAATAAAATAGATGTTCAAAATACAGAGAACGGATGGTCAAAAATTACTTTAGACGGTAAAGACGCATTCGTAAGTGCAGAGTTCACAAAAAGCATCTACTACGTAACAGCTAACGTATTAAACGTACGTGCTGAAGCGAACACAAACTCAGAAATTCTTGGAACGTTGAAGAAAGACGATGTAATCGAAACAACGAACCAAGTACAAAATGAGTGGTTACAATTTGAATATAACGGGAAAACAGCTTATGTTCATGTTCCTTTCTTAACAGGTACAGCACCTGTAATTGAGAAACAAGAAATAACTGCTCCTGCTAAAGCTGAAGCACCAGCTAAGGCTCAAACACCTGCAGCACAAGAAAAACCAGCTGCTAAGCCTGCTGTGAAAGCTGCTGAAACTAGCACACCTTCTGGTGGTCGTGAGTTAACAGTTGTAGCTACAGCATATACAGCTCACCCAAGCGAAAACGGTGGCACATACGGTGGCCGTGTATTAACTGCAATGGGTCATGACTTAACAGCGAATCCAAACATGAAAATGATCGCTGTTGACCCGAAAGTAATCCCATTAGGATCTAAAGTATGGGTTGAAGGTTACGGAGAAGCTATCGCTGGAGATACTGGCGGTGCAATTAAAGGTAACCGTATCGACATCCTACTTGGATCAGATAGTGCTGCTCAAAAATGGGGACGCAAAACTGTTAAAGTGAAAATTTTAAAATAACCAATGACTGCTAAAGCCAGTTCTCTTTGTTGAGAGCTGGCTTTTATTTTTTTATAATAACTATAAGGAGGTTATGTCCATGAATGTACAAGCAAAAGTAGACTGGATCGGTACACCAAAGCCGTATATATATAAAGATGAAGTAACATACGACGCTACTTCCATTGACTTTTCACTCGCTAGCGATGACAATCGATATAAATTAATTGTGCTCAGCTCTGAAGAAAATACTCATTACAAAATTGTCCAATATGGAATCAAACCCGGCTCACAAAAACCATTTCCTATCGACATTCCATTCGAACAAAACATGTTACCAATTATAGAACACATATTACATGATCCATATGTGCAAGCGATATTAAAAGAAACGCGCTCATAATTGTAAAAAAGGATATCACCTCACCGGATTTTTTCGGCTAAGTGATATCCTTTTATTTTCGCTTCGTGAACACGAGTAGAGAAAAATATATCAACGCTTCGACACGAAATATCGATTTACTAGCAAAGATTTACAAGAAAAATAAACTACAAAAAAAGAGGCTGTTCAACAATATTGAACAACCTCTCTCCTTTATTAGCGAGTCGGACCAGATACTTCCTCTGACTTAAGCGTATTATTCGCTCCAAGAGAATGGTACAATATCTTTCCATTTCCATTAACAGTAATGATATGGTCATTATTAAAGCTTTTGAACTTCACAGATCCATCACCGTAACGAATATGATACTCTTCATATGTCGTTACTTTATATTTCGTATCACTTTGACGCTCTACATTACGAACTTCCATCGTTAATAAGTCTTCTGTAATTCCTTTTTTATGTAAATATTGTATATAATCACGGTCTTCCTTATACGATTTCCCGCTCTTATCATAATTATTTTCAATTAAACTAAAATCATTTAATGAAATCGCACGTACATTATCATAAATATGATTTTTTACAAAGTCGCCCACTGCTGAGCTTGATGTTTCTTTCGGGAATTTTAAGTAATACGTGCTTTGTTCTCCAACTTTAACACTTTCAGACTTTATCACACCAAAATCAGTAGTTTTCTCTAAATGTACTTCTACTGTTTCATCTGTGGATACAGGACCAAGCTTATAACTTCCATAACTTAATTTTCCACGTTTTTTTCCATTCACAAATACAGTTGCATCACTTTCATCAGAAGAAATGCTTACATAATTTCCTTCTAAAGATAACTTGACATCCACTTTCGCCTCTTTTTCATCTACCAAGTCCACTTCTTTTTCTGTTTCTAACTCAGTTAGTTCCGTCTTCGCTTTTGCCTTTACAACGTAAGAACCAGGGAAATATGGACCAATTTCTTTTGAAGTTTTATCATTTGATAACTCTGTCTCTTTCTTATCATTCACATATACTTCAGCATTTTTCGCAGTTGTGCTTACATTCATATAATAAGATTTCATGTTAAGTTTATACTTCGGATATAAGAACCATTCTTTCCCGTCTTCTATAATTTGACCATCTTTAAAGGTTGCCTTATCTATTGTTAATTTTTGATTTACTGTCTCTTTCTGTAAATACGAAAGTAATTCTTTGTTGTACGACGGATTCTCTTTTAGATAACGCATGTACGCCTTAATATCTTCTGTTTTGATTTTTAAACTTGGATCATCTACTTTCACAAACTCATCAATTGCATTAATATCTTTCTTTTGGAATGCTTCAATCATTACATTCACTTGCTTTTCTTTTGAAAACTTATTTGCTCCAAATTTATATACCCCAAATAATAAAATAGCAATGATGGCTAAACCAATGATTAAAAATAAATTTTTCTTACTTTTGACTGGTTTGGTCTCACTTTGCACTTCTGTATATGAAGCGCCAGTGTTATCGACGATTACTTCTACTTTACTCCCACACTCGGGACAAAAGTTCAAATGGTCTGCAACGTTCTTTTTACATGTTCCACAAAACTTCAACATGCTCTCCTCCTATTTTTTAGCTAACTTCATTCCAACAAATGCTGCTACATATGTCACAATAAAACTAAACAAAGTTAAATATACAAATGAATTTTGCATAGATAATACCGTTCCACTTGTTCCAAACAAATTTGTTACAGTACCTGAAACATCAATTTTGAACTTAGAAATCATATTCATTACGACCATCATAATTGTGTAAGAGCCACTGCATACTGCTAATGTAATATATATATTAGCAGTCGGTAATTCAGCTAACTTTCTTCCCGCTCTAAACATAAGGAACAATGGAATAATAAGCAGTAATAAACCGTAATGGAATACGTTATTCACTTCATCAAATTCAGCAAGGCTTTCCTGACTTGCTCCTTTTGAAATCATTATATCTCTAACCTTTACGCCATTTACAGAAATGCCTGATATAAATGAAAACGATAATGTGCTCTCAGATGATTTTGATTTCTTACCAATTCCAGTAAATTCCTTACTAAGTGCTGGACTTGATACTTCTAACGGAGCAAAATGAGCCATACTCCATAATTGAGGTGTTAACTCTAATGCTAATAATGTACTTTCAGATTTTAAAGTTGTTATTTCTTTTAATGGTTCAATACCGTCTTCCTTACTTACTAACGCCATAATACAAACTGCTACCGCTGTTACTAAAAGTCCTTTTATCATAGCTGAAACACCGTAATAAACAGACGCTCCATATGGCATTAACTCTTGAAATGCTGCTGCCATATTGTTTTTGCTTGTATGAGCAATAAATCCTATTAAAGTAAATAATGTCCCGTATACGAAGCCACTTAAAAAGCTCTTAATTGCTGAGTAACCAACCGTAATCTTACCTGCTTCTGAGAATGGAATTGCAAAAGATTGTGATGCTATAAAACTTATAATGAATAAAAAGACGCCATAAATAATACCAACTGTTGCTGCTATAAAGATTTGATCCTTAATCGTTTTTGCAACACGCTGCTTCCCTAACCAAATTCCTGTACCAGCGAAAATAATAAATGGAATAATTAATAGTAATGTAAATGGAGTATGCCAAAATAATGATAATATCAATCCACTATCGTCACTAGCTGTAAAACCAAGTAAATGATAGCTTAGCAGCGTAGAAGTTGCGCTCGAATAAAAGTTTGGGAGCATTTCTAATTGTTTCGCAAATTTACTAAACATCTCACTTAATATAGAAGCAAATAATAAACTACCAATCCAACCAGCAATTAACATTAGAATACTTGCAACAGCTCCACCAATAAAACCTGTTTTTAAAACGGCTTTATCTGCTGTAAATTTAACTTCAGGAGTACCGTCCATTGCAGGTAATTTAATAGATTGTTCTTTTTTCTTCACAATAAATAAAGAATGCCCGCACTTTTGGCAATATAAATTTTGCTGAGCATTTTCACTGCCACAACCTTTGCAGTATTTTGCAGTATCTTGTTCTAACGTTACTACATCTATAGCTCCTGCAATCTCCATACTTCCTTCATTAGGGCAATAATTTACTTCTTCACCGTGTTGCTTTCCGCACGTGCGACAATACATCTAATTCACTCCCCACTTTGCTTAATTCCACAAACTGGACAGTAAGTAGAGTTTCGTTCAATATGTTCATTACATGAAATACAATTCGTCGTTTCACCTTCATTTTCTATCGCTAACATCGGATTAGGCTTTCCACACGAACCACAAAACTTATCATTTATTGATAAAGGTCCACCACATTCACATGTAGCTTTCTCGCCTTGTTGCTTTTGCAGTTCAACAATGCGTTTTCTTGCTTGATAAATAGCTACATCAAATTCTTGAACTGGAGCAATCATTTCTTTTAGGCTCACTTCATCTACTCTATTTCCTCTTAATTGAACGTAGACCCGTTGTCCAACCTCTAATAGAACCTCTGCCTTTTTCTGCATTTGCACTTGCATTTCTTTTTTCAATTGAGCGATTTCCTGCGCAACTTGTAACTTCATCTTCCCTTGCTCAATTCCTTCTTGTAACTTATTCATTCCACTACCTAACTTCGTCTGTAAATCTGACAAACCATTTCTCCTCCTATACATATATAGCAATATACAAAATTAACATTATATATATTACCATGATTTTCAATTTATGTAATCCAAATTTCATTTTTTCTGTTTTGAGCATTTTTTGTTTATAATGGTAAAGGAAAGAAATATGTGTACGGAGGAATATTATGCTGCAACACTCAATTACGAAAGATGAAATTATGATGATTGCGAATGAGTTCGTTCAAGGACTAGATCCACAGCAAACAGCTGATCAGGAACATGTCGCTACAGCTCGGCACCTATATCGTAGTGGTGTTGTCTACAACGTTGACTTTGATGGTTATACGCTATCAGGAACTGTAGATGCTGCAGGCAGCGTATATAGCGTCCATATCCCAATTCGTAACGTCGCTGAAAGCTATTGCGATTGCTTTGCACCAACGCAATGTGAGCATATGCTCGCTGTGTTACTATCTGCAGCATCTAGTTTCGGTCAAGTAGGAGATGTATTAACTTTATTTAAAAATAATACGAAACCTTCCCTTCCTCCTATTCGAACTGCAAGACAAGTATTGCAATCATCAGCTTTTGAAGAAACGGATTATAAAAGTTGGCAATCATATTTTGATAACGAATATGATTCATTTAAAAAAGAACAAGCTCGGCTTACTTATAAACAAATGTATTTTCTTATGAGTATTTTTACAGACTTCTATACGAAACTCGAGCGGAAAGCCCCGCGTATCGTTGCGATACATGAGTTGTTCAGGCTACACGCAGCGCTTTATTGCTTTCAAAAATTATTAGAAGAAATTCAGGACTTCGAAGCAAATAAAACGTATTCTTATCACCAGCCTGTTAACGTCGTTCGCTTATTTGTAGATAAAGTGGAATCCATCGTCCGGGACTTACAATCAGAAGCGATTCCTTCAGAGTCTGAAGCAATTTTGCAAGAAACAGCTCGTCTCGTTCACGAAGTATTCTTCTCCACCGACGCCTATACACAAGAAAGATTTTTTATTTATCGTCACATATGGAGTGAACTCTTACACAATAAAGAGCAACTACAAGAAGAAGAAAAGCGAATCGATACGAAAATCAACCCACTTTCCAAAGCATTAGCATCTTCTCATCTACTCTTTTTAAATGACGAAGACCTATTAGCGATGGACTTACTAAAGAAACAGCCTGCTTCTGTTGTAAGTCTGTACTTCTATTGGTTAGAAGAGCTATTAAATACAATGCAATGGGATCGTGCGAAAAACTGGCTTTCCTTTACGTATAAACAAGTGAAGAAAACGATACATGAGCATGAAAATACGATTTTCATAAAAGATATCGTTCGCTTATTTGTCATCATGTATGAAACGTATGCAACTCATACAAATGAACAAGCAGGACTCGAAATGATTTTGCAAGAGCTATTACCATATAGTTTCGCAAACTATGAGCAATACGTACTCGCGAAAAAGCAATATCGTACATGGGCAGAACTTCAGCTCTTACATGGGTTTGAAGCAATTGAACTTTTGAAAGAGCCGCTGAAAGATATTGAAAAGGAAGCACCAGAAGCAGCCCTTCCTCTTTATCACCTGGCTGCTACCGAGGCCATTGAAGAGCGAAACCGCAAATCATATAGACGTGCAGTTCGTTACTTAAAGAAATTACGTACATTATATAAACGATTGAAGCGCACTGATGAATGGGATGCCTTCATTATTCACATCGCAAACTTACATTCACGTTTGCGTGCACTACAAGAGGAATTACGGAAAGGAAAATTAATCGATGATCAATCAAACTGAAGTAACAATTAGGCTCCAGCACGTTAGTCAAGGTTGGTTCCTTTGGGGAGAAGATGACAGCGGTACTCCATTATCCGTAACAAGTTGGAAACGAAATGCATTTACATGGCACGCCACTTCTTTCTACGGCACGTTTCTAAAAGAAGCGACCTTTGAAGGAAAACAAGGTGTTATGCTAACAAACGCACAAGCATTTGAATACATCGCGAATAAACCGATGAACTCCTTTGCCCATATTCAAATGAACGGTCCTATTACAGCACTTACGAAAGATGCAAGCGAATTATGGGATGCCTTCATCAGCGGTAGCTTCGTACCTGATATGGAACGTTGGTCTCAGCAACCATCTTGGAAAGTTCAAAATACCCTAATCGAAGATGACACATTGGCATCTCTTTTCTCGGCCGCGGTAAATGAAAGCATATTACAAGATAACCGTTCAAATGATGGATGGGAAGATGCCAAGAGACTTTATGAACACTACGACTTTACGAAAAGACAATTGGATGCAGCACTACATGAAGAAGATTGGCTTCGTAAAATTGGTTACATTGAAGATGACCTTCCCTTTACAATCGGACTACGACTACAAGAGCCACAAGAAGAATTTGAAATGTGGAAGCTAGAGACAATTGTTACACCAAAGCGCGGCGCACATCGCATATATGTATATGAGAGTATCGATTCTTTGCCAAAACGATGGCACGATTATGAAGAACGTATTCTTGAAACACAAGAAGGATTCAGTAAGCTCGTACCGTGGTTAAAAGAAGACGCGACGTTCCGAAGTGAACTCTTTGAAACAGAAGCGTGGAACTTCTTAACGGAAGCAAGTAACGAATTACTCGCCGCAGGTATTACGATTTTATTACCATCATGGTGGCAAAATTTAAAAGCAACAAAACCTAAATTACGTGTGCAGCTGAAGCAAAATGCCACACAAACGCAATCTTTCTTCGGCATGAATACGCTCGTTAATTTCGACTGGCGCATTTCAACGAACGGCATTGATTTATCCGAAAGCGAATTTTTCGAACTCGTTGAACAAAACAAGCGTTTATTCAATATAAATGGTCAATGGATGAGACTAGATCCAGCCTTTATTGAAGAAGTACGAAAACTAATGAACCGTGCCGATAAATATGGACTCGAAATGAAAGATGTCCTTCAGCAACATTTATCAAACACTGCTGAAACAGAAATTGTAGAAGAAGATAGTCCCTTTACCGATATTGAAATCGAGCTAGATGGATATTATGAAGAGCTATTCCAAAAATTATTGCACATTGGTGATATTCCAAAAGTAGATGTTCCTTCTGCACTAAACGCAACACTCCGTCCGTATCAGCAACACGGCATTGAGTGGTTATTATATTTAAGAACGCTTGGATTCGGAGCATTATTAGCTGACGACATGGGACTTGGAAAAAGTATTCAAACGATCACTTACTTACTATATATAAAAGAGAACAATCTTCAAACAGGCCCTGCTTTAATCGTGGCACCGACATCTGTTCTTGGAAATTGGCAAAAAGAATTTGAGCGTTTCGCACCAAATTTACGTGTTCAGTTACATTATGGAAGTAATCGAGCGAAAGGTGAATCATTTAAAGAATTCCTTCAATCAGCAGATGTTGTATTAACATCTTATGCATTAGCTCAGCTTGATGAAGAAGAACTTAGTACGTTATGCTGGGATGCTGTTATTTTGGATGAAGCACAAAATATTAAAAACCCACATACGAAACAGTCGAAAGCAGTACGAAACTTGCCAGCAAATCACAAAATCGCTTTAACCGGGACACCGATGGAAAACCGACTTGCCGAGCTTTGGTCTATTTTCGACTTCATCAATCATGGATATCTCGGCAGCTTAGGACAATTCCAGCGCCGCTTCGTCTCACCGATTGAAAAAGACCGTGACGAAGGAAAAATCCAACAAGTTCAACGTTTTATCTCACCATTTTTACTGCGTCGTACGAAGAAAGATCAAACCGTCGCATTAAACTTACCTGATAAACAAGAACAGAAAGCTTACTGCCCACTTACCGGCGAACAAGCTTCCTTATATGAACAACTTGTTCAAGATACATTACAAAATGTCGAAGGATTAAGCGGGATTGAAAGACGCGGATTTATATTACTAATGCTGAACAAGCTCAAACAAATTTGTAATCACCCCGCTCTTTATTTAAAAGAAACAGAACCGAAAGACATCATCGAACGTTCCATGAAAACGAGCACACTAATGGAACTAATTGAAAATATAAAAGACCAAAATGAAAGTTGTTTAATCTTCACACAATACATCGGTATGGGGAACATGCTAAAAAATGTGTTAGAAGAACATTTCGGTCAGCGCGTCCTCTTCTTAAACGGTAGTGTACCGAAGAAAGAACGTGACAAAATGATCGAGCAGTTCCAAAACGGAACGTATGACATTTTCATCTTATCGTTAAAAGCAGGTGGAACTGGCTTAAACTTAACCGCTGCCAACCATGTCATTCACTACGACCGTTGGTGGAATCCAGCTGTAGAAAACCAAGCAACAGACCGCGCATATCGTATTGGTCAAAAACGCTTCGTTCACGTTCATAAACTGATTACCACGGGGACACTCGAAGAGAAAATTGATGAAATGTTAGAAAGAAAACAATCCTTAAACAACGCCGTCATCACAACCGATAGTTGGATGACTGAACTATCTACAGATGAACTAAAAGAATTACTTGGTGTATAAAGTGAAACTTTAATCAGTGGGGGTTTTGTTCATCCCCCACTGATTATTAGCCCCCACCAATCAGGCTTTTACGGGCAGTTGTCCCCCACCTAACTTCTGTGCTTTCGCTGAATTTTGAGGTGGGGGTCTTACTGCCCGTTAATGCGGGGTAAACAAAAGGAGCTAATCTCAAAAGATTAGCTCCTTTTTCTATTCCAAAACCAATTGCTTATTATAATTCCTGTTAATCCGCCGCACGTATCCAGTAATGAATCTTGCCACATCGGTGTACGGTCTCCCGTAAACCATTGATGAATTTCATCAAATGTTGCATATCCCGCGACGAAAAGAAGGGCATATATAAAACACCGCTTTCTCGAATAACCTGATCGATGAAAAGCATAATACGTCAATGAACCGAGCATAAAGAACACCATAAAATGCGCACCTTTACGAAGGAAAAACTCAACAAATCCGCCTACACCTTTATTTGCAATGCTAACAGGTGTACCACCGCCATAATCGATAGATACCCATGAGAAATGCTCTTTCACAAACTCCACATTTACATATTGTTCAATATCCGAACGCATATCCTGCTTTTTATATGGTTGTGCCGAGGAATAGAAAATCAATCCCATCCATAGTAAAACAGGAATCCAAAATAACCATTTACGATTCATTCTTCCGAAACCCCTCTCTTAGTCTTTTAAGCGTACCAAAAAAAAGAATAAATTTCACGCCAAAACATGACATTTGCACCCTATTTATATAGTGAAAGGGGGTGATAAACATGGCAGTCGAAACAATCGTAACGGACTTAACCTTACGTCTTGTCTTAAACAATGGATTAGATAAGAACGGAAAAACAGTTTTTAAGAATAAACAATTTAAGCGCGTAAAAACAAACGCAAACTTAGAGAAGGTACAAAACGTAGCACGTGCCCTTGCGTCCTTACAAGCATCGCCTCTTCACGCTGTACAACTTGTTAGCACATCAGATCTTTCTAGCCTATAAGATGAAACTTTAATTAGTGGGGGTGTTCGTCCCCACTAATTATTAGCCAACACCAACAGCTGGATAAATAAAAAGGAGGAAATAAAGCATGCAAGTACTAGAATTAATTTTCGCGAAAGAAGATGGAAAAACAGTTGTTTTTTCTATCGAAAAACCTATCACACCCGTCGATGCACAAGTCGTAAATCAAGTAATGGATACCATCCTTGCCTCATCTGTATTTTCATCAATTCATGATAATACTCGAAAAAAAGGAGCCCGTCTCGTAGAAAGGAATGTATCTGAAGTTCCCATTAACCTCTAAATCAGTGGAGATAAACAAAAAGACGAATCTGCATCATTTTGCAGATTCGTCTTTTTTCTTCGGCATTTCGATCGGAATAAAGATTTTTGAAAAACCGACGCATACATATTTATAGTGTTCTCCGCCTATATCAAACTCGGTCGTATATGTTGAGAAGAAAATATAATCATTTCGCTTTGTATAATTCTCGATTAATAATCCAACTTGTGGCTCAACATATTTTTTCGCCAACTTCTTACCAGCCGATGCTAAATCGCCAAGGAGACCCTCTTCATTTTCCTTTTGAACTTCGTCTAACTTCTTACTTACATCATTACGTTTCATAAACTGCTTTGCTGCCCAGTCCGTATATTCACCTTTACTCGGATTACTATTCGCTAAATATACTAGAAGAACAACAACTAGAGCCATAATAATATACTTTTTCTTCATACTATCTCACCGCCTACTCTTTTCTATTTTCATATATATGTACAAGCGATGCAAATTAGAAAGACTATCATCTATTGATTGTAAACGAATAGCCAAAATTTACAATATGAAATAGAATATTAACAATTAATTTACTTAATTCGTATATAATTATATTTAGAATTATTATCATTTATAAAGGGGGAATCAAATTTATGAATGCAGAAAATGATATTATTATTTCTAATTCTACAATGATGCTAGAACCATACAAGCACCCTTATTATTGCACCAAAATTATCGACAGTAGCGGGAACCATCTTTACTCCTGTCAAACTGCTCTCCAACTCATAAAGCAATCTTGTCTAACCAATGTTCACTCTACTTATCAAGGCAGACGTAATGCCGTCCAAACAAACTTTAAATTTAAACAAAATGTCCCAATTCCGATTAATCATCGAGAATATATTTGCGCTTTCCCGACAGAGTCTCCTTCTTCTCCAAACTGTATATGGCTATTTTATAACCATATAGATGACATAGAATTTTTCAAAAAGAGTAAAAAAGCTAACATTCATTTTTCAAATGGCACTACTACAACAATACATATCAGTCCCCATAAGTTAAGACAGCAATTATTAAAAGCTGGATACGTATTATCACGTATGAACATGCAAGATTCACTACAATTTAAAAACCTCTTATCACATTTACTACCTTAGCATAATAAGTAGAATGGAAAGCAATATCTCTTGCCTTCCATTCTTATAATCCTATTTATCCTCTTAAGCTATTTCGCATTTTCTCAAGCGCTTGCCGATACATCCATCTCACTTGATAATAGGTCATTTCCATCTCGCTAGCGATTTCTCCCATCGTTTTCCCTACAAAAAATCGTTCAAAAACAATGTACTTCTCCTTCTCATCTAATACACTCATAAAATCCTTCGCTCTCATTTCAATATCTTCAAAATGGAAGATATCCTCATACTCTCCTACACATACACACTTTTCTTGCACTGCAAACTCTTTCTTCAATCTTTCTAATATATAACCACGCACAGTTATTACTGCATATGCAGGAAAACTTCCTTTCTCCGCATCAAATCTTTCATACGCATACCAAAGACCAATTAAACCACATTGATAATACTCTTCATGATCTTGATAAATACCTAGCTTCTTTATTTGATTTACAATCATTCCTTCATACAAAACAACTGCCTCTTTAAAAGTTGCTGGTTTCACACAGTACCCACTTCTAAAAGGTATACCTCTTTGTTATTCCGCCGGTACCTCCACAATATAAAAATAAAGAAGCGATTTCACTGTGAGTAATTTCAAATACTACCGCCGAAATTTGAAATTACATGAAGTAGAATTTGAAATTTCAACGGTGGTATTTGAAGTATGGGTAAAAATAAAAAAGATTCCTTCTATACATAAGAAGGAACCTCTTGTTTATAAATTTTCGATTTATACTATTCTGTAGTCATACGTTTGAAGGATCTATCGATTGCATATAGACCTGTAGCTAAAATACAACTTATAACACCAACAAATATATAAGGGTTCTTATTCGGCATATATTCTACCGCTAACAATAATACAACTAACATAAACAAAAAATTTGCTAATAATTTCTTAAACATATGTATCTACTCCTTATAACAAAAATGCAGCAATTACGTTTATAATTGCTGCATTTCTTTATAGTGACTTAAAGTACAACTATTATTGGAACATGCCTTTTACTGCGCCAAATCCAATAGTTAAGATAAAGAATACCACCATAAGGATCGTTGCTTTCTTTTTGCTTAAACCAGCTGTAATTTGAAGACCTAACCACGTGATTACAAATCCCCAAATTGTAAATACTTCAATGCTATTTGCAATACCCTTTACAGCACCGCCGCTTGAAGTGAAAATCGGGCCTAAACCAGTGTAAAACTCTTTCCCTGAACCACCTAGAATAAGCGCTAAAACCGTATTTATTAATAAGCCAAGTAATGAAATAATGCTTGAATATACAGTAATTGTTAATAATTTCTTATAAGAAGTATCATTGCTCATTAACATCATTAACACTTTGTATACTGCTGCGCTAATAAAGAAACCTATTATCATACCGATAATACCAAATACAAAGCCAGCACCAAAAGTCATCACAGGTGTAACATTAACCCCTAATTCTTGATTGAGCTTAATTGATTCAGGTGTTAAAGAATATACATAAGTACTAAGACCTCCAGTAATCCCTGATAATAAAGAAAGTATCCAAAATGCACCCCAAACCGCATTACTGTTCTTCATTCTCTCAAACTGTTCACCTGGAGAAGTAATCATCCCTAATAATGATGGCTTCTTCGCACCTACATCTTGCGTATTAATATTTGTTTCCATTATAACGCCCCCTTATTTATACTGGCATATTTGGTAAAAATGCCGCAATTAACATAACAATCGCTGCTAAGAATAACGCTTTAATGATGAATAAAACGATAATTGGAATAGCTGCTTTCACTTTACTTACTCCCGCTGTAATTTGCAGTCCTAACCAAATTAAAACGATATTCCATAAATAGAATACTTCAATCGAACTCCCTATTCCATAAGCAACTGAGCCTTCCTCAAATAGTGGTCCTAAGCTTGTATATGCAGTTGGTGCAACACCTAAAATTAAAGCTATAACACCATTAATAAATCCACCAATAATAACAACAACGTTCGTATATACAATAATTGTTACTAATTTTTTATAAGGGGTATCATTCCCATAGAACATCATAAACACTTTATAAATAGCTGCAACAACGAATGTTGCCAGCATACCACCTATAGTACCCGACACAATGCCATAAATAACATCGGATGTCAGTGAACTCTGTCCTGCAAATTCACCTAGTTCTTTTTTTATTTTAACCATTTCAGGGGACGTATTCGTAACGTATGTAGTAAAAGCACTTAACAGCCCTTGGAATAACGCCATTAAGAAGAACATACCCCAAACTTTTTCGCTCATCTTCATTCTCTCAAACTGTAAACCAGGAGAAGTAACCATTCCAAACAATGATGGCTTCTCTCCGCCAGCTTTTTGTGTATTCAAATTCGCCTCCATTATAACACCTCCTTCTATTTATATAACCCGTTCTAACGGGCGGTTCACTTCCTCACATAGAGGCTACGAACCGCCCACTAGAACGGTAGTATGTAGTAGAGAGCCCCCTCTCTACTACACTACTAACTTATTCATAACGTAATGCTTCAATTGGATCTAATTTTGCAGCTTTATTCGCTGGAATTAATCCGAAAATAATACCAAGTGTCATAGAAAATAGTACGCCTCCAACGACAACTTCCCATGAAACGAGCGGTGGCCATTTTGCGAATGTAGAAACGATATATGCTCCGCCATATCCAAGACCAATTCCGATCAAACCACCTAGAAGCGTTAACATAACTGCTTCAATTAAAAACTGTAATAAAATTTTACTACGTGTTGCACCAAGCGCTTTACGTACCCCAATTTCACGCGTACGCTCCGTTACAGATACGAGCATGATGTTCATAACACCAATACCGCCAACGACTAGTGAAATACCAGCGATACCGCCGATGATCATAGTCATAATACCTGTCATTTTTGAAATACCTTCTTGAATTTCTTTTAAATTCATAACTTCGTATTTACCAGTTGCATCACTCGGTTTACGGCTGTTTAAAACATCTGCAGCTTTTTTACCGGCTTTTTCTAGATTATCTACATTTTTTGCTTGAACAGAAATATTTTGAATTTCATCTTTCCCATACAGTGTCGGCCATAATGAAATTGGAACTAGTGCCTCTGATGGTCCCATTCCCATAAATTCGTTATCTGATTTGTAGACACCAATAATTTGCATCGGTTGACCTTTCATTTCAATAATTTTGCCGACTGGATTGGCATCCTTAAACACCTTTTCTTCCATTTGTTTACTAATCATGACAACATTATTACCTTGATCCACATCTGATTCTTGTAAAGAACGTCCCTTTAACAACTTTACTTTATTTACTGAAAAATACTCACTGTCTAATCCAGTAATACTCACCATTTCTATTTTATCTTCAATATCAAGTGGTTCCATACTTGAATTTGTTGTTACAACATGTGCGATTTCTGGGATTTTTTTAATTTCAAAAATATCTTCTTCAGTTATCTTCGGTGCTTCTACCATCGCCATACCAAAGGGATCATTCATATCGGCACTATAATGAATCGGTACCGTTTGATTACCTGATCCAACAAATTGGGATTTCAGTGCAGCCTCTCCGCCTTGCCCAATTGCAACGACAGTAATAATAGAACCAACGCCGATAATAATGCCGAGCATCGTAAGAGCTGAACGCAGTTTATGAGCTAAAATAGAAGATAGGGCGATTTTTATACTATCTAGTAAACTCATACCGCACACCTTCTATCTTCTGTAATTTTCCCGTCTCGCAGTACAATGCGGCGGGAAGAATACGCTGCTACTTCCTCTTCATGCGTAACCATAACAATCGTTGTACCTTCTGCATTTAGCTTCGTGAAAATATCCATAACTTGCTCACCAGACTTCGTATCAAGCGCACCAGTTGGCTCATCGGCCATAATGAACGTTGGATTATTTGCAATCGATCTTGCAATCGCTACACGCTGCTTCTGTCCACCTGATAATTCATTCGGCAAATGGTGAACCCTATCTGACAAACCGACTTTACCAAGTGCTTCTAGAGCCCTTTGACGACGCTCTGCTTTCTTCACACCACCGTATACGAGCGGAAGTTCAACGTTTTCGACTGCCGAAAGACGCGGAAGCAAATTAAAGTGCTGAAACACAAAGCCAATATATTCATTACGAATTAAAGCAAGCTTTGACTCATCTGCTGTTAAGATATTCACATCATTCAGCATATATTCGCCTTCTGTTGGACGATCTAAACAACCGATAATATTCATAAGCGTTGATTTACCAGAACCAGACGGTCCCATAATCGAAACGAATTCACCACTTTGAATCGTTATACTAATATCATGTAAGATTGGTACTGCCAACTTCCCTTGATAATACGTTTTAGAAATATTATTTAACGTAATCATTTCTCTTTCACTTCCATTCCGTCATACACGTTATCGGAAGGATTTTTAACCACCTTTTGCCCCACTGTTGCGCCTTCAGTAATTTCTGTCCAGTCTCCATCAGTAGAACCTTTTTTCACATTTTGTTTACGAAGCTTTCCTTTATCCTCAACATAAACAAATGCATCATCGCCTTTTTCTACAATGCTCTTAGTTGGAACAGCAATCATCGTCTTATTCTCTAAATTTACTTGCAATGAAACGTGATAACCCGGAGATAAACCATCTTGACTATCAAGACTTGCTTTATATGTATATTGGGACATATTTTGAGTCGCTTCACCCATACCACCAGCTTGAGCCATCTCTGCACTCGTTGGGAATTCACTTACCTCTGTAATTTTACCTGTCCACTTCTTCTTATTATTCGCTTTCGCAGTTACAGTAAATGTTTGATCTGGTTGAATTTGTGACTTTTGAAGCTCAGTTAACGTCCCTTGAACTTGGAATGGATCTTTAGACGCCACTTGTAAAAATGCTTTCCCTTGACCACCTAACGCTTGAGATGAACTTTGCGCCGCATCTTTATCTAACTTTTGAACGACACCAGTAAAATTACTATAAATCGTAAGCTCTTTCTGCTTTTTACTTAACTCTTCTTTCTGCAACTTCCCTTTTTCTTTCTCAAGATCAGTTGTCTTTTGCGCCATCTCTAACTCACTTACTTGCTCGTCCATCGGATCCGTTACTTCTTTCCCAGCTCCGCTATCCTTTGCCTTCTTAATTTCTTTCTTCAACGAATCAATTTTCTTCTTTCCTTGATCATAACGCATATCTGCCATCTTCTGATCAAGCTCAGCTTGCTTCATTTGCAAATTAATCTCTTCATTATCATAAGAGAATAACTTCGTACCTTTCTCTACCTCTTGTCCTTCTTTCACTGCAATATCTTTCACTTTTCCTTTAGTCGGATCCGCATAGAAACTTTCAATATTCCCAGGCTTCACCTGGCCAGAAATTAATTTCGTATTATTAAGCTTTCGCTCCGTTACCTTCTCAAAGCTCACAGCATCAGCAGATGTTGCTGCACCTTTTTTCTTCCCTTGCATTAAAAAAATATTAACTGCCGCTACAATAACAATTAGTGCAATAACCCCGATAATAATCCATTTCTTCTTCTTGTTTGGAGTACGAACCGTATTTGGTACCATATTCTCTCTCCTTTTTATATCTTATAGTTTAATAGACACCCGAATTGTATAAAACTTTCTGAAAACAAATTACATATTATTACATTCTTTTTACAAAGTTTTACACATCCATTTATATTGTAACAAAAATTCCAATGATTAGAAATATGACATCTTGTCTTTTAAGATAGATTTAAGGAAAGATTATATGAATATAAGAAAAGCCATCCAAAATGGTGATTGGATAGCTTTTTAAATAAAATATTACGCCGCTTTAGGGCCTTTGCTCTCATGTCCACGTTGAACGATGAACAAGAAGACTGTTGATAAAATTGCACCTGTTAATAGTAAGATGAAGCAACCGTCCCAGCCAGAACGATCAACAATAACACCAATTGCTGCGTTTGCTACAAGACTTCCGCCTACATAACCGAATAGACCACACATACCAACTGTCGTACCTACTGCAAATTTCGGTACTAATTCCATCGCACTTAAACCAATTAAGAACTGTGGTACATAAATTAAACAACCGATAATAGAAACTGCAATACTTACAACAAGTATGCTAGTTGCTTGCCAATATACAAACGTACCAATAACAACTCCGACCATACTAATGATACATAATGGCATACGTTTTCCTTTAAATAATTTATCACTTAAAAGACCCACAATTAATGAACTTGGAATTGCCATACCTTCAAAGATTGCGTATGCCGCATGTGCTTCATTTTTTGAGAAACCTTTAACTGTCGTTAAATAAAGTGGAACCCAGTTAATAACACCGAAGCGAATTAAATACACAAATGCATTCGCAATACATAAGAACCAAACAAATTTATTTTTCACTACATATTTCATTAAAATTTCTTTTGGTGACATCTTGTTAGCATGATCTGCTTTTTCAAGATTTTCATAGTCATTACGATACTCATCAATTGGAGGAAGACCTTCTGATTCTGGTGTATCCTTCGCATTAATCCAAACAAGAACTGAAATTACCATTGCGATAATCGCTGGGAAAATAAACACGCCGCCTTGCCAATGGTTTTCACCAAAAATAGCTACACCAATTCCGACAAGTGGTGGCACAAGCATTCCGCCAACGTTATGTGAAATATTCCAAATACCTGTTTTCGTACCACGTTCTTTCTTCGAGAACCATTTCGTCATAACGATACTACAAGGTGGTGCTCCCATACCTTGTACAATACCATTTAGAACAAGTAATGTAACAATCATTCCAAAGGATGATGCAAAACCGAAACAAATATTTACAAGCCCTGATAAGAATAAACCGACTGCGATAAAGCGCTGGGCGAAAGCTTTATCTGATAAATTCCCCATAAAGAACTTACTAAATCCATAAACAATTGCCATGATTGAACCTAGTAGTCCAATTTCAGCTGTACTAAATCCATATTCTTGTACTAAATACGTACTTGATAACGTAAAGTTACTACGAACTAAATAATAAGCAGCATACCCAACTGAAATTCCCATTAATACACGAATACGTAATAATTTGTATACTCGATCAATCATATCCGCTGGCAATCTCTCAATTGCAGGTGCTGGCTTAAGCCATTTAAACATATATTTTCGTCTCCTTTTCTCACTTCTGAGAGAGACGCTGTCTATTCCATATCTCGATTATTCCGCTATTTGATATATTTTTGTTTGTTCTTCTAACCGGCTGTCCTTCTATTTCTTGCTCATTCTTCGCAAACATCGTTGGTACGCCAAACGAAACCTTCTCTAAAATGTGACCCGCTTCTTCTGATAAACAATAATCAATAAATAAATCCGCAATAATACCATTCGGTGCACGTTTTAGTTTCGAAATCGCATTAACAGATAACCCTGTTTGCTCAGGTACAATACTTACAATTGGAAAGCCTTGTTTTTGAAGCATTCTCTGATCTCCCATGAAATTGATGCCTATCATATACTCACCGCTCGCAACTAGTTCTACTGGTATATAACCATTCACCGTTACTTCACCAACTTGCCCTGCAAGGTTCTTCACATATTCCTTCGCTTCCACTTCACCTACAGTATCAATAAGTGATTGGAAAAACGTATATGCTGTTCCTGAGACATTTGGATCTGGCATCACAATCTTTCCCTTATATACTGGATTTAATAAATCTTGCCACCTTGATGGATAGGGAAGTCCGAGCGGTGCTATTTCTTCATTCCACCGCTCTTTATTGATCGCAATTGCCAGCTTCTCCACTTCATAACCGTACCAATAACCGTCTTTATCTTTAACAGTTTTTGAAATACGGTTCGCATGCTGACTCGTAACAGGAATAGATAGATTTTTTTGCTTCATCATTTGATGCGCGTCTACCGTACCGCCAATAATAATATCCGCTTTCGGATTTCCAGCTTCCTCTTCTACCCTCCGAAGAAGCTCTTCTGTCGAAAGACGAATAAATTCATACGTACAGCCGCGTGGTTTACAAAATGATGACAGCAAAGCTTCACCAACTTCCTCACGAGCTGCTACATACGCAACAAGATGACGATCATCCAAAATAGGGAGACCATTTTTATTATATTTAATAGAGGTTGTATCTCGAGAGCAACTAGACATCGCTCCTCCAATTACTAGCAAAAAGAAGAAAAAGGCTATCTTTCTCATGACACATTCTCCTTTACAAATAAATTTGCGAGGGAGCTTTTCATATACATGACATTCCCATTATTATCACCGAGATATTGCACAACAAAGTAAGATGGATATACAGAAATAGTAAGAATGTCTTCTCGCTCATTCTTTATACGCTTCCCTGTTTTATAAGCGGTAATATAAGCAATTGGTTCATTCTGTGATTGTAATAATTTCTGTATTTCTCCGTAATCTGTAATTTGCTTTGCATACCGAATCGAATCAAGCATGTGCGTAAGATTCATCGTACGTTCTACATCACCTTGGCGTACTATGACATCCTGTGCTGACGCAAAGAAGTCACTAATACGTTCTGGTGTGTAATACAGGCTTAACAAATATGTTTGAAATGCTGAAATCATTGGGTCCGTACCATTCTTTCCGTACATATCAGCCCCGTACTGGAACAAGTCACCTACTGCAAAAGTACGTTTATGCCCATTCAAGTACGTTACTTCTCCAGTAAATACTTGTTCTTGATTCTTAGCTTCTCTCGGTTCTATTTGAATTCGGTCAAAGAATGAAACAATCGTATGCAAACGAACTTCATCCGTTATAACAATTTCTCCCCACTTTTCATGCCTAACTTTCATTTCAGTAGGCAGGGATTCATTCACTCTTTGTAAAACAGTTTGTTTGTCATTCACTATGGTGATTCGATTATATATTTGCTTCTCCATCACATAAAACAAAATAAGAGAAACGATTATACAAAGGACAAACATAAGAATTTGAAATGATAGCCTTTTCATTTCTGCCTACCTCCAAGATAAAAAAACGTTGTTTCGAAAATACCGCATAATTGTTTCATAAATGTATCATTTAACCGCTTTCAAGTTTTTTATATCTTCCATCCGTCTCGGAAGCAAGAATGTAATAAATATTGTAGTTCCTATCTCTTCACTACTCTCAATTCGCATACTTCCGCCCTGCTTATTCATAATCTCCTGACAAATATACAAACCGTAACCATTCCCGTAACTAGAAGGAAGTACCTTCCCTTCTGGCGATTCATTCCACTCTGCAAGCACACCTTCATCTATACCAATACCATCATCATGAACAAAAACCTTTGCCTCACGTTCATTTACAATTACATTCATACGAATTTGCGTCGCATCGCTATATTTTATCGCATTATCCAGCACGTTTAAGAAGATCTGTTTCGTCTTATCGAAGTCCGCAACAACATGTACATCTGTTAACTCATTTATAACTTCAATCTCAAATTTCTGCAGGCGAGGTTTCACAATTGAAACTGCTTCTTCTGCTAATTCCTTTATATTCACAACAGTAGGTGACACTTCAAACGTACTCTTTCCGTACTTTGAAGACTTAAGTAATTCCTCAACAAGTGATAACAAACGCTCACTTTCTACAGCCACATAGCGAAGACTCTCCTGTACATCTTCCTTCGCCTTTAACTTCGGAATTAAATCTACATAACCAATAATCGCCGTTAACGGTGTTTTCAGCTCATGCGTAATACGGTCTAAGAAATCTTTCTGCTTCTCTTTCTCCTCTTTCAATTGCTTAATATGCAGTTCAATTCCATCAGCCATCGCATTAAAAGATGCTGAAAGCTGAGCAATTTCCACATATTCATTTAGCTCAATCTTACTTTTATAATCACCATTCGCAAGCCGCTTTGCCATTTGCCTTAACTGATCAATCGGCTTATGAAGAGACTTTGCCAAACGAATTGCAAAGAAAATACCCGCAGCTACGAGACACAGAGACGTCATTAAAAACGTCCATCCAACATTTGTTAAAACTTCCTTCTCACCCGTTAACTCATTTATGAAGCGAACACTTCCAATGACATCGTTTCCATAATACACTGGGCTTGAAAACAAAAGAATTGGAGCTGGGTCTCCCTCTTCAAAAACATACGATTTCTTCCCCTTCAAAGAACTCGCAATATCGATATTGCGATGAAGAAGTGCTCCCTTTTGCGTATCCGCAACAACATCTCCATTCTTTCCAATCATCTGTACACGGACATCCATGCGCTTTGCTAAATACGAAGCAATTAAAAGTGAATTCGGACCGAGCGTCTCCACCTCTGCTTCCTTCTCTAAATAATTCATCGTATAAATTTGTGCTTCCACACTTAACTTTTCTAAAGAATTTGCCGCGTTATGATACATATTCTTTTCTAACGTAATATAAACAACTGCGTACAAAAGAACAAATATCGGGATTAACAGTCCAACGATTCCAAACACCATATTTCTTTTTAAAGACATACCATCACCACTTAACAATCCAGTTTATAGCCAACGCCATAAATTGTCTTAATATATTCCCCGCTATTCCCTAGCTTCTTCCGCAGTCTTTGTACCATAATATCAACTGCTCTCGTATTTCCGATATACTCAAATCCCCATACTTTCTCAAGTAACTCATCTCTCATAAATACACGTTGCGGATTTGAAACAAACAACTGACATAAATTAAACTCTCGGTACGTTAACTGAATTTCTTGTCCACTAACATGTACTTTTCTTTCCTTAGGACAAATGATTAACTCTCCAGCTCGAATAACCTCGTGACTTACAGCTACATCCTCTTTCTTCACACGCCTGCTCATATTCTTTACACGAAGAATAAGCTCCGCATAATTGAAAGGCTTCGTCACATAATCATCTGCACCAAGCTGCAACCCAAGTAATTTATCATTCATCTGACTCTTTGCAGTTAACATGAGTACTGGAATATCCCTATTTTTCTCACGAAACAGACGAAGCAACTCATATCCATCTGTATCTGGAAGCATAACATCCAAAATCAATACATCCGGTCCTTCATTCCATTTCTCCAACGCTTCTCTTCCATCAGCCGCTGTCAACACTTCATATCCTTCCATCTCCAACTGCATCCGAATCAAATTACGAATGCTCGATTCATCATCAACTACAAGTATTTTCATTATTCTCCTCCTTCATAAATAAACTTATTTTTTCCAGAATGGTTTCTTTGTTCCAAAATCAAGATTTAAAGCAACATTCATAGGTTTTGATTCCTATTTTGCATGTATGATTTAAAAATCTTAATTTGTTTATAAAATTCGTTATGCAAAGAACACGACTACTATCAGAATTGAAATATAATAAACCACCTATATTATATTATCCTTATAGATAATAATAATTATTTTAAAATAATTATTTGCTTCCAAATGATTAATTAGATAAAATAAAATTTGTATACAATAATAAAGTAAGGAGAATAATAATTGAAAAATACTGTTGTTAACCCATCACGAATACCAGCTATCGATATCGTACGGGGAATCACTATTTCATTAGTAGTTATGGGACATACCGAAGTTCCCTCACAGATTAATACTATTTTCGCCTCATTTCGTATGCCTCTATTTTTTTTAGTATCTGGTTATTTATTAAATATCACCAAACATACTAATAATTTTAATGCGTTTATAAACAGTCGAATTTGGAGACTTTTAATTCCATATTTCTCAGCCTGTAGTTTCTTCTATTTAATCTGGTTAATACGCCAAAATGTAGGAACATCTGACGATGTTTACTGGTATGAGCCCCTACTGGGCATTTTTTATGGAAACGGCGAGCAACTATACGTCAATATCCCTCTTTGGTTTTTAGTTTGTTTATTTTGTTCAGAAATCATTTTTATATTTACTATGAAGTACCTTCAAAAATCCCATACTTTACTCCAAATAACTTTCTATTTATCAATAGGCGTACTGGGTTTTATTATTAGTCATTACACCCATTTACCATGGGGACTAGATATTGCATTGGTTGTACAACTATTCTTATTTATAGGTAATAAACTTAAATACTATGGATTATTCACACGCTTTAAATTAAGCAAATCATTTTTAATCCCAACTCTGTTTATATTTCTAATTATGAATCCTATTAATAGCTTTATTGATATAAACAATAGAATGTACGGAAATCTTATACTATTTTATGTGAATGGAATTTGTGGTAGCCTACTCATGCTTTATTTATCCCAATTATTAGGACTAACAAAAATTATTTCACGGCTCTTTATCTATTTCGGGAAGAATTCCATTAACATATTAATATTCCATAACGCTGTCTTTTGGTTAATGCTTCTAATTAACAGAATACTCCCGTATCCGATTTTCTCTCATTGGATCTTATTCACTATATTTGGCATAGCTATTAGTTTGTTAATATCTTATTTTATAAAGAAATATCCACTAACTCGAATGCTTTTCAATGGAACTAAGCCTGCAAAAAGAATTAAAATACCACTTACAACAGATAAAGCAATGAAGTAGTACGTAAAATAAAAATTTGGAAACAAAAAGGAAGCATTTATATATCCTATTTTAAATGCTGTTTGTTATTATGAAAGTGACTCAAATAAATCACCTTCATAATAACAAACATATTATAATTTAAAACTCCAAAGCTACTAACGTTTTGTTAAAGGAGCGATAAACAATTTTATATAGCTTTAAATATACAAAAAAAGAAATGGATTTACTTCATGTTCCATATATGAACTGTGAAGTAAATCCTTTTTATTATAACCGAGATTTGTGAATCGCTTCTCTGCTTTCTTCACTTTTATTGCTATGAATGAGCTTTAATTCCAAATTTATATTTCTATGCCTCATAACCATTAGGTTGCTTCTGATGCCAATTCCAAGCATGCTCAATGATTGTCTTCACATTTACATACTGAGGATCCCATCCTAACTTCTCTTTCGCTTTCTGAGAAGAAGCAACTAAACGTGCTGGATCTCCTGCACGACGTGGCGCCACTTCAGCTGGAATTTCATGATTTGTAACTTCACGAACTGCATCAACGATTTCTTTTACACTGAAACCATTACCATTTCCTAAGTTATAGAAATCACTTGCTCCGCCGTTCTGTAGGTCTTTAAGCCCTAAGAAGTGCGCTGCCACTAAATCTTCAACATGAATATAATCACGGATACAAGTACCATCTGGTGTATTATAATCATCACCAAACATCATAATCTTCTCACGTTGACCTAACGCCACTTGTAGTACAAGAGGAATTAAATGCGTCTCTGGACGGTGGTCTTCTCCAATAATACCATTTGGAGTTGCACCAGCCACATTAAAGTATCTGAAAATCTTGTAACGTAAATTAGAAGCTTGGCTATACCAATGAAGCATCTTCTCGATTGCTAACTTCGTCTCTCCGTATGTATTCGTTGGATTTGTCATCGTTTCCTCAGTAATAAGGTCTACATCTACCTCACCATACGTCGCCGCAGTAGAAGAGAAAATAAACTTATCTACTTTAAACTCATCCATTACCTCTAATAAGCAAAGTGCACCATACACATTGTTATTATAATATTGAAGAGGCTTCTCCATACTAACTCCAACTAAAGAATCAGCTGCGAAATGCATAACCGCCTCAATATTTTCTTGTGTAAAAACATCTCTTAAAAACGCTTTATCACGAAGGTCGCCATTATAAAACTTCGCACCTTCCGTAATTGCATCCTCATGACCAGTTTGTAAGTTATCTACTACTACTACAGATAAACCTTCGTCTACTAATTTTTTCACAGCGTGAGAACCGATATAACCAGCTCCACCACAGATTAGAATTGAATTCATCGTCTTCCTCCTACATATATTAGGATTTCTTATTCACTTACTTATTATAAAAGGTATACAATTGCTCGTATACCTTTTGTGTACCTTTATTACTTAGCAACGAAATAATCCGTTACATATTGTGCCCAAACTTCGTGGCCTTTAGCAGTTGGGAAACCAAACTCTTCTGTTAAATACGGTAAAATAGCCTTCGTTGATGCATCAGGCCATGCTCCCCAATGATCCACATATGTATAACCATTTTGCGTCGCAAATTGCTTTAACGCCTCAATCGCCTTCGGATAATTCTTCGCACCATACACTGGGTTTGGCGGTTGAATCATAATCGTAGCACCCTTTGCACTAGTAGAAAGTGCTTGAACAAATTTCTGTGTACTCGCAACAGAGTTTCCATTGCCAGTTTTACCATTGTCAGTAATAAATGGTGGTTCGAATAAAATCACATCTGGATTATCTTTCGCAATCTCTTTATCACGCTTATTTGCGATTAACTCTTCTGTACTTTCACCCTTATATTCCTTTACCGTCACATTCCATAAACCTTTACCGTAAGCAGTTTCTAAATTAGCCGTTAACTTAGCTGCCCAAGCATCTTTTTCAGATGAAGAAGCTTCATCACCAACAATAACAAGATTTACTGCCTTTTTCTCCTCAGCAGCTTTCTTCAACTTCTCTTTCACTTCATCTGGTAAATTCTTCGCATATGCTTCATTAAAAGATGACTTCTCATCTTGTTTTTTCTCTGTTTTCTTCGCACCGCTATCTTTCACTTCAGACTTCGTTTTCGTTACTTCACTCGTCTGTCCCGTCGCATTCGCAATCTTCTTATTCCAGTACAATTTACCGCTCACAACCGAAGCGACAAACAATACAAAAATAAATAGGACAAGTACTGCTTTCTTATTCATCGATTCACCTCATCTATTAATCTCACAATATATAATATTAATATAAATCCATGCAAAAATAAACCCAACTCCTACCAATGGAGTTGGGTTATTACATATTACTTAGTCACTTCAAGATGCGCTCTTAACTTATTCGTAATGTCTTGTTTCGCTGCATCTGGAACATAGTAGTACCAAATACCATCAGCTGCTTTGTGTCCGTCACCTGGGATTTGGATTTCTTCACTGTTCTGCATGCAATCTTTATAGTTCTTTTGAATGTCAAACATTTGCTCTTGAGTTAAACTTGTTTTTACATTTTTCTCAATCGCTTTTAATACATCACCGTAGCTTGCTAGAGAAGATACACTTGCACCCTTTTTAATTACCGCTTGGATGACTTGACGTTGACGCATTTGGCGGCCGAAGTCACCGCGAGTATCTTGATACCTCATTCTGGAATATAACAAGGCTTTCTCACCATTTAAATGCAAATCACCTTTTGCATAGTGAACATCGTCAATTGTAAAGTCCATATCATTATTAATATCTACTCCACCAACAGCATCAACAATATCTTTAAATCCTTCCATATTCACTTCAATATAATGATCAACAGGAATATTAAGGAAATTTTCTACTGTTTTTACTGACATATTAATTCCACCGAAAGCATATGCATGATTAATCTTATCTTTCTTACCTTTTCCTACAATTTCAGTGTAAGAATCGCGTGGAATACTAGTAATTTTCATTGATTTTGTTTTAGGATTTAGTGTAAATAACATTAAAGAATCTGATCGTCCTTGATCTTCACCACGTTGATCTACACCCATCATCAAAATTGAAATAGGCTTTTTATCAGACACATCAACTTTTTCTGAACGTTTATCCGATTTATCACGGTCTAAAGGCTTATGAACTGCATCTAATGTGTTCGCTACATTAGAATACACATGATAAGCATACGCTCCGCCACCAATAATGAGTACTCCTATTATACCGAAAATCCAAAATAAAATTTTCTTTTTCATTTTTATACCCTCTTTGCTTATAATTACAAATAAAATATTAAGACCACTTCATTATATTATAGTACTAATAGTAAATGATAAAGTTAAATCATAAAATTAATGTGACTTATTCTACGGATGAGAAACAATTAAATTCACATTTCCTTTTACAACAAAACTTTCAATTCCAGCTGGAAGGATAAAATGATCTCCTTTTTTAATACTAAATTCTCCGCTTACAGTTATTAACTTCGCTTCACCTTCAATTACACTTGCTAGTTGAAATGGATGATCCTGTTGAAAAGATGCCTCCATTCGAATTTCCCATTTATAAACTGAAAAATACTTTTCCTCTACATATTTAGTAACAATAGCGCCATTCTCTTTTTCAATATCAGGAGAGACTTTATAATCCTCATGAGGAATCATCGATACAGCAATCGATTTTTCAACATGTAATTCTCGCTTATTCCCATCACCATCAACACGATCATAATCGTACACACGATATGTCGTATCTGAACTTTGCTGTGTCTCTAATACTAATGTTCCTTCACATAACGCATGAATCGTTCCACTCGGTACATAGAAAAAATCTCCAGGCTTAATTGGTATTCGACGTAGTAATCGATCCCACTCATTATTTTCAATCATACCCTTAAATTCCTCTTTAGTTTGAGCAGTATGTCCGTAAACCATTTCAGCATTTTTTTTACAGTCAATAATATACCAACATTCTGTTTTCCCTAATTCACCGTTTTCATGAATATTTGCAAATTCATCATTCGGATGTACCTGTACAGATAAATCTTTTTTAGCATCTAAAATTTTAGTCAACAATGGGAATTGCTCAGCTTGATAATCTCCAAATAATAATCTATGCTCATCCCATAGTTGCTTCAATGTTAACCCTTTATATCTACCGCTCTTGATGATACTTGGTCCATTTAAATGAGCAGAAATCCCCCAGCATTCCCCAGTTGTTTGTGAAGATAAATCATAATTAAATCCTTTTAGAGATTCTCCACCCCAAATTCGTTCCTGTAACACTGGTTGAAAAAATAATGGTTTTTTATACAAAATAACTCCACCTCTAATAACACATACTACTAATACTCAATTCTTAGAATAGCAAATCCTTTCTATCTCTTCCCACTTCATGCAAACACGAACAATATCTTCCTCAATAAGCTCACTACCTGATTGCACTTCAATAAACTCTAGGTCTGAAACAGCTTTAATCGCATGTTTCTGTCCAGGTTGAATTTCCAACACATCCCCAGGGCGAACAACTCGTATTTCATTATCTAATACAAAAACACCTTCACCTTTTACAATTGTCCAAATTTCACTTCTATTATTATGGTATTGATAGCTTAAATTTTTACTAGCTGTAATACCAATACGCTTTGTTAATACTTCATTCCCATCATCATATTTAGTATGATCTAGTACACGGTACCAACCCCAGCGACGCTCTTCATACATTGGCCTTTGATCCCAATCCCCCACTAATTCTTTCACTCGAGGGCTGGCATCTTTTTCTGAAACTAAAATACCATCTGGACTAACAGCTACAATTATGTTCGAGAGACCTAATACAGAAACTGGGATATCTAACTCATTAATAATATGGTTTTGCTCACATTCAATCCCCATATTCCCCTTACCAAGGATGTTCGTCCCCATTTCTTCGGTAAGAGTATTCCAAGTTCCCAGGTCTTTCCATGAACCATTATAAGGAAGTGCAACAATATTTTCTGTTTTCTCTACTACTTCATAGTCAAAGCTTATCTTTGGTAAACTTGCATATTGTTGAACTAGCACATCGTATTGAACAGGAAGTCCTTGTTGATCTAATAGGGAGATAATTTTATCTAATTTAAATGCAAATACACCGCTGTTCCAAAGTGCATTTTGTTTTAGTAACTCTTCCGCCTCAGCAGTGGCTGGCTTTTCTTTAAAATGACTTACTTGAATAATTTCCTGTGTGCTTTTCTCTACATTTGGAACAATATAACCATATTTTTCAGATGGATATGTAGGGGTAATTCCCATTAAACCTAAATCTGCGTTTGAAGAGTTTAGTGCCTGTTCTAGATCCAATAACCTTTCAAAAAAACTATTTTCTACGTATGGATCTACAGGTAATACACCTATAACTTCATCTAAATCAACATGCTCTTTAGAGTATAAATATGAAGCCGCAAGGGCGATTGCCGGGAATGTATCACGACGTTCTGGTTCGATTATAACAGGAACGTTACTACCCAATTGACTATGAATCATATCTACTTGAGATTTACTTGTTGCAATAACAGCATTTTGTTCCATTTTTAATGCTGCTAATTGTGACCATACCCTTTGAACCATCGATTGCATTTCATTTTCTTCACTTTTAAGTACCTTTAAAAATTGCTTAGAACGTGAGTCATTTGATAAAGGCCATAACCTTTTTCCTGACCCTCCAGAAAGCAAAATTAACTTCATAATACTTCACCCACTTCTTACTTTTTATATATACTTTTATACAAATCAACTATTTCCGTATTCATTTTTTCACTTGTATATTTTTTTTCAAATTCGTTAAATCCATTTAGACCTTTATCAACTAATTCTTCTTTATTTAACGTATTTAATAATTCTTTTAAGGTATCTAAATTATCTAAATCGAACACATATCCATTACTTTCAGTTACTAATTCAGGCAATGCACCACGGTCACTTACAATAATCGCCTTTTTATTTTTCATTGCTTCAATTGCTACCAAACCAAAACCTTCCCAACGTGAAGGTATAATAACAGCATCAAACAAGCTATAATATGAATCAATTTTAGTATTTTCTACCCAACCTATTAACTTTATATTATTAGGAATTACTAGTTTCTGATTCTCCAAAATACTATCCCCTATAATATATAAATCAATATGCTCCATATTATACGTATTAAAAAATTCCAGAAGGATGTCTAAACCTTTTTGTCGATCAAATCTCCCTACAAACAAAAGATTAATCTTCGAATCATCAATTTCATATTCAAACATTCCTTCATTTCTTTTAGGTGATATACCATTATGAATAAGTACCATCTTTTCATTAGGAATTTTTCTTTTTAAAGCTTCCTTATGCTCATTCATTGAAATGTTAATAATTTTATCTGTCTTAAACGCTAATACTCGCTCAATTACAGTATAAATTCCTTTCTTCCAATTCGGCACTTGCATACCAAACGCCCAACCGTGAGAACAATATACAGTTTTATATTTTTTCTTTCGAAATAGTAAAGGAAATCTTACAAATACACCCGCAAATGTACTGTGCACATGGATAATATCTGGTTCAATTTTATTTATAATTTTCCAAATAGAAATCATTGCTTTTAAAAAATGTTTAGGGCTTCTTTTATATTTATATGAAATTATATTATTGTTTTCTATATTAAAATGTCTTTCTGACTTTGTTTCACTCAATACTAAATATATATCAGAAATATTTTCATCATTTCTTTGAAACTCAATAACTTCTTTTATATAAGTTGCAACCCCTCCCTTAACATATTCTCCAATATGCATTACTTTCAATGTAAAATCCTCTCCTCAAAAAATCTTTAAACTTTTCGTGTGTTCTTTTAATTGCTTTGCTGCTTTCTTCCAAGAAAACTTTTGCGCTTGTTCTATTCCTTTTACTGATAACTCTTTTTTTATAGTCTCGCTTCCCATGACTTTTTTTATTTTATCTGTTAATTCAAAATGATTATATGGATTAAAATAAACTACTGCATCTTCACATACTTCTGGCATAGGTCCTACATTTGAAACAATAACTGGACATCCTACTGACATCGCTTCTAAAGGCGGGAGGCCAAACCCCTCATATATTGAAGGAAATACAAAGCACCCAGCATTTTTATACAATCCCTTCAAATCTTCATCAGTTATATATCCTAAATATTTAATTTTATCGTTTTTGATATCTACATCTCCAAATACCTTAGGATCCGTACCACCTGCAATAACAATCTCAAAGTTTTCTTTTGATAATTCACTAGCTGTATCCATAAGAGCCTTAAAATTTTTGTTGGGATTTAAACTACTTACTGCAAATACATATTTCCCTTTTTTTAAATCAAATTTTTCCAGTACGCTCTGGTTCTCTTTGATTTCTTCAAAATGCTCCTTCCCTTCAGATATAAATCCTATTTTTTCTTTATCTACATGGAGATACTTTATTAATTCTCTAGTCGAGAAGTCTGAAATTGTTAATATCCTAGTAGTCCTTTTACTAATAAATGAAAACATTATTTTGTACCAATTACGGAATAAAAATGAGAATCCTTTTGGAGAGTTATAAACTGCTGCATCATGAATCACAACAATTTGATTCTTTTTTAAAATAGGGGCTGTATTACATAAATTAATTAGCGGTTTTCTTTTTACATACTTAACAAGGTCAATTTGCTCCCATAAATGCCCTTCAAAATTCCCTACTTTTCGTATTTCTATATGTTTTAACTCATGCATGGCTTTGTAATTTTTGGGCACAAGTAGCACAAATTTAAAATCATTTTCTTTATTTAATTGTTTAATTATCTCTAATGCAAATCTTTGTACTCCCGTTACACGCTGCATTAAAAATCTACCATTAATATAAATCTCCATCACTTTTCTCCTTCACTATATGTATATCGATTCTACAAGGTAATCTTGAGTATATACACTTTAATTACTACTAAATAAAACTCATTTTAAATTATATTTTCTCCCCACCATAAAAGGGACATATTTATTTACAATGATAATTATTGGAAATGCTATTAATATAGTTCCAACAGTATAAAAAAGTGCCCAATAAAATGAATCTAAGGTACTACTTAGATTTATTTTAAAGCCGAAAACTAAAATTCCTTTAACAAACATAATACATGTTTGATGAACAGCTAAAATAAGTAATGAATTTCTACCAATATATTTAATAAAGTTTATATTCGATAAGAATTTCGAGAATATTATCCAGCAAAAAATCCCCAATAAACTTCCTAAATAAAAATAGGCATAATTTCCATATTCATTAAGATTCATGTCAACTCTTCCATTTAACTTACAAATTAACAATTCTAATATACTTAATAAGAACACTAAAACAATAATTAAGCTAACTTTAAATATACTGTTAATTTCAAGAGGTTTAATATTTTTTTTGACAATATAACCAATCCCAAAAAAGACTGTACTAGTTAAAGCCACATCCATTCCCCACGGAAATCTAAATGGCATATAAATACTATCCAAATAACCTAGAATGGAAAAAACAACTAATGAAATTACTATTTTAAAAGTATGTTTTACATACTTACTAAGTACATAAAACATACTTTCTGTTACGAACAAACATGTTAAAAACCATAAAGGTACATTATGTACCAACCAATTATCTATTCCGTTTGAATAAAAAATCCCAATAAACGGTTTCCATATTTCCACATTGCTATCTTCCCCAAATTTATTTCCTACAACAACCCAAAACAGATATGTACCAAAGGAAAATATTATATAAGGTATCAATAGTGACTTGACTTTTTTCTTCAGAAATACAGCGAAATTACTGTATTTTCCCACCGAAAATAAATATCCAGATAAAAAGAAAAAAAGTGGCATATGGAAAGAGTATATATAATTGGTTATTCTTCCTCCTAAACTACCTGTATGCCCTAAAATCACTAAAAAAATCCCCATTCCTTTAGCTGTATCAATCCACTCAACTCTATTAGTTCCCATAATCTACATCCTTATATATAACAAATCTCCAACTTATAATTTACTCAATTGTTAAAAATTGTATTTATATTCCTTTTCACTAATTTTCCGTCCCAATCTTCTTCCTTGTAAGACCTTAACGTAATATAAGGCTTTTGGAAAACGTCCTAAAATGAGATTTAGCCCTACCCCCAAAAAGCTTCTATATTGAAACTTTAAATATCTCATTCTAGCCCTTTTATTTTTATACTGATAAAAATGTTTAGAACTTAATCTTCCAAATCCTTTTCCATAATTAAATGCCCTATTCCGTTCTAAAGGGTCATAATTTTGAATTTTTTGTGGATGATAGAAAATCAAATCTGATTTATATATTATTTTACTTTGCATATAAATAGCTCTTAATACTAAATCTGCCCCTTCTTCTGCACCAAAAAATGTTCCAACACCTAAAGTTTCATCAAATCCGCCTAATCGTTCAAAGATCCCCTTTTTTATAAACATTGTAAATTCTACAGTAGTTTTATATAAATTCTCTTCTTGAACCTTATCCGACATTTCTTGAAACTTAACTACCGAAACTTCAAGGTTATCTTTATCAATAGATTTCCCAAAAATTACATCTAATTCATTATCTTCTTTATATAGTTTTACTACTTGATCTAATATATTTGGATGAAGTTCACAATCATCATCTGGAAAATTTATTATATCCCCAGTACTAAATTTCACTCCAAAATTCCTCGCTCGGGCCGCACCTTTAAAATCAACTTTCTTATATAAAATCTCAATTTGTTTACTATAAAAATTAATAATTTCTTCTAAACGATTATCTTGATTCTGATCCACAATAATTACTTCAAAATCTTTATACACCAACAAACTTATAGATTTTAGTAAACCTTCTACTTCTTCCAATCTATTTAATGTTGGGACAATTAAACTAAACTTCATTATAATCCCCCATATGAAATATTAATTTACATTTTTCTCTTCTACATTTTTAAAATCTAATTTTGTAATTAGCACACTTTTTATAAAAATATAACCTTCTACTACCAATAAGCTCCATGACATTCCCATTTCTTTGAAATAATATGTTAATGGAGGGGCTATAATTAAAAACACAATAGATATTATGCCATACATTTTCTGCATCTCTTTATACTTACCCATGGATAAAATAAAAGTATTAAACACAATATTATTAATTATAAATACTAAAATCACAGACCAAAATGATACTAAGACAGTAATTTTCTCATTTGATTCGCCCGTTACAAGCCATGTTAAAAAATCTGAGTAACAAAATGTAAATATACCTAATATTAAACTACATAAAATAGAAATAATTTTAATTCTTTTCACTTCGAACTTATATTTATTTTTATTCAGATTATACACCCTACATAAATGCGGATATATCGCTTGTGCAAATGGTTGACTAAGACCTATTACTGCTTGAACTATTTTTTGTGCAATTCCATAATAACCTACTATACTCTTACTAGTAAGTAATCCTAAAATAATAATCGAGCCTTGATTGTATATATTAATAGAAAATGTAGACATAAACACTTTCCAATTTTCCTTAAATTCTATAATAAATACTCTTAAATTAAAGTTAAATTTAAATCTAACTTTAAATTTCCTAATTGCTACTATAAGACCTACTATTCCAGTTATAAGAAATGCTAAAGATTGCAGAAATACAGCCAAAATATAGTCATTTTCACTGTTCACCCATACAAATATACTAATCGTCGTGACAACTTTCGAAAAGATATTTAATACCGTGACAATTTTCATATTTTCAATTCCTTGATAAAACCATAACGGAAATAATGCATTGCCCACTACTGTAGTAAAACCAGCTATAAATACAAACATTTCATTACTATAACCTGGAATAATCCTCACAATTAACAACATACAACAAAAAGCTATTCCTAATAAAACTAATTTAATAGACAAAACCTTCGAAAAGATTTCTGAAATCTTATTTTTATTTTCTCTATTAATAGAAATTTCACGAGTCGCAGTATAATTGAATCCAAAGTCACATAACATTACAAAATACTGAGTAAATGCTGTTACAAATATTATTAATCCCATTTTTTCTTGCCCTAATACTCGCACCAAGTATGGCAAAGTAATTAAAGGTAATAAATAATTTGTTCCCTGTAATACTAAAAGAGAAAATGCATTTAAAAGAACCGTTTTATTTTTCAATAACCATCACCACAATCCACCAAATATAACAAAAAAATTACCTATTAGAATAGATAATTTTTTTGTTTTTTTCATAAAACATAAATCCATATAACTATTTATGTTTTAATTTTATTTTATTGTTAACAACATATATGATTATCCCAAATACTAAAGGATAAAACGCTCTAGTAGTTCCAACGTAAGGAATTCTTAAAATTTCTATAAGATTAATATAAAATATAGGATATAACATAACCCCAAGTAAATTATCGTTTATAAATCTACTATATAAATTCCCGGTTATAACACCTATTAATAGTACATATAACAGACTACCAATATAGCCGGTATCATATAATATCATAAATAAACCTGACGGATTATTGAACTCTAGATCTGCATATGCATTTAAAAAGTCTGCATTAGTCACATTAAACACATTGTCAGGAAATAAATTAGAAATATAGGGGATGTTATAAATAGGTGCAAGTAGATTTTCCATAAATCGTCCGGATAAAACGCCATAATTCTCTATTCTACCTACCCCATTATTTATAGCAGTACTATAATACAACAGAATCCTATCTGTGCAATACTCCCATATACTTTGGTTCACTGTATATTTTCTAAAATGCCACGATCTAAAGTATTCCGTTATAGTGAATAGCACAACAAGAGCAGAGATTCCGAAAACCGGTAAAAGATTAAACAACTTAACTCTATTTAGCTTTTTCACAAAAAATATTAATACGATTGGAATTACTATTTCAATTAAGGCTAAGCGCTCTGACCACACAACTACCCTAAATAGGGTTAAGAGCAATATCAAATAAAAATAAACTGTCATCCTTAATTTCAAGGTATTTTTCTCTTTAAATCTTATCCAACAATATAGACTAATGTACAAAATGCCCATTTGTGTAAATGTTGTTAACCCCGGTAACGTACTAATTGTATCTCTAAAAAAGTAAGTACTATATTGCCCTGTCAATGCACCTACTAAATACATAGGGTTTAGTAAAATTTGATGAAACCATAAAAAATAAGAAAATATGGTCACCATCGCTAATGCATCCAAAGTTATATTACTAACACCTTTTGAACTATACTTTTTAATTTTTGAGATTTTTATTTTCTTTCCCAAAAAACACCCATAACTAAAAATAAGCAACAATATTAATCCGATTAAAAAGTATGAAAAATCGAAATAATTAGTTAGCGAATTCATATTTTTGCCCCGATAAAATAAATATATAAAACTATACATCGGGATAATAAATAGTAGTATTAATATATCTGGCCTTAACCACCAATAGATATGTTTAGTTTTTCTTTCTTCTCTATTTTTCATAGTCCATTCCTTAGATTAGATTTAATAAGCTCCCTTTTTTAAAATAACATCAATAATTGTTTTAAAAATAATTTTCACATCTAATATCAATGAACAATGATAGCAGTAATACAACTCTAAATCAACACGTTCTGGATAGCCAACCTCACTACGACCACTTACCTGCCAATATCCGGTTACACCCGGCTTTACAGATAAAAAATCCCTTACCTTATCACCATATTCATCTAATTCTTCTTTTACAACGGGTCTTGGACCGACTAGACTCATATCACCTTTTAGTACATTAATAAATTGCGGCAATTCATCTAAACTTGTCTGTCTCAAAAATCTTCCGATTCCTGTAATACGCGGATCTTCTTCAGGCTCAAGTTTATAATTATTTTCGATATATTTTTTATATAAAATTTCATTTTTCTTTAATTTTTTTTCAGCATCTACTACCATTGAACGAAATTTATAAATATAAAATTCTTTACCTTCTTTACCAATTCTCACTTGTTTAAAAAATACCGGTCCTCTAGCTTCCCCTTTCATATAAAGAATTGGTATTAAAATAAATAGCGGTGAAAATATAATCAAGCCAACAATGGCCCCTAGAATATCCATGCATCGCTTTAAAAATATATATATTACTCCTGCCTGTTTAATATCCTCTGAATTATCTTGTGCTGCTTCATTTAATAGTCCCTGATTTTTCAACATTCCACCCACCTTATATGCTAAATATGTATATTTTTTTCTTTAACTAACTCACCCATATATTTCATTAATTCCACTTTCAATTCCTCATGCTGAAGCGCCATCTCAATCGTCGTCTTAATAAATCCAAACTTCTCCCCAACATCATAACGAATTCCTTCAAAGTCATAAGCAAACACACGTTGAATCTCGTTTAAACGTTGAATTGCATCTGTCAATTGAATTTCCCCACCAGCACCTGTCTGTTGATTCTCAAGAAACATAAAGATTTCTGGTGTTAATACATACCGACCCATAATCGCTAAATTCGATGGTGCTGTACCTTCTGCTGGCTTTTCAACAAATTTACGGACTTGATAACGACGTTCATTTTGTTCAACTGGATCGATGATACCGTAGCGATGTGTTTCGTTTTCTGGCACTGTTTGCACACCAATAACAGATGATTGTGTTCCTTCATATTGATCCATCAATTGACGTAAACATGGTGTTTCTGCTTGTACAATATCATCACCAAGTAATACTGCAAATGGCTCGTTTCCAATGAACTTCCTTGCACACCATACTGCATGCCCTAAACCTTTTGGCTCTTTTTGTCTTATGTAGTGAATATTTATTTTTGAAGAAGCTTGTACTTTTTCAAGTATTTCATGCTTTCCCTTTTCTAATAGATTTTGCTCTAATTCAAAGGAATGATCAAAATGATCTTCGATTGCACGTTTCCCTTTTCCAGTAACAATAATAATATCTTCAATCCCTGATTCTATCGCTTCTTCTACTATGTATTGGATTGTTGGTTTATCGACGATGGGCAACATTTCTTTAGGCATCGCCTTAGTCGCTGGTAAAAATCTTGTCCCCAGTCCAGCTGCTGGAATGATTGCTTTTCTTATTTTTTTCAAATGTAGTCCTCCTAATTTTTTATTACAATATAAAATTAACAAAAACCCTACCTATAGAGTCATATTTATAACTCCATAGGTAGAGTTTCTAAATACAAATAAATTATAGGCATCTAACCCGTCCTCACGTCATACTCACGACGACAAGCGTCTAAGGTAGGTTTAAGTTAGGTTTTTACCCACAGCACAACCGAGTGCCTCCGTTGATAATGGTTAGGAGGCATCACCAAGTTTTTATTTAAAAAATACCAAATATTTTTTTACGGCGAATTTGCTCTGGATCTTCTTTATAAATTGCTTTTCCGCTAATTAATAAGTATGGATTCTCTTTTAGCTCGCTCATAACATTCATTCCAAATTCTTTCTCAATTAGTTCATAGCTTTCTGCTAGATGGAATCCTCTTGAAGTTGTGTTGTGTGCATCCGATGCGACCATGTGTGTTAAATTATGTTCAACAAGCTGTAGTGAAAATTTTTTGATTTTCTTACCGAACTTTCCTAGTAAGCTACCTGCCGTTACTTGAGTAAGCGCACCTTTATTTACAAGATTATACAACTTATCTGGCTGCTCAATTAACTCCGCATTACGTTCAGGATGAACGATAATTGGAATCATTCCTTTTACACGTAGTTCATATAATAGTTGTTCTGCATAACGAGGTACATGATTCGACGGGAATTCAATTAGAATATATTTATTTGTCTCATTTAAAGTAACGATTTTACCAGATTCGTAGTCTTCTAATAAATCACCGTATAACCTGACCTCTTGCCCTGGTAAAACTTTCAATGGGATTTCATTTTGTTGCAATTCATCATTTAATTGCTTCACTTGATGAATAATGGAAGTACGCTCATTTACATATTTTCCATTTTGATGATGTGGTGTTGCGACAATTGTATGTATCCCTTCTGCCACAGCTTGTTGTGCCATCGCTAAGCTGTCTGTTACTGTTTGTGCACCATCATCGATACCAGATAGAATGTGACAATGTAAATCAATCATTTATTTCATCCTCCCTCTCTTATAGAAATCTTTTTTCCCTTGAATATGAGGGATATCTCATATTCAAGGGAAAAAAGGAGATATGTTCTTCCCATATCTCACTCTTTTAATTAATTTGCACCGTAGTAATAATATAAGTTTTGTTCACGTTCGCGATCATTCAGAACAACGCCTAACAATTTACCTTTAGCTGACTCTAACAATCCTTTTGCTTTTACCGCCGTTTCTTTTTCTGTCGATTCACTACGAACGACGAGAATAGAAGCATCACATACATTTGCCATAATTTGCGCATCTGTAACAGCTAAAATTGGTGGTAAATCAAAAATGACCAAATCGAACATACTGTATGCTTGTGCAAGAAGCTCTTGCATCGATTTTGAACCTAGTAACTCTGCCGGATTTGGTGGAATTGGACCACAAGCTAAAAAGTGCAGATTATCAATTGATGTCGCTTGTACACATTTCTCTAAACGTTCACTATGTGTTAATACGTTCGTCAATCCGAAAATATTATCTACTTGAAACATTTGATGCATCGCTGGTTTACGCATATCTGCATCGATTAATAATACTTTCTTTCCTTGTTGGGCAAACACAACTGCCATGTTCGCTGTCGTCGTTGTTTTCCCTTCACTTGGGTTCGCAGATGTTACCATTAACGAATGTAAATTCATATCAACAGCTGCAAATTCGATATTCGTTCGAATATTACGATATTGTTCTGAAATTGGTGATTTCGGTTGTTGATGAGCAATTAATTGACGACGTTGACGATGATTTTTTTTCTTATTAAATAAATTAAGAGCCAATTTTTTGTCCCCTCACTTTTCTTGATGATGGAGCGTGTGATTTCACACTTGTTGTTTCTTCATCCATACGAGCTACAATACCTAACACTGGTAAACCAAGTAAGTTTTCTACATCTTCTTCTTTTTTCACTGTGTTATCTAAGTATTCTAGTAAGAATGCAAGACCAATTGAAGCCATTAAACCAATAACGAAAATGATTGCTACATTTAACATTGGGCGTGGTTTAATTGGAGATTGATTTTCTGCCACTTCTGCTTTCGATAATATGGTTACGTTATCAACACTCATAATCTTTGCAACTTCACCTTTAAATACATCTGCAGTTGCATTTGCGATATCACGAGCCACTTTTGGGTTTTTATCCTCAACTGTAACAGAAATAACTTGTGAATCTTTTTCATTAGCTACATTAATTTTTTCTGTTAAAGCTTGTGCTGTCATATTTAATTTTAATTTTTCATTTACTTGATCTAAGATTACCGGACTTTTAATAATAACCTTATATGTATTCGTTAATTGAATATTCGTTTGAACTTCACCAGCTTGAATCATTGTCCCATCTTGCTTCTTCTGGTTCACAAGAATTTGCGTCGAAGATTGATAGATTGGTGTCATAAAGAAGAAGCTAATGATAGCACTTACTATAGCGGCACCAAAGGCGATTACGAGGATCATTGCTAAACGTTTTCTTAAAATATGAAATAACTCTTTCAAACTAATTGTTTCTTCCATAAGTTCCTCCAACTTTCTAAAATTTGCACATAAGAAAAATTATAACATATAAATCTTACATTTTTTATTTTGAATAATTTAGTTCTACATTTTATTCGCATCAAGCAAATATAATCTTACAAAATAATCTTAAATATGACAACACATTCCAACGAATTCCCAAAATTTCCATTATATCATTCTTTTTATATAAATCAATAAAAAAATTTTATAAAAATTCAAAAAAGCCGACAAATTATTTATCAGCTTTAAAATTTATTATTCTATACACTATTTTTTAATAGTATCCATATTGTTCCTTTTCTTCTCTTTTATCGTTTAAAACGACACCAAGTAATTTACCGGACGCTTTGTCTAATATTTGCTTCGCTTTTACGATTTTGTCTTTTTCTGTTTTTTCACTGCGTACGACAAGTACGATTCCATCGCATTTGTTCGCTAATATTTGTGCATCGGTAACCGCAAGAACTGGTGGTGTGTCGATTAGAATAATATCAAACATGTTATATGCTTCTAGCAATAGCTCGTCCATTATCCGGCTACCTAATAGTTCAGCTGGATTTGGCGGGATTGGACCCGCTGCCATTAAGTATACGTTCTCTATATCTGTTTTTTGAATACATTGTACTAATTTCGCTTGTCCTGATAATAGGTTCGTTAACCCATTTGAGTTGTGAATGGCAAATAAATTTTGAATTGTCGGCTTACGTAAGTCCGCTCCGATTAATAAAACTTTCTTTCCTTGTTGACCGAAAACAACTGCTAAATTGGCGATTGTCGTTGTTTTTCCGTCACCTGGATCTGCTGAGGTAACAATAATAGAACGAACGTGACTATCTACAGATGTAAATTCAATATTTGTACGAATGTTACGATATTGCTCTGCAACACGTGATTTAGGCTCTTTATGTGTAATTAATTGTCGTAATGGTTTTCTTTTTTTTCTCCCGAACATGTTATGATCTCCTTTTTCAGAATACGTCATTTTCCCCTTGTTCTCTTTTATGCTCGATATGCTACGCCAATTTTTCATTTACTTCTACCGTTAAATTTCTCCATTACTTTCCTCTACTCTTCATCATAACGAATCAGAATAACCTTTGTCCCATCCCACACCTTCTATAATGTGACAACGACTTCTCTATTTTTATCGCGTTATCTTTTATCTTAATTTCAAGATATTTATAGCGTCATTATATATGAACTTCCATTCATTTACAATAAAGAATCTGATTACTCTGTATTTTAATATTTCGAACCAAAAATACATTAATTAAAAAAATTCTTCTGCATGTTACAGAAGAATTTTTTTAATTAACATCTATTCTTTTTTATCACCAATCGCAAATGTAATTTCAGCTTCACATGCAACTTCACCGTCTACTGTTGCGATTGCTTTTCCTTTTCCGATTGGGCCACGTACACGTGTCATTTCAACTTCTAAGCGAAGTTGATCACCTGGGCGTACTTGTTTTTTGAAACGACAATTGTCGATACCTGCGAAGAAAGCAAGTCTTCCGCGGTTTTCTTCTTTCTTTAATACCGCAACTGCTCCGACTTGTGCTAATGCTTCTACAATAAGTACACCGGGCATAACTGCATAGTCAGGAAAGTGCCCGTTAAAGAATTCTTCGTTTGCAGATACATTTTTAATTCCAACTGCTCTTTTTCCTTCATCTACTTCTAATATTTTATCAACAAGTAAAAATGGATAGCGGTGAGGAATGATTTCTTTAATTTGTTCTATATTTAGCATATAACAATCGCCCCTTTTGTAATATTGGTCTTACCACTTGGACATATTGTTTATTATCCCATTTTGTTTATTGTTTGTCATTATAAAGTGAAACTTTAATCAGTGGGCGCCATTTCCCACTGATTATTAGTTGAACCAATCGGGCTTTTACGGGCAGTCGACCTCCGCCCTAACTCTCTTGTATTCGCGAAATTTTGAGGCGGGAGTCTTACTGCCCGTTAATGCGGGGTAAAGTGAAACTTTCATATCTTTTCAGCCTTATATATAAAAAAATGCACACACTCTATTCCATTAAAATAGTCGCATATTCCAGCAACTGACACGGAGGTAGAAAAGAGTGTATGCCCAAATTAGGGAAAGGCAATATGTATTTGAACATTATTTGCCTTAATGTCGTATTCGACTCATTATATTATAAACGTTTTCAAATAAGGAAATATTAAATTTAACCATATATATGAATATTTTACCTGTTTTCTTCATTTTTCTTTATTTTTCTTCTATTTTCTCAATAAATCAAAATAAAATAAAAAAATACAAGAATACAAAAACAAAAAAAGAACTACGGTTAACACCTTAGTTCTCCTCATCTTCCCGCTATTTGTGAGCTAATAATAAGTGGGGAGTGCCCCCCACTTATTAAAGTTTCACTTTATCGTAAAGCACGCTTTGGTAATTTATCAATATTCTCTAACATAATACCTGTACCAACCGCAACACATTGCATTGGGTTTTCAGCAATTAATACTGGTACTTTTAGTTCTTCTGCTAGAAGCATGTCGATACCGTGTAGTAAAGCTCCACCGCCCGTTAGAATAACACCACGGTCGATGATGTCCGCAGATAGTTCTGGTGGTGTGCGCTCTAATACGCCTTTTGCAGCTTGTACAATGATAGCCGCGTCTTCTTTTAGTGCTTCTGTAATTTCTTCAGAGCATACTGTAATTGTACGTGGTAAGCCTGTTACCATGTCACGTCCACGAATTTCAAGCTCTTCGCTACGTGCACCTGGGAATACTGTACCGACTTTAATTTTAATATTTTCTGAAGTACGTTCTCCAATTAACAGCTTATACTTACGTTTAACGTAGTTTAAGATCTCCATATCAAACTTATCGCCAGCCATTTTGATAGAGGAAGAGGTAACAATATCACCCATAGATAGTACAGCGATATCTGTTGTACCTCCACCAATATCAACAACCATGTTACCGCTTGGTTGGAAGATTTCCATACCAGCACCAACTGCGGCTACTTTTGGTTCTTCTTCTAAAAATACTGTTTTACCACCTGAACGTTCAGCAGCCTCACGAATTGCTTTCTGTTCTACTGATGTGATATTTGTTGGACAACAAATTAAAATACGAGGTTTTGAAAAGAAGCTCTTTACGTCCAATTTGTTAATGAAATACTTTAACATTGCTTCTGTAATTTCGAAATCTGCGATTACACCATCTTTAAGTGGACGAATTGCTACAATATTACCAGGCGTACGCCCCACCATACTTCTTGCTTCTTCACCTACTGCTAATACTTTACCTGTGTTACGATCAATTGCAACAACAGATGGCTCATTTAATACAATACCCTTACCTTTAACATGGATTAATACGTTAGCCGTACCTAGGTCAATTCCGATATCTCGCGCAAACATTCCCGTTTTTTCCTCCTCGATATTCAAAATCAGGTTACACCCGAATTCTTTTACACCTAATTTCTGATTTTATCATAAATTTAACAGAAACGTAATATTCGCAAAAAGAATTCTTCTGAAAAATATTACCGAATTGAAACGGAATGTTTGCAATCGCATATTTATTGACGGACCGGCTTTTCTACATCTTCTTTTCTATACTTTTGCTTTGTTGCTTCTCCGCCTCTTAAATGACGAATAGACTTATGATAATCAAGAATTTCTTTCACTTCATTTGCGAGCTCTGGATTAATTTCTGGTAGACGTTCCGTTAAATCTTTATGGACTGTACTCTTTGATACCCCAAATTCCTTTGCAATGACACGCACTGTCTTTCTTGTCTCCACGATATACTTACCAATCTTGATAGTTCTCTCTTTGATGTAATCGTGCACACCACTCGCCTCCCTAAATTGGATGTGAGAAGTGTGAAATGAGCCTCGCTGCATACGACTAAGAAGTAAGTGTGAGTGCTGTTTGTAAGCGTTAAACATTCTTGGATTTATAATGAAATGATTCACGATTTCTCACCTCAAACACTCTCTTTGCTTTGGTTTATACCATTGTATTGCCCGCACTACTGATATATGCTACATGTTCACTATTTTTGCGGACTAAGTTAAGAAAAATTACGTTTTTTTGTGAGAAATACGTTAACAGTGACTATTTTGGCGAAAAAAATGACACCTTGTATATAAGGTGTCATTCTTCTCTTTCCAACTCTTCTTCTAACAATTGATGGTGGGGAACCTCTTTCTTACCGGCAATATAATAATATAAAGTGAATAAAACAAACAATAAAATAATAGCAGTCGACAGAACAAATAAAAATGACACAGTATCCCCTCCTTTTTGTAATATATATTCGAGAATCTCGTCATTTTTCCTTGTTATTGCAACTTTTTTCTCGAAATTGAGTATTTTTATATAAAGTGAAACTTTAATCAGTGGGGGAGACCCCCACTGATTATTAGTTGAACCAATCGGGCTTTTACGGGCAGTTGCCCCTAACCTAACTTCTTGGCTTTCACTGAATTTTAAAATAGGGGTCTTACTGCCCGTTAATGCGGGGTAAAAGTAAAAAAATCAGCTCTCCTAATGAGAACTGATTTTTTCACTTGCTTATTCTTGTGAAGAAGAACTGTTAGATGATTCTGTAGAACCATTTGTTGATTTTTCTTCTTTCTTCGGTTCTTCTTTTTTATCACTAGTCGAACCGCTTGTTGATTTCTCTTCTTTTTGAGACTTGTCTTCTGTTTTATTTTCTGGTTTCGTGCTCGTTGACTTTTCTTCTTTTTGAGATTTGTCATCAGCTTTTTTACCAGAAGCATTCGTTGCTTTTGCAGCACCTGCATCAGCTTTAATTTCTGCTACTGATTTATTTAAGTAACGTTCAGGGTTCACAGCCACATTGTCTTTACGTACTTCAAAGTGAACGTGAGACCCTGCTTCTTTATTCATTGCACTTAGACCGGATTTTCCTAATACTTCACCTTGTACAACTCGTGCACCTTTTTCTACTTTCACACTGCCTAAGCTTTGATAAGAAGCTGCTACACCATTTCCGCTATCAACTGTTACAACATAACCAAGAAGTGAATCTTTTTCAGCTTTCGTAACTGTACCGCTTAAAGCAGCAGCTACATTGAATTCTTTTCCATTCTTCGCAGCAATGTCGATTCCTTTATTTGGGGAATATGTGTTGTTATAAAAGACAAGTGCTTTTTCTTGTTCCGCCTCAGTTGCTGCATCTTCATAGAATTTCTTCTGTACGACTACTTCCGCATTCGCGGCAGCTGGCATTTTCACTACTTCTGAAGATTTCGTTACTGGTACTGCTGGATCTTCCGATTGTGTATACGGCGTTGCTTGATCTTGGTTCGGAGTCTTCTTCGGATTAGCTCCTTGGAACCATAGCGCAACCATTAAAATTACCGCTGCACAAGCAATGTACAGTGCTGGAAACACCCATCTTTTTTGAAATAAATGTACTACCTTTTGCGACTTTTTATTATTTCTTCCTCGCATTCCATCATCACCTCAGCAATCATTTTGAACAATATTCACGTATCCTATACAACGTATAACTAATTACTTTTCGACAAAATCTGTAAAAATATGTATAATAATTGTAAAATTTCCGAGGAAATGATAGAAAAAAGAAAAAACTGAGCATTTCAGCTCAGTTTTTAGTCCATTTGTTTCTTTTTATATACGATTAAACATGCAATAAGTGAAATAATAAGCCACACTCCAACATTTAATACATGCCCACTAATACTACTAAACCCTGCTCCCTCTACTAAGCTGTTAATTGCTTTTTCCATATGAGATGTTGGAAGATACTCAATCATTGTCTTAATTACTTTATTTTCAACCATTGGCTCAAACTGTACAGCTAAATACATCGTCATTAATATCGGCATTCCAATTAGTGATGTTTGCGGTACAGACTCAGCTAATAACCCAATCGTTGTTCCAATTACGATAAATAGAATTGTTCCACTTAAGAAAATAAACCCTAGCAATACAAGATTGCCACTGAATTGATCTAGAATGAATAAATTCACAATACAAATACAAAGCGTCAAACATGCTGTTAATATACTTTTTCCAAGAAGAACTTCAACAGAAGAAGCTGGCGATAGCATTAAAACACGCAATGTATGTTTTTCTTTTTCTTCTGCAATTACCATTGATTGAACAAACCCTGCAACGAATAGAAAGGCCATTAAAGTAATAATACCAACTCCTGCACTCCCTTGCCCAAACCTGCTAAATATAAATGCAAATATAATTGGTAAAGATGCCATTAACAACACTTGTGAATTTGTCTTAAAATCTTGTACTTCTTTTCTAAAAATAGCTGATACACGTCTCATTGAAAATGTCATTATAGTCCCCTCCCAGTAACTTCAATAAAGATATCGCCTAGCGTTGGCTCTTGTGAATGAATCGATAGTAATTCGCCCTTTTTCATCCATTCTGAAATACGTTTTGCGCCTAATTCATCTTTTTGCACGACTTCTTTTTGTTTATCTTTTAATACGACTTGTATTTGATCCTTAGCGTATTGCAAGCGCAGGTTCTCTGGCGTATCAAGCGCTACAATTTCTCCACCGCACAGAAAGGCAATGCGGTTACAAAGCGTTTCTGCTTCGTCCATGTTGTGAGTCGTTAAGAAAATCGTCGTTCCTTCTTTATTTAAGTCTTTTAAGATTTTATGAATGTTTTGTACGTTTACTGGATCGAGTGCAGATGTTGGTTCATCTAAGAAGAGGATATCTGGTTTATGAAGGATTGCTCTAGCTAATGTAACGCGCTGCTTCATTCCTTTTGATAATTTCTTTACTGGTGTTTTTTTATCATCTAATAGATTCACTTGCGCTAGCACTTCATCGATTCGTTCTTTTTTGCAATCGTATAAGTCACAAAATAATAGTAAGTTATCATAAATGCTAAGTCTTTCGTATAATCCACTGTTGTCTGTTAAAATACCAATTCGTTTATAATCAATGCTGCTTGGCCCTGTAATATCTTTACCTAGTACCCTCACTGTTCCAACGCTATGCAGCAATTGAGAAGTTAAAATCTTTACTGTTGTCGTTTTTCCAGATCCACTCGGTCCAAGGAATCCAAAAATTTCTCCTTGCTTCACCTCAATGTTTACATTTCGAAGTGCCGTTTTTTCGTTAAAACTTTTCATTACATCTTTCATTTCAATTGCCAATGTCATCCCGTCATCCCCTTTGTTTTTCTTTTTATAGATGAAAGTCGCTTTAGCGCTTTTCGTTTGTTTGTTTCGCTTTTCTTGACTCAATCATATGAAAAACAAAGGAGTTACGCAGTAAAATACCGGTAAAAGGAGTATTTTTACCGGTGAATGAATCGTATTTTGAGCTTATTGGAGCAAATTTTATAGCCCAATCACACCTTTTAATTCATCCATTCGTCCTTTCGAAAGCGGGATTGAACTTTTTCTTTCGTCATCCAAAATTAAACTAAAACTGTTACGAGTCCAAGTAATCACTTCTCGTACTCTTTGTAAATTCACAAGGTACGAGCGATGACATCTAAAGAACCCGAATCCTGTTAATCTCGCTTCTAGTTCACTTAATGTTAATGCACATACGAAATCACCTTCACGCACATGAATATGTGTCACTCCGTTTTGCGTTTCAATGAAATGAATTTCCATCGGATCTAGTAAAATGATTTTATCGTTCACTTTCGCTGGAATTCTTTCAAGTTTCATCTGCGGAATCATTTGAACAACCTTTTCTTCATCAACCTCTTCAACTTCTTCTTGTTCGATTTCTATTTTCTTCACACCATCATTGTTTAATATGTATACATCTTCTGTTAACGAAAGGGCGTCCGATAGAAAGGATGACGTAATAAAAATCGCTTTTCCTTTCTCTTTCATTGCCATAATTGCTTTTCGAATAATAATCGTGCTCTCTGTATCTACATTTTGCTCTGGCTCTTCCAAAATAACTAAATCCGGATTATGAATCATAACTCGTCCGATATGAAGGCGACGTTTCTCTGAAAATGATAATTTTTCTATTTTAACGTTTAATTTATCTAAGAGGCCGACAAATTGTACTACTTCTTCTATACTCACATTTGATTCATACAGCCCTAATAAAAACTTGTAGTATTCCTTTACCTTCAGACGTTCGTACGCTTCATCTTTCAAAAAACAAAAGCCGATGCGAGAATAATTTCTCTTTCCAATCGATTCTCCCTCAAATAGCACGTTGCCAGTTGAAGCTTCTTCCTCACCAATAATAATGCGGTGCAATACTTTAGCTGTATGGTTATTACATTGCAAAACAACACATTGCCCCTTCTCAACCTTCAGTTCAACTGCCGGTAACTGATTCGTCTTCCCTAACTGTTTCAACTCCAATAACGCCATTCTGTCTCCCCCAAATGTTTTTATCTTATTATACCAAACAATTAATGGAAAATTTTGATATTTTATGAAGTGTTATAAAAAGAAGGCTATCCAAATGAATGGATAGTCTCCTTCTCTAGTTTTGCTCTACCATATACGTCTTGGGCTGATCACGCAGCGCTCTCTTTAAGAATTTCCCTACAGATGTTTTCGGAACTTTATTTACAAATAAAATATCTTCTGGCATCCACCATTTCGGAAACTCTGCTTCTAGTAAAACATACAACTCTTCTCTTTCTACTACTTGCCCCTCTTTTAATACGATACAAGCAACGGAACGTTCTTGCCATTTTTCATGCGGCACCGCCACAACAGATGCTTCTAACACTTTATCGTGCGACATTAAAGCATTTTCTAAATCTACGGAAGAAATCCATTCGCCTCCACTTTTAATTAAGTCTTTCGTCCGATCAGCAATTTTAATAAACCCTTCCGAATCAACCATCACAATGTCTCCTGTATGGAGCCAACCGTCTTTCATTGATTCTTCTGTACGTTCATCCTCATAATAGCTTCCGGCGATCCATGGACCCCTTAAACAGAGTTCTGTCATCGTTGAACATTGACGATTTTTTAATATATCAATGATTCGACAAGAATAACCTCTCTACTAACAAAAGAAAACCGTCCCAACATACCTCTTGGGACGGTCTCTTTTCAGCCTACTTCTTCACCATCAACTTTCCTTCATAATCATTCATCGACTTTATTTCAACACCTTTATAATAATGAGCGACGATATCTGTATATTTCTTACCTTCCGCTGCCATGCCATTTGCTCCGTATTGGCTCATGCCAACGCCGTGACCGAATCCCTTCGTTGTAACGATGATTTTATCCCCCTCTTGCTTCCATGTGAAGTCAGAAGAGCGTAAATCTAATTTGTCACGTACATCTCTTCCGGTTAATGTTTTACCTTGAAACGCTACGTCTTTTACACGTTTTCCTTCTGTACGCCCTTTAATATCACCAATCTTTCCGTCTGCTAGTACTTTCACACCGAGACGCTTTTGAAAGTCAGCTACTGTAAAGGTTTGCTCGCTCGTAAATTTTGGAGAGGCTTGATCCCACGGACTATCTACGCTCTTTAAGTACGGATAATCATTTCCCCAATAATCAGCCGCATTTTCTGTCCGGCCATTACTCGTTGAGAAGAAGGATGCTGAAATTGGTTTGCCATCATACGTTAAAACTTGTCCTGCAGTTTTCGAAACGGCTTCTTCAATTTTCTTCAAATTATTTTCGTAGTTATTGCCCCATTGTTTCTTCAATTCTTCTTTACTTTTGTACACTTGATCTTTCACAGTATCTGTCACGTCCGCATTGTTTTTCTTACCCCCGCTTAGCATACGCTGCACCACAAATGTTCTCGCTGCTAATGCCTGCGCCTTTAGCGCCTCTATTTCAAAACTGGCATTCATCTCAGAAGCTACTACACCGGTCACATACTCCTCCATAGGTAATGTATCTACCTTCTTCTGTTTCTCGCGATATACAGCCACTTGAACCGCTGTATCCACTTTCCCTGGAGCTGGTATACTTTCTATCGCTGGAGGAGTTTTAGAAGCTGCTTCTTCCCCTACCTTTGCTTTCGCAAACGGAATAACAAGAGCAGCAGGTACAATGATAACGAGCGCTATTAGGAGCGCTACTGTGATGAAAAGTGGCTTTGAAAATTTCATCTTATTTCCCCCAATATCCAAAAGCTTTACTCCATTCATTCTTATGGAACAACTCTTTCTTTTAGAACATACTTAAGGGGAACCAGCTAAAACGAAAATTTTCTAAATATTTTTACTGGTACGTGCATAAGTATAGAATTTATTGACTATAACAGTAATAACCCCAAAAAAAATAGCCCCTACGTCAAAAGACGTAGAGACTATTTCAATTAAGCGTGAAGATCAGAAACTTCTTGTTCTTTCACTTCTTCTACTTTTTCGTTTACACGTTCAATAGTTGCACCTAATGCAGCTAATTTCTTATGGAAATCTACATAACCACGGTCAAGATGCTTTAACTCAGTTACACGAGTATAACCTTCAGATACTAAACCAGCTAAGATTAATGCAGCAGCAGCACGTAAGTCAGTTGCGCCTACTTCAGCACCTTGTAAGCTGTTTGGACCGTTCATAATAACAGAACGACCTTCGATTTTAATATCAGCATTCATACGACGGAATTCTTCAACGTGCATAAAGCGGTTTTCGAATACCGTTTCTGTAATCATACTTGTTCCATCAGCTTGTAGTAATAATGCCATCATTTGTGATTGCATGTCTGTTGGGAAACCTGGGTGAGGCATAGTTTTAATATCAACCGCTTTTAACTTATCTGGGCCGATAACACGTACACCTTCATTTTCCTCAATAACTTTAACACCCATTTCTTCCATTTTCGCTGTAATTGAGCGTAGGTGTTCAGGTACAGCATTTTCAATTAAGATGTCTCCACCAGTAATTGCCGCTGCAACCATGAATGTTCCCGCTTCAATACGGTCAGGAATAATAGAGTGGTTTCCACCATATAATTTATCAACGCCTTCGATACGAATCGTTCCAGTTCCAGCTCCGCGTACTTTCGCTCCCATCGCATTTAAGAAGTTAGCTAAGTCAACGATTTCTGGTTCTTTCGCTGCGTTTTCAAGGATTGTTGTCCCTTTTGCTAATGTAGCTGCAGACATAATGTTTTCTGTCGCGCCCACGCTTGGGAAGTCTAAATAAATTTTAGCTCCTTTTAGTTCTCCCTCAACGTATGCCTCAACAAAACCATTACCAACCTGTACTTTTGCTCCCATTGCTTCGAAGCCTTTTAAATGTTGGTCAATTGGACGTGAACCAATTGCACATCCACCAGGAAGTGCAATACGAGCACGACCGTTACGTGCAAGTAATGGTCCCATTACTTGAACAGATGCACGCATTTTACGTACATATTCAAATGGTGCTTCGATGTTTAGTTCTTTAGAAGCATCGATTGTTACTTGGTTATTTTCAAATACGACTTCAGCATTTAAATGACGTAATACCTCATTAATTGTGTATACATCAGACAAAACTGGTACTTCAGATAGTACATTCTTTCCATCACTCGCTAATAGGGCTGCAGCGATTATAGGTAATACAGCATTTTTTGCGCCCTCAACACGCACTGTGCCGTTTAACCGCTTTCCGCCACGGACGATGATCTTTTCCAAATTATTCCCCTCCGTGTCCTTTTTTCAGTATCTATTCACTCAATACTCAGAAGTTATGATCGGTGTGCCAACCACAATTGTATCTTTGTTGTCTGTAGAACGTATTGCTATTTGCACATTTATTTTCTCTCTATTTGTTGAAAGAGCGTCATCCCACTTTTTATTGTATGCGGAGACTGACACAAATGCTCTTTCTTCTATCTGTTCGATCGCTCTTGCTGAAAGATCTTTCAAAACCTGATTGGTTTTATTTTGCAAAACACCTTCAATCTTATCATTCAGTACACCTTGAACACAAGTGTAAATTATAGGTTTTTCACTAAAAATTTTATTTGTTTTCTGAATGTACTTCGGGTCCCATTTCGCCCCGCTTACTTCAAAAATAATGAAAGTGTTTTCTTTAGTATTTTCCTTACTCCATGTTACTACTACTCGTTCTTCATAAGAAGAAAACTTTTTATAGGATGTAGCTTTATATCCATCTGGAGATTGCTCTAATTCCCACTTTTGAATATTCGCCTTGTCCTTCACATCGTTTAACAACTTTTGAAACGTATGTATATTAGAAATTGTTTTTGTTTCTCGCGCTAACCATGACCACTTCTCTACTTTAGCATCATTTTTCTCTAAAGTTGCAATCATGCTCTCCATTTTCTGTTCATCGCTGATCGGTTTCATCTCTCTATATCCAACCAAAAATAAAACAACACTTATCACAACAATAAGAATGGCTTTAAGCTTCAATTTCATCCCCTCCTATCCCCATTGTTAACGGAGATATGAGGTTCTATACACTTACTTTACTAAATACGTTAAACTCTTTGAATAGCCTAAATAATCAAGGAAAAAGTTACTTACAGATGTCCCAATTGCAATTGTAATTAGGATGAGTAATACTCGCGTCTGCATCACCTTTCCAGGCTTCATTAAACGCTCAATGTGAATACCTTGTAAGGCCCACCACGTAATGGTAATAAACAATAAATGCGAAACAATGGCAATCAGTGCTTGTTGCCCTAAAAGATGTGCCAAAAAATCGACCCCTTTTTACCCAGCTACTACTTACGAAATACTATAAAAAACGATACCATAATAAGTAGGAGCCACACTTTTTCAAATACAAATAAGCATCTTACATTTCACATCGTAATTTGCTCTTAAAAAACGTATACCTACATGCATTTTCAATTGTAGTTCACACAAAATAAAAAGCGCAGAGCAACAACTCCACACCTTTTATTTTCACTATTGTACCACGTTCCCTAGGAAGAAGAAATCCTTCATTAATGGAAAATATTCATAAAAGAAATTGTATCCAATCATCGGCATAATCCCTAGTATTACAATCGAGATTGCACAAAGGCTCATAACAACCTTTATATTGAACGGCAAACGAATTTTCTCTTCCACTTCTCCCGTCCGGAAAAACATTTGCTGTAGAATACGGAAATAATATACGAATGAAATGACTGTCGTTCCCATCATAATAGAAGCTAGTACGTAATGAGCTGGCTCTACATGCAGTGCACCTAAAAAGATGTTAATTTTCCCAATGAAACCAGCTGTTCCTGGTATCCCGGCCAACGATAGAATAAAAATCGTCATCACTATCGCCGTAAATGGTGACCTTTTATATAATCCGGTGAAAATGGTAATGTTTTCTTTGTCGCTTTGTAAGATTAAGCCGTGGATAATTGCAAACGCGCCTATATTCATAAGCATATACGCAAGCATGTAAAACCACATGCTATCCATCGTAAATGGTGATAATGCTACAAGCGGAACGAGTAAATACCCCGCATGTGCGATTCCCGAATAGGCAAATAGGCGTTTTACGTTATATTGCTTTAACGCTACTACATTTCCAATAATCATCGTAATACTAGCTAGCACAGCGATATATATGCTCATACGCCCGTATAAAGATTGCATGTCTCCTTGCACCGATACACTTGCAAAAACCATGAGAAACAGACGAATAATGAGTAAGAACCCCGCAATTTTAGAAATTGTTCCAAGAAAAGCAGTAACAGGTGTAGCAGCCCCTTCATATACATCAGGTGCCCACATATGAAACGGCACTGTTGCAATTTTGAATGAGAGCCCAACGAGCAATAATAGAAATGCGAGAGCTAACAATAACTGAATACCACCAGCAAGCTCCCCTGCGAATACTTTTTGCATATCCACGATGTTTGTCGACCCCGTAATGCCGTATAAATAACTCATTCCAAAGAGTGTGATTGCTGTTCCAATTCCTCCATTAATGACATATTTCATGGCTGCCTCATTCGATGCACGGTTCTTTTTTCGTATTCCTACTAAAATATACGAAGAAAGTGAAAGCAATTCTAAACCGACGAAAAGTGTAATGAAGTCGACACTAGAAGCCATAAACATAGCCCCAAGAAGTGCCATTAAAAATAAGTAATAATATTCTCCCTTATCTTCAATTGGATTCTTCTTATCATCGCTCATTGCCATGCATAAGATGAGGGCCGCTCCGCCTAACAACAACGTTTTGAACCCTTTTGAAAACCCATCTAGCACAAACGATCCGTTTAAAATATCTCCTGTGGGTTCACCGTATAGCGTAACTAACGACACGATTGCTAATATGACGGCTGCGATTGCACTAAGCGCTACATATCTATGGTTCAGCTTAAAAAACAAATCACATATGGAAAGAAGGATGGCAGCTCCGAGAATTATGAATTCTGGCACCATGAGATGCCATGACAAGCTAAGTAACGTATTCATATCCATCCTACTTCACCCCCAATGTTTTCAATGTATTTTGAAGCGGATCCCCGAGTATTTCTGGCATTACTCCAATTGCAATAATGCAGAAAATAAGTAGCAATATAGGGACATACTCCCATCCGTGTATATCAGCTTTCGCTTCCCACTCTTTCTTACCAAATGTCACTTGAAGTGTTGCCCTTAATACGTATACAGCAGTTAAAATGATGCCAAGTACACCGACTGCAGCAATGATTGGCTCCCCTTGGAATAAACCGAGAAAGGCAAGAAACTCGCTAACAAATCCAGACATTCCTGGCAATCCAAGCGATGCCATTCCTCCCGCTAAGAAGAAACCACTAAGTACCGGGACACTTTTTGCGAGTCCGCCAAGCGCTGTAATGTCCGAAGTTCCAAAGCGCTGTTCTATAACGCCAAGTAAGAAGAAGAGTAAGGCTGCAATTAAACCGTGAGAGACAACTTGGAATAGTGCCCCTTGTGTACCTGGTGCATTTAACGCCGCAAGGCCCATTAATACGATGCCCATATGCGAAATACTAGAGTAAGCAAGCACCTTCCGAAAGTCCGTTTGAATGAGCGCTAAGAATGCTCCGTACAATAAATTGATGACTCCTAAAATCGCAATAAGCGTTGCAAACTCGCGAAAGTATTCCGGGAATAGCCCCTTTCCGAAACGAATCATACCGTATGCTCCAATCTTCAGTAAAACGCCCGCATGAAGCATAACTACAGCCGGATGCGCTTCAACATGCACATTAACCATCCAGCGATGTAATGGGAAAACGGGTAGTTTAATCGCGAAAGCAATCATTATGGCAAGAAACAAACCGAACTGTAAGCTGCTTGAGACAGCCATTCCTCCCCCAGCACCTACACTCGTTAATATTTCTTTCAGCTCCGTAATATTTGTTGTACCTGTTTTTGCAAATAAAACTGAGAAAACGATGAGTAAAATAGCGGAGCCAATACCGTTATATATTAAATAACTATAAGCGGCCTTTTCACTCGACAATTTCCCCCACTTCCCAATTAATAAAAACATTGGCGGCAATGTAATTTCAAAGAAGATAAAGAACAACATTAAATTTTGAGCAGCGAAGACGCCGAGCATCCCTATTTCTAGCATGAGTAGCAGCATATAAAAGGCTTTTAAGTTCCTTTTAATAGTAAATGCCGCAATTGCTGCAAGCATCGCTAGAAGGGCTGTCAGCACCATCATAACGAGTGAAAAACCATCAATGCCGAGCTCGTAATAAATGGAAAACCATCTTTTATCCACCGCTGCAAAATCCCCAAATTTAATCCATTTCACTTTTTCATCGAATAGCGACAAACTCTTTCCAGAAGCATATGTACAAGCGAGGACGATAGCGATTCCAAATGGAAGCGCCGTCCCAAATAAACCGAGCGCTCGCACTGTACGCGATTCTTTTTTTGGCGTTAATACAAGTAAGAGAATTCCTAAAAGCGGGGAAAAAATGAAGAACGTTAATAACAAATCATTCATCGTAAATCCCCTCCCGTATAGAGCAAAATAATGACGAGTACCGCAAGCGAAACAGCTGTTATAGTGCCGTACACTTGTACATTTCCGTTTTGAAGTCTAGAACCGAGTCCGCTTATCCCTTTAACTAGACTCCCTATTAAAACGGCAATTCCTTCGACTACATACACCTCAAATAAGCGAAGCACATGAGCGATTCCTTTCGTAATAGGAAGCACCGTTATATTGTATAGTTCATCCACATAATATTTTTCTTTCAAAAGGTTATAAAGAGGTGTTCCCTCGCCCCCAGCCCAATCTCTAGAAATAGATTTCTTGCCATATATGAAATATGCAAGAGCAATCCCAGCCAATGAAACGAGCGTCGCAACAATCATAATCCAAGCTGGTCCATGTGCTTCTCGCGCTTTAAATGCTACATCTTTCGTAAGCCAATCCCCGAGAAACGTCCCAAACCACGGTGTATTCATATAACCCGCCACTACCGCGAGGACGCCGAGGACGATCATCGGATACGTCATAATGCGGGGCGATTCCTGCACATCTTCCTTCGTCTTCGCTTCCCCAGTAAAGACAAGGAAGTATAGCCGGAACATGTAGAACGCTGTTAAGAATGCTGCAATTACTGCTAAGATGAATAAAAAGTAATTGCCGTTCATCCAAGCCGCCGCTAAAATTTCATCTTTACTAAAGAAACCGGAAAGGAGTGGCACACCACTAATTGCAAGAGTACCGATTAAAAATAGTGCACCCGTTACTTTCATCTTCTTCTGTAAACCGCCCATTTTATTAATGTTTTGCGTATGCACTGCATGAATGACACTTCCGGCCGCCAAAAATAGTAGCGCTTTAAAAAAGGCGTGTGTCGTTAAATGAAAAACCCCAGCTACATAACCAGCAGATCCTAACGCAAGCATCATATACCCGAGCTGGCTAACTGTAGAATAAGCAAGCACTCTCTTTATATCCGTTTGTACAAGACCGATAGAAGCCGCAAAGATTGCAGTGAAGGCTCCAACGATTGCCACCGTCTGCATCGCCACCGCACTTGCTGAAAATAGTGGAAACATCGTCGCCACTAAATATACGCCAGCTGCGACCATCGTCGCCGCATGAATAAGTGCCGAAACAGGCGTCGGCCCTTCCATCGCATCTGGTAACCACGTATGAAGCGGGAACTGACCTGATTTCCCCATCGCACCGATAAAGATTAATATCGCCGTTATTGTAATCATCGTAGGGGTAAGATCCCCCGTATGAATCGCTCTAAAAATTGCGTCATATTCAAAGCTATCTGCATGCCAGAAAATTAGGATCATCCCAATAAATAAACCGACATCTCCAATACGTGTCATAATAAAAGCCTTTTTCGCAGCAGCCTTCGCTTCTTCTTTAAAGAAATAAAAACCGATGAGTAAAAATGAGCCGAGGCCCACTAACTCCCAAAATATATAAAGCTGTAATAAATTAGGTGATATAACAAGCCCGAGCATCGCAAATGTAAAGAGCCCTAAATAGGCATAAAAGGTTGGTAATCTTTCCTCACCTTTCATATAACCTTTCGAATACACATGTACAAGTAAGCTCACAAGTGTAACGATAAACAGCATTAAAGCCCCTAATGCTGTCACTTCAAAGCCAAATGATATATCAATATCTCCAGCTCTAAGCCATATCCACTTATGCTTTAATCCTACTTTCGAAAACCGTTCTATTAATACAAGTACCGCAAATATAAAGGAGAGAAAGACGAAGAAAATACTAAGTACACTGCTTCCTTCTCTAATTTTCTTCCCGAATATAAGTAATGACAAAAACGAAACAAGCGGGAAAAGCGGTATGAGCCATGCATAATCGATCATTGTTTCCTTCCCCCTTTTCGGTCACAATGCTATCCTTTGAGCGTATCCATTTCATCTACATGAACCGTCGTACGATTACGATACAAAGCAATTAAAATGGCGAGTCCTACCGCCGCCTCTGCTGCTGCTACAGCCATTGTAAACAGAGAGAAAATTTGCCCTGTTAAATTTGGGAACAAACCTAATTTACTAAACGCTACTAAATTTAAATTGGCCGCGTTAAGCATTAATTCGATACAAACTAATACAATTACCGTGTTTCGCTTCGTTAAAGCTCCAAACAAACCGATGCAAAACAAAATAATCGCAAGTGTTAAATAAGCAGAAGCTGGAACGCTACTCATTGGAATCCTCCTCTTTCTCATCCTTCTTCGCAAGTATAATCGCGCCAACAAGTGCTACAAGTAAAATAACTGAGGTTAACTCAAATGGAATAATATATTTCGAATAGAGAAGTGTACCGATTTGAAGTGTGTTTTTTTCATGGAGAGGTAAACTTCCTTGTGTGCTTTCATTTACAAAATCAATATTGTTAACAGCGAAATACATGACTGCCCCAAATGCTACAACCGCAAAGAAGATAATCCATTTTCGAAGAGTAAGACGTGATTCATTTTCTGCGTTATGTTTCGTTAACATAATGCCAAAGATCATAATAATTGTGATTGCACCAGAGTAAAGTAAAATTTGTGCAACGCCGATAAATTCGGCCGATAAAAGAAAGTACAAACCTGCGATACTAAGAAATGTCAGAACGAGAGCTAGCATCATATGCATGACTTTCGTTAAGTTCAACATAAGAATACCACCGATAATTGCAGACAAGGATAGTATAAAGAATGCTACAAACTCGCCATTCATGCTTTATTCTCCTTCCTGACGTTTTCGTCGTTTTCGTCAAGCCACTGCAAATTTTTAAATAAATCATCACGTGAATATTCCGCGAGTTCAAAGTTATTTGTCATAACAATCGCCTCTGTCGGACATACTTCTGTACATAAATCACAAAGAATACAAATTTCAAAATTAATATCATACGTGTCGATAATTTTCCCTTTTTTCGTAGGATCCGGATGTTTTTTCCCCGTTAACTGAATACAGTCTGTCGGGCAAATATTGGAGCACTGGTTACAAACTATACACTTTTCCGGATAAAACTTTTGAATACCTCGAAAACGGTCTGGCAACGGCAACGGTTGATTCGGATAATCATAAGTCACCTTCTTCTTACTCAAATTGCTTAATGTATATTTTAATCCTTTAAATAGTCCTTTCATCTCTTACTGGCACCCCCCTCATAGATTAGAAGAATAACTCCTTAATCAATGCCGTTAAGAAAATATTTGCAAGTGCAATTGGCAATAATACCTTCCAGCCAAACTCCATTAACTGGTCACCTCTTATACGCGGGAACGTAACGCGGAACCAAATTAATAGAAAGACTACACTGCTAAATTTCAAAGCAAACCATACCGATCCCGGGATAAACCCAAGGAACATGACTGGATTCCACCCGCCTAAAAAGAGCACTGTAATTAAAGATGCCATTCCGAAGAAATATACGTACTCTGAAAGCATGAAAAACGCCCAGCGAAATCCTGAGTATTCCGTATGATATCCAGAAACAAGTTCCGACTCGGCTTCTGGTAAATCAAACGGCGTCCTATTTAACTCTGCTACCGCTGCGATTAAGAAGACGACGAAACCGATTGGCTGTACGAAAATGTACCAAACATTCTCCTGCGCTGCTACGATTTCATTTAAATTTAGGCTACCAGCTAACAAAACGACGCCAATTACACTCATTACGAGTGGAATTTCATACGAAATCATTTGCGCCGCCGCACGCATCCCTCCTAAAAGGGAATATTTATTATTTGATGCCCATCCTCCAGTTACGACACCAATCGTCGTAATGCCAGAAACAGCAATGTAATATAGTAAGCCTACGCCAATATCCGCAAACTGAAATTTATCAGTAAACGGGATGACTGCAAGCACCATAAATGCTGGCGCAAATGCAATGACAGGCGCTAATATAAACAACGGTTTATCTGCCGCCTTCGGAATACTATCTTCTTTCAGTAATAGTTTTAAAACATCAGCTACCGTTTGCAGTAAACCGAACCGCCCCCCAACTTGGTTTGGACCAATCCGTCCTTGCATAAAGCCCATCACTTTCCGTTCTGCTAAAATACCGTATGTAACGAAGCCAAGGACTGCAAATAATAGAAGTACCGCTAACCCGAAAAAAATGAAGAAATTCGTCCAGCTTGAAGGTGATTGTAAGAGCGTTTCAATCATTAGCCATCAACCTCCCCAAGTACAATATCAACTCCACCTAAAATCGTAATTAAATTGGCGATGTTTTCACCTTTCAATAACTTCGGTAAAATTTGTAAATTGTAAAAAGACGGCCTGCGAAACTTCAAGCGGTACGGCTCTTTCTTTCCGTCACTAGCAATATAGCAACCAATCTCTCCTCGCGGCGATTCTATACGGACGAACGCTTCCCCTTTAGGCGCCTTAATGATTTTCGGCACTTTCGCTAGTACAGCTCCGTCTTTCGGGAACTGCTGGACAGCTTGCTCAACAATTTTTAATGACTCCTCAATCTCTTGCATGCGGCAAACGTAACGATCCCAAGCATCTCCCACACTCCCAACAGGAATATCGAAATCAAAACGATCATAAATGGAGTACGGTTCATCTTTGCGAAGATCCCAGTTTACTCCGGTACACCGCAAATTCGCTCCGCTTAAAGAATACGAAATTGCTTCTTCCGCGCTATATATACCAACGCCTTTTACACGATTTAAGAAAATCTCATTACCGCTAACGAGATCATGATAACCTGCCAATTGCTCTCGCATATACGGAACGAACTCTTCCACTTTTTCAATCCAACCGTCCGGCGCATCCCACTTTACACCCCCGACTCTCATATAGTTAAAAGTAAGCCGGGCACCGCATAATTCGTTTAATAAATTTATAATCATCTCTCGTTCACGAAACGCGTATAAAAACGGGCTGACCGCTCCTATATCAAGAAGATTTGTCCCCCACCAAACGAGGTGGCTCGCAATCCTTCCAAGCTCCATTGCAAGTACTCGCAAGTATTCAGCCCGCTCCGGGATTTCAAGCCCCATCATCGTCTCTACAGCATGACAAATGACGTAATTATTCGTCATGGCCGATAAATAGTCCATTCGATCTGTATAAGGAATAATTTGTGTATACTGTAAGCTCTCAGCAATCTTTTCGGTCCCGCGATGCAAATATCCAATAACTGGTGTAGCTTCTTTAATAATTTCCCCGTCAATCTTAATAACAAGCCTGAACACACCATGCGTACTCGGATGCTGAGGCCCTACATTCAAAAGCATTTCTTCCGTACGGATCATAAGCTACACCTCCACATCATGCGGTTCATAATCTTTCCTAAGCGGATACCCTATCCAATCATCAGGCATTAAAATACGTGATAAATTCGGATGTCCCTTAAATACAATGCCGAGCAAATCATAGGCTTCTCGTTCTGGCCAGTCCGCGCCTTTCCAAAACGCTGTTACCGATTCTACTTGCGGCTCTTCCCTATCCAGCTTCACCTTCACCGCTACTGACTGTTTCTTTCCATATGAAAATAAATGAACATACACTTCCATATGTGTCACAAAATCCGTCGCATGTAACTCTGACATATAATCAAAAGCAAGTCCCTCATGGAATCGTATTAACTCCATTACTTCATAATATTTTGAGGGCTCCACGACAAGAGTTGGCACATCTTTTGAAAGTTTATTAATGTAGGAATCTACTAATGCATCCTCTCCTACGTTTACCTTAATAACTTCAACATACTGATTTAAATACGGCTGATTCATGGATGGCTCTTCCCGCTTCGGCGCCTCTTCCTGCTTTCCTTCAACGCCCTTTGTCTTCGCCCTTGCAGCCGCAGCCGCTTTTGCCTTCGCTGCTGCAATTGCCTTCGCCTTTTCGTCCCCCGAATCCCCATCGCCTTGCGAGGCCTTTTGCTTCGCTAACGCCGCCGCTTTTGCTTTTGCGGCCGCCGCTGCCTTCGCCTTCGCTTTGACCTTTTCTTCTTCCGTTACTTCTTCTATTCCTTCTCTTTTTTGCTTCGCTAACGCCGCTGCTTTTGCTTTTGCGGCCGCTGCTGCCTTCGCCTTCGCTTTGGCCTTTTCTTCTTCCGTTACTTCTTCTATTCCTTCTCTTTTTTGCTTCGCTAACGCCGCTGCTTTTGCTTTTGCGGCC
>NZ_JAGXJT010000004.1:390689-421438 GCF_019091205.1 Bacillus sp. GbtcB14
GCCTTCGCCTTCGCTTTGGCCTTTTCTTCTTCCGTTACTTCTTCTATTCCTTCTCTTTTTTGCTTCGCTAACGCCGCCGCTTTTGCTTTTGCGACCGCTGCTGCACGTCGCTTTGCTTCTTCCACATTTATATCATTATTTTTTGGTAGCGCTTTCTCTTTTTCTCGATTTTCTTCCTCAAGTTTACTTATTTCCGCATCATGTTTCGCAACAAGACGCTTTCTCGCCTCTTCTTTTGCACGTCTAGCCGCTTCTCTTTTCAAATCCTCTAAGTCTTTGTTTGGATCACTCATTTATTCGTCACCTGCTTTCCCGTCTTGGCCTCGTAACGAATTTTTTCTTTCAATTTATTAATTCCATAAATTAAAGCAGCGGGATTTGGTGGGCAGCCAGGAATATACACATCAACTGGTACAATTTGATCTACACCTTTCACAACAGCGTATGAATTTACATATGGACCACCTGCTGTCGCACAAGATCCCATTGCAATAACCCACTTTGGTTCAGGCATTTGATCATATAAACGCCGAACAATAGGAGCCATCTTCTTCGTTACCGTTCCCGACACAATCATAACGTCCGATTGCCTTGGTGAAGTCCGAAAAAATGACCCAAATCGATCTAAATCGTAATGCGATGAACCTACTCCCATCATTTCAATTGCACAGCATGCCAGTCCGAATGTCATCGGCCATAAAGAATTGCTACGTGCCCATCCTTTCAACTGTTCCAATGTAGAAAAAAAGATATTTCGTTCTAATTCCGCTCGCTCATTTGGATGTAATTCCTCAAAATTTATAACCATTGTAACACCTTCTTTTTCCAAGCATACGCTAATCCAACTAGCAACATTACAACAAAGATGAGCATTTCAATCAGTGCAAATAAACCGAGCTTGTCATATGCAACAGCCCATGGATATAAAAATAAAGTTTCTACATCAAAGATGACAAACAATAAAGCAAAAATATAATAACGAGCATGAAACCGAATATTTGCATCATGAAAAGGCTCAATCCCACTCTCATACGTCGTCGCTTTCGCTTCACTTGGTTTGTTTGGACGCAGCATCCTTCCTAATGTAAGAGCCACTACCGGCAGCAATATGCCTAATAGCAAGAAAATCAAAACGATCATATAACTATTTTCATATACACTTGCCATTGTGAAACCCTCCCCCCTGAATTAAGAACAAGTTCACTTAGTAAACAATATGTCCTAGTTGCAGTAATTATTATTTTTAAATTTTTCTAAATAATGCAACTATTTTAATCATTATAGCAAACTTCAAATTCCTATGTCGATATGTTGGGGATAGAAACGAGAATTATTAAAATCTATTTTTATAACTCGCTATACCTGTGCAAAATAAGTATAGAAATTATATATGTTTTTCAAGAAACAATAAAAAATAAAAAGAGGAATTTATATGTATATACCGTGGGTGAGATAAATGAAAAAACAAACACATGTAAGTATTCTTATAAGCATTATATTGTTGTCTATAGTAATTCATTACGTGGCAATGCCTTTTCTATATGAATACTCATTTCCTTTTCAAGTATTAATTGGGATGAGTACACTATTCATTGATATTATCGCTTGTAGTTATATACTTTATTTTTCAAACATGAAAGAAGGGTTACCTCGTTTATTTTGGACCATATTATCTGTGGGAACCCTCTCTTATTTCATTGGTGATATCGTTGTTGCCTATCAACGTTTAATTTTAAAGGACTACTATACATTCGTTGATCCATCCGATTTTTTTTACCTACTTTTTTTAATTAGCTTTGCATTTGCCTTTCTATATGAAATCATTTATAACCGAGGTTTATTAGAAAAGCTTTTTATGATATGTGACATTTGTATCATCGTTACAGCCCAATTTACTTTAAGCTACTACTTACTTATTGAACGAACCATTCACGTTTTTACAACATCCTATGTCGACATATTCGTTCAACTTATCTATCCAATGGCTGATTTACTCTTTCTTCTCATAGGAATCAATCTGTTATTCAAGCCATTATCCTTATTACCCAAAAAAGTTGGTGCGCTTCTTGGCAGTGCTTTAATTTTATATGCTACTACAGACGCGATTTATGCTTATATCAAATACTTCACACCCGAGTATTCTATGTTTACAGTTACCCCTCTCTATCAAGTAACTTTAGTACTAGTAGCAATCGCCTGTATTCTGCATACAAAAGAACCTGAAAAACAAGAGCAAGTACTATTAACACCTAAACTTGGGGAATCAATCAGATTATCATTACCTTATATTTCTGTAGTCATGCTTATTGTTTTTATATTAGTTGAATACGTTTTTGCACCTATTGTAGTAATTGGACTTATGATAACTTTCTCCTTCGTTCTCATACGCCATAGTTTAGTTAGAAAACAAAATAAAATATTATTGCTAGCCCAAATGCAATTCAACTTAGAACTCGAAAAACAAATTGAACTACGTACAGAAGATTTAGTAGATCAAAAAAATGAACTATATCATAACCAACAAATGTTTAAATCTTTATACGAGCATCATCCAGATCCAATCTTCACACTAGATCTATACGGTAACTTTCTTAAAGTGAATAACGCTGGTACTACTTTGCTCGGTTATCAAACGAATGAATTATTAAATCAGCCTTACTATTCACTTATGTATGAAGAAGATTTGGAAGAAATCATTAATGCCTTTCATCGCGTAAAAAAGGGGAAATCTATTTCTTTAGAAATACGGGCATATCATAAAAATAGAGATATTTACTACTTGCATGTTACAGCTGTTCCTATCTTTTTAAAGAATCATATTTCTGGGGTTTATTTAATGATTAAAGATATTACGGAAAGCAAACAACAACAAGAACAAATTAATTTTTTAGCATATCATGATACGTTAACAGAACTTGCAAATCGCCGCGCATTTCATCAATATGTAGAACAAGCAATTGCTCGATCCGAAATATCAAAAAGGCCTTTTGCTGTTATGTTTCTCGACCTAGACCGCTTTAAGGTTATTAATGACACCCTCGGTCATAGGGTTGGAGACCTTCTATTAATTGCAGTAGCAAAAAGACTCGAAAGAATATCGACACCAAATATGAAGCTTGCCCGGCTAGCTGGGGATGAGTTCACAATCCTTATCGAAAATTATAGAAAAAGACCAGATGTACAAAAAATAGCTGATACGATTGTAGCAGCCATGAACGAACCATTCGAAATTGAAAATCAGCATTTACAAATCTCACCGAGCATCGGAATTGCAATATATCCTGAAGCAGGTGAAGATCCATTGTCCATTTTACAACATGCTGATATGGCCATGTACGAAGCAAAAAATAAAGGAAAAAACGGTAGCTCTCTGTACACGAAAGAATTGTATAAAAAAATGGAACGAAAGGCTCGAATTGAAAAAGATTTACCACTCGCTTTAGTAAACAAAGAATTTTATCTCGTCTATCAACCACAAATCGATATTACGACGAAAAAGATTATTGGCTCTGAAGCATTAATACGCTGGAAACACCCGCTCCTAGGTGACATTCCGCCATGTGAATTCATTCCAATTGTAGAAGAGACTCCACAAGTCATTCCACTCGGTCATTGGGTATTAAAAGAATCTTGTCGCCAGTTAAAAATATGGCATACTTTCGGCTACACAGATTTAAGAATAAGTGTGAACTTATCAGCAAAAGAGTTCCAGCAAGATAATTTAATCGAGAACATTTCACAAATAATAACAGACGTTAACGTCAATCCAAGGTATGTAACACTTGAGTTAACAGAACGAATTGCAATGATTGATGAAAAAGAAACATTATCAAGACTAAAACAATTAAAGGAATATGGTATTCAAACGTCCATTGATGACTTCGGTACCGGCTATTCTTCTCTCGCTTATTTATCAATTTTCCCTATCGATACATTAAAAGTACCGAGAGAATTTACACAACTAGCCGATCATAGGCCGGAAGAGCGAGCTATCGTTTCCACCATCCTTTCCCTTGCAAATACTTTAAACCTTTCTGTCGTTGCCGAAGGAATTGAAACAGAAAAACAGCTTAAGTTTCTACAAAAGAACAACTGTAAATATATGCAAGGTTACTATTTCAGTAAACCACTTACTAGTCATCAATTTATAAAATTTCTACAAAAAACACCCAGTATGAACCAATAGCTCATACTGGGTGTTTTTATAATGTCGGAATTTTTTTTTCGTAATATTCCTCTGCAATTTCTTCATAAAAAGCTGCTGACGTCGTATAAAAATATGGAATTAGCCATAGGAATCCAATTCCTAGTGTAATACAACTTAATATAAACCAACCAATAAAACTTAAACATAAAATGAAATACTCCATCTTATGTCCATCCATCATACGACGACTCTCTGTAATAGCTTGATTTATAGAATACTCAGGATGATCATTTATAATAAAGTACGTCATCGCATAAGAAAATGATTTAATAATGCCTGGAATAATAAATAGTAAAAACCATAAGAAAATATAAATGTTTACTACTATATATAATAAAAATGCCTTGATAAATTTACTTCCTTCTGTAAACCATCTGAATACATGCCCAATACGCGCTTCCTCATCACGAATGATATGCAGTCCTAAATAATAACCACCTAGCGTTAATGGACCTACCACCAATATTGTAATAATGTCTACTGAAAGTGAGCCATTTACTTCTTTCCAATTCCAAACCTGAGAGAAAATGAAATCAACACTAAAACTAAACACTGAAATAAGAATCGAAATCAGTAATGTTGCCCCGACAGCTAATCCCCATTTCCCTTCTAATGAATCTAGCGCTTCTCCTTTTAAATCACTAATCATAATTTTCCTCCTATACGTAATAATTCTATTAGTATAGCATGTTCCTACTACAATTCATCTTTTGAAAGATAGCGATAAAAATGTGCTGTCGTTGTGCTCACGTACGGACTAAGCCAAAGAAAACCTATTCCAAGTGTAAGAATCGATAAAATCGCCCAACCTATAAAGCTCAGCCATAAAAGGAATAAATCTAACTTATGTCCCTTCATAAGATGCTTACTTTTTTTCATTGCCTGTGAAACACTATATTCTGGTTTTTCAACCATCACATAATATGTCATCGAATATGAAAAATACAGAATAGCCATTACAATAAACGAAATAGCTAATAAAACAAAGAAAACGATTATGAACGATGGATTTGCATTCTCATCAAAAAAAACTAATGTCCCAAACACAATCATTCCTAACATCGGCACCCATGCACCTGTATATAACAAAATTGCAACCATAGCCCACATTGTTTTCATCATTCTTTTAAAACCACGAAATCCTTCAAACAAATAATCCACTCTAGCATCTTCTCGTTTACTTATTTGCAGAAACACATTCGTATAACCGTATGAGGTAATACCATAAGCTGCATAACTTAAAATTATTATAAGACAATAAAAAATTCCAAACGTAATCACAGCTACAATTTCCATCGCTTCTTCTCCAATTGAACCGATTGAAATAGACGCTAAAAGAAATATTATAACTCCTGGGATTAATAGTATAAGCATTATAGCCATTGAAACGACGTAACTTATAATATGATATAAAATCGTTGATCCAACACCTAGTCCCCAATTTCCCTTTAAAGAGTGCAATGCTTCTCGTTTCATTTCACCGATCATTTATTCATCTCCTTTATAAATTGTTGTACATTCTCTACTTATACAAGCATCAATATAATTATACCATTTTTGTAAAATTATCCATAAACTACACAAAAAATCCGTAAAGGCAAAGCCTTTACGGATTTTTTATTTCATATCAGAAACGTTTAAACGGTTCACGGCACGTTGTAATGCCATTTCTGCACGTCTAAAGTCAACATGTGCTTGTTTATCTTGCATACGTTGCTCAGCACGACGCTTCGCTTCATTTGCACGATGGATATCGATATGGTTTGCTTCTTCAGCAGATGATGATAATACAGTTACTTTATCTGGACGAACTTCGATAAAGCCACCACTTACTGCTACATAATCAGTGTGTCCACCGTTTTTCAGACGAACTGCACTAATTTTTAATGGTGCAACAGTTGGAATGTGACCTGGTAAGATCCCCATTTCCCCACTCTCTGCTTTTACACTTACCATCTCTACTTCTTTTTCGTAAACCGGTCCATCAGGAGTTACAATACTGACTGGAAATGTCTTCATACTTCGTCCCTCCTAAGGCCTTACGCCATCATTTTCTTCGCGTTTTCAATAACTTCTTCAATGCCACCTACAAGACGGAATGCATCTTCTGGAAGGTCATCATATTTTCCTTCTAGAATTTCTTTGAAACCACTAACTGTATTTTTTACAGGTACGTAAGAACCTTTTTGACCTGTAAACTGCTCAGCTACGTGGAAGTTTTGAGATAAGAAGAATTGAATACGACGAGCACGATGTACAACTAACTTATCTTCTTCAGATAACTCATCCATACCTAAGATAGCAATGATATCTTGAAGCTCTTTGTAACGTTGTAAAGTTTGCTGTACTTGACGAGCCACTTCATAATGCTCTTCTCCTACGATTTCTGGAGAAAGTGCACGAGATGTAGATGCTAATGGATCTACGGCTGGGTAAATACCCATTTGTGTTAAACGACGCTCTAAGTTTGTTGTTGCATCTAAGTGAGCGAACGTTGTAGCTGGTGCTGGATCCGTATAGTCATCGGCTGGTACATATACCGCTTGGATAGACGTGATAGATCCTTTATTTGTAGATGTAATACGCTCTTGTAATTGACCCATTTCTGTTGCAAGTGTCGGTTGGTAACCTACCGCAGATGGCATACGACCAAGAAGGGCAGATACTTCAGAACCTGCTTGCGTGAAACGGAAGATATTATCGATGAACAGAAGTACGTCTTGTCCTTGCTCATCACGGAAATGTTCAGCCATTGTTAAACCTGTTAATGCAACACGTTGACGTGCTCCAGGTGGCTCGTTCATTTGTCCGAATACCATCGCAGTTTTCTTAATTACGCCAGAATCGCTCATTTCGTGGTATAAATCGTTACCCTCACGAGTACGCTCACCTACACCAGCGAATACAGAGATACCACCGTGTTCTTGTGCGATGTTATTAATTAATTCCTGAATTAATACCGTTTTACCTACACCGGCACCACCGAATAGACCGATCTTACCACCCTTAATGTAAGGAGCAAGTAAGTCTACTACTTTAATACCAGTTTCAAGAATTTCTACTTTAGTAGATAATTCTTCGAATGCAGGTGCTTGACGGTGAATTGGATCACGACGTACATCGGCAGGAACCTCACCATCTAAGTCAATTGCATCACCTAATACGTTAAATACGCGACCAAGTGTTGCATCACCAACTGGTACAGAGATTGCTTTACCAGTATCTTCTACTTCTGTACCACGAACAAGTCCGTCTGTGGAAGACATTGCAACTGTACGAACTGTATCATCACCTAAATGAAGTGCAACTTCAAATGTTAAGTTAATGCTTGTTCCGTTTTCGTTGCTTTGTTTTACCGTAAGGGCGTTGTAGATTTCTGGTAGCTTTCCGCCATCAAACTTAACGTCTACAACCGGACCCATGATTTGCGTAACGCGCCCTTTATTCATCGGGTTCCCTCCTAGCTTTCTTTTAATTAGCCAACTTGCTACGAGCAGTTAGCTTTTAATTTTTTATTGGTTTATAGCTTACGCGACTCTTTTGAAAGAGCCGCTTCCGCTTTTTATTGAATCTAGTTCCAGCGGCTAGAACAGTCGGTCATTTCGCGCCTTCCTACGAGGCAAAAAGCGCCTCTTTGTCAGGAGCTCCAATGCCCTCCTGTTCTGGACGAGCCGCTTCCACTTTTTATTACTACTCTAACGCTGCTGCTCCACCAACGATTTCCGTAATTTCTTGCGTAATCGCTGCCTGACGCGCACGGTTGAATGAAAGTGTAAGTGAATCGATAACTTCCATTGCATTGTCTGTAGCACTCTTCATTGCTGTCATACGCGCTGCGTGTTCACTTGCTTTACCGTCTAGTAATGCACCGTACACTAAGCTTTCTGCGTATTGTGGCAATAGTACTTTTAAAATCTCTTCTTCAGAAGGTTCGAATTCATAAGCTGTCGTCGGTTTGTCAGACGCCACATCAGTAAGCGGTAAAATTTTATTTTCCGTTACTTCTTGTGAAATTTTACTTACGTAATGGTTGTAGTAAATATACAGCTCATCATAAGCACCATCTGCGAACATCGCAATTGCTCGAGAAGCAAGGTCTTTAATATCAGTAAATGATGGGTGGTCAGATAATCCAACTACTTCATCAATGATGTTAAAGCCGCGACGTTTTAAATAATCACGTCCTAGTCGGCCAAGCACAATAATTGAATATTGGTTTGAGTCCATATTATGACGTTCACGAATTACGTTACTCACTGTACGTAATACGTTACTGTTATAACCACCTGCTAGTCCGCGATCAGATGTAATAACGATGTATCCTGTACGCTTTACAGGACGCGCATTTAGCATCGGATGATTAATTCCTTTACTTCCTTGCGCAATGCTCGCTACTACTTCTTGAATCTTTTCCATATACGGAACGAAAGATTTAGCATTTTGCTCTGCACGGTTTAACTTAGATGCAGATACCATCTCCATCGCTTTCGTAATTTGACTCGTTTTCTTTGTCGAGTTAATCTTCGCTTTTATATCGCGTAAAGATGCCACAGGTTTTCACCACCTTTTTTCCGGAAGTTGGCACGATTAGTAAGAATTCTCTTCCTAATCTACGTTGCAAGATATTCTTGCTCATGATTGAAGGAAAAGAATAGGTGCACCTACTCTTTTCCTTTACATAACCGTCAGCAATCTCAAAACTTGAGATGCTTTTTATATATTATCTAGCTCCAGCGGCTTGAACGAGCCGCTTCCGCTTTTATTATTCAGAAGCTACGAATACTTTTTTAAATCCATTAATAGCTGCTGCAAATTTGTCGTCATCCGCAAGTTTCTTAGTTGTGCGGATTTCTTCTAATAAGTCAGTCGCATTAGAATCTAACCAAGCATGGAATTCTTCTTCGAAACGAGTGATATCTACTACTGGGATATCATCTAGGAATCCACGTGTTAAAGCATAAAGAATGATAACTTGTTTCTCTACACGTAACGGTTTGTGTAATCCTTGTTTTAATACCTCAACAGTACGAGCACCACGGTTTAGTTTCGCTTGAGTTGCTTTATCCAGGTCAGAACCGAACTGAGCGAACGCTTCTAACTCACGGTAAGATGCAAGGTCAAGACGAAGTGTACCTGATACTTTACTCATTGCTTTAATCTGAGCAGATCCACCTACACGAGATACAGAAGTACCCGCATCGATCGCTGGACGTACGCCAGAGAAGAATAGGTCAGATTGTAAGAAAATTTGTCCATCCGTAATAGAAATTACGTTTGTTGGGATGTAAGCTGATACGTCCCCTGCTTGTGTTTCGATGAAAGGTAGTGCAGTTAAAGAACCGCCGCCTCTTGCATCACTTAATTTTGCTGCACGCTCTAATAAGCGAGAATGTAGGTAGAATACATCCCCTGGATATGCTTCACGACCTGGAGGACGACGTAATAGTAATGAAAGCTCACGGTAAGCCGCTGCTTGTTTTGATAAGTCATCATATACTACTAATACGTGTTTACCATTGTACATGAACTCTTCACCCATTGTTACACCAGCATAAGCAGCTAAGTATAATAATGGAGCTGGTTGAGAAGCTGATGCAGTTACAACGATTGTGTAATCTAATGCACCGTGCTTACGTAGTGTTTCTACTACGTTACGTACAGTTGATTCTTTTTGTCCGATAGCTACATAGATACAAATCATATCTTCATCTTTTTGGTTAATGATTGTATCAAGTGCAACTGCTGTTTTACCTGTTTGACGGTCACCAATGATTAACTCACGTTGACCACGGCCAATTGGTACAAGAGCATCGATCGCTTTAATACCTGTTTGAAGTGGCTCATGAACAGATTTACGATCCATTACACCTGGTGCTGGACTTTCGATTGGACGAGTGTTTGTTGTATTGATTGGGCCTAAACCATCAACTGGTTGACCTAATGGGTTTACAACACGACCGATTAGTTCTTTTCCTACTGGTACTTGCATGATGCGACCAGTACGACGAACTTCGTCACCTTCACGGATTTCTGTGTAAGGTCCTAAAATGATAATACCTACGTTGTTTTCCTCTAAGTTTTGTGCTAGTCCCATAACGCCGTTAGAGAACTCTACAAGTTCACCAGCCATAACGTTATCAAGACCATGAGCACGCGCAATACCGTCACCAACTTGGATAACTGTACCAACATCACTAACTTCGATTTCAGACTGATAGTTCTCGATTTGTTGCTTTATCAGTGCGCTAATTTCTTCAGCTCTGATGCTCATGTGCTTCACCCCTATCTATTCTTCATTAATTCACGCTGAATACGTGCTAATTTTCCTTGTAAACTTCCATCATAAATGCGATTTCCAATACGTACTTTAATGCCGCCTAGTAAATCTTCATCTACAACATTTTTTACGCGAATTGCATCTTTTCCCGTTCTCTTTGCAAATGCTTCTGCAATGTTAAGCTTCTCTTCCTCTGATAGAAGACGAGTAGAATATACAGTTGCATCCGCTACGTTACGTTCTTCATTAGCAAGAACAACGTATTCATCTGCAATTTCAGGTAAGATATCAATGCGTTTGTTATCAATTAAAATATATAACGTATTTAAAATAGATTCAGAAACAGATCCGAATACGTTTGCAAGAAACGTTTTCTTTTGTTCCTTTGAAATGTTCGGTTGCGTTAAAAAGCTATGTAGTTCTCCGTTCTTTACATAAACGTTTTGTACAAGGCGTAATTCCTCTTCAAACATTTCTAATACGTGTTTTTCTTTTGCAATTTTAAAAAGAGCGACAGCATAACGTTTTGCTACAATCCCATTGCTCATCGCGCTTCTCCTACTTCTTTAATATAATCGCGAATTAACTTAACTTGATCTTCTTCTTTTAACTCTTTTTCAATTACTTTAGAAGCAATTTGAACAGATAAAGAAGCCACTTGTTCTTGTAAAGCAGCAATCGCTTGCTCTTTTTCGCGTTGAATTTCTTGTACAGCAGATGCTTTAATTGATTCTGCTTCTTCTTTCGCAGCAGCAACAATAACATCTTTTTGATCTACAGCTTGTTTTTTCGCTCTTTCGATTAACTCTTGTGCTTCAACACGCGATTGTTTTAACATTTCACGTTGTTCTTCTACTAATTTCTTCGCTTCAGCGTTACTTCTTTCTGCAGCGTCGATTTCATTAGTAACATGCTCTTCACGTTCTTTCATAATTCCCATTAAAGGACCCCACGCAAATTTGCGTAGCATTACTAATAGAAGTAAGAAAATGAACAATGTATAAGCAATCGTTCCAAATGGAATGGCAGCCCCTAATAATAAAGTTGGCACAAGGATTCACTCCCTTCAAAATATCTAAATTGATCATATGAAAAAAAAAGACATACGTTTCATCCATAAAGCAATGGCGAAGAAAGTTCGGAAAAACACTCTTCGCCATCTATGTAAGGGGAGTCTCCCTTATTTGTTCATTACGATGAATGCAATAACTACACCGATGATTGGAAGTGCCTCAACTAAAGCAACCCCGATGAACATAATTGTTTGAAGTGCGCCTTTTAATTCTGGTTGACGAGCAACACCTTCGATTGTACGTGATACGATAAGACCGTTACCAATACCTGCACCTAATGCTGATAAACCAATTGCAATTGCAGCTGCGATTACACCTAAACTCATTTAATTTGTCCTCCTTTGTATTATAAAAAAATATTTTTTTCTTACTTAAATTATATTAATGGTCATGGCTTACTTTATGAGCCATATAAACCATCGTTAACATAACGAAAATAAATGACTGGATTGATCCAACGAATACACTGAATCCCATCCATGCTAACATTGGTACAAGCGCACCTAATGCTCCAAGGACTGTCGTCCCGCCTAACTTAGCAAGTAATCCTAATAAGATCTCACCTGCATAAATGTTACCGAATAAACGAAGACCTAACGTTAATGTGTTCGCAAACTCCTCAATAACCTTTAATGGGAATAAGAATTTCATAGGTTGGAAATAACCTTTTACGTATTCTTTCGTACCCTTCATCTTAATTCCATAATAATGGGTGAGGGTAACTACCATCACGGCTAATGTTAATGTAACTGCTGGATCAGACGTTGGTGATCTCCACCATGCAATATGTTCGCCAGCCTCAACTGTTGAATACATGAATGGTAAACCAAGGAAGTTCGATACGATGATAAACATGATAAGCGTAACGCCAAGCGTTAAGAAACGTCCACCTGTTTTCCAGTCCATCGTACTATTGATAATCCCTTTCACGAAGTCAAACACCCATTCCATGAAGTTTTGCATCCCGGTTGGGCGAAGGGCTAAACTGCGAGTTCCGATAACAGCGATTAAGAAAACAATAACTGCTGCTACAGTAACCATCATAACTGATGACAAATCGAACGTTAAACCTAGAAATTCAACTAATTTACCGTGTTCCACTAGTAATTCACCTCTCTTCCCTGCTCTTATACTCTAAATAAAGAAAATCTATGATCATGACAAGGTATCCTGTCAGCAATCCTACACCTAGGCCCCACATCGCAATTAACTCTTGATATTTGGCTGCAAATAAAATTAATAACCCAATCGTGGCGAATCTTGAATATGTACTTACCGCTGTCGCCTTAAACTTCACGTTTTCTCCATTTGTTACGCGATCCAACAGCTTGTCTGTTCTACGTGCAATGATGCGCAAACTAAGAAAACTGAAAATCGTTCCGATAATCAGCCCAAGAAATACATCCTTGTAAGAGGTGAATCCCCATCCTAGCACTAGAAGCGCAAGCAAGTAGTACATATATTTCTTTTGTCTTTGGACAAGTCCATGTACGTCTATCATCATTGCTCTCCCGAATAGTAATGTCGAATGAGTCGAATCATTGCGTATATCCCTGTTCCTAATCCGAGTAATAACCCTATAATAAGAAACAATGGAAACGTTCCAACCTGATTATCAATCCACTGCCCACCAAAGATCCCAATAAGAATAGAACCGACTAACTGAGCAAGAATACCTGACATTAAAGCATAAGCTTTTATATGGCTGCGATCGTTTTTTTGCAAGGATTCATCCCTCCAATATGTAACCCTCATTCACGATGTGTTAATAATAACTCATTTTTTTGCATAAATCCTATACAAAATAAAAAGTTTACATTTTCGTCACGGAATAGATGTATTTTTGTCACTGAAAGCCCTACCATCTATCCCCGTTGTTAGCATACAATAGGGTATTAACAGTGTCAACGAGAAATCGTAAAAAATCAAAAAATTTGAGTATCAGGTATTTCCTCCCAAAAATGAAAACGTTACCCTTCTAAATACTGGTTATGGATATGCAATTTCTAACAGTTTTCTATTTATAATAGAAGAGAATGTTCACAAGTTTGTCACTATTATATTTTTAAAATATAACGCTTCCCTTCCATATATAGTGTTTGCTAGACGTAAGACTTCTATATTATATGTGATGTGTATACTACTTATGTTGTATATAACCTGTATATTTATCTCCCTCCCCTACTTACTCGGAACACACAAAAAAAAACGAGAAGGGAATCCCCTCTCGTCAGTTGTCTTACTTCGTTCCGAATAAACGGTCACCAGCATCACCAAGACCTGGTACTACATATCCGTGGTCATTTAATTTCTCATCTAATGCTGCTACATAAATATCAACATCAGGATGTTCTTCTTGTACTACTTTTACTCCTTCTGGAGCTGCAACGATACACATTAATTTAATTTGTTTTGCACCGCGCTTTTTCAGAGAGTTAATTGCTTCAGCTGCAGAACCACCTGTTGCTAGCATCGGATCTAGTACGATAAAGTCACGCTCTTCTACATCCGTTGGAAGTTTCACATAGTATTCTACCGGTTGCAATGTTTTAGGGTCACGGTATAAACCAACGTGTCCTACTTTTGCTGCTGGAATTAATTTCAGAATTCCATCAACCATTCCTAAACCTGCACGTAAAATCGGAATTAAACCAAGCTTTTTACCAGCGATCACTTTTGTTGTCGCTTTGCTTACAGGTGTTTCAATTTCAATGTCTTTAAGTGGAAGATCGCGAGTAATTTCGAAAGCCATTAAACTTGCTACTTCGTCCACTAATTCACGAAAATCTTTCGTACCTGTATTCTTATCGCGAATATATGTAATCTTATGTTGAATTAACGGGTGATCAAATACATACAGTTTTCCCATGTGAATCTCTCCTTTAGATGATATTCATGCGTTTACACGCTTTTTTACACTATTTACGATTGTAAAGAAAACGCTACTAATATTCAAGGGCAAATTTGGCAAAATCATGATTTTACGATGAATCTATCTAGTATCTTTACCAATTATGGGAGCTGTATCCTTCATTATATCGCCAAAATTTATTCATCCTTTGTATACATACTTAAAGAGCAATATATGTCCAAAAAAAAACTGCCAAAACAATTACGTCTCAGCAGTCTTCTTTAATCTATTATAGGTCTGTGTACATTGGGAATTTGCTCGTTAACGCTTCTACACGCTTACTTGCTTCTTCTAATGCAGCTTCATTTTCATGATTTTTTAATGTGTAAGCAATAAGTGACGCAATTTCATCCATCTCTTCTAAACCGAAACCACGAGATGTTACAGCTGCCGTACCGATACGTACACCGCTTGTTACAAATGGGCTTGCTGTTTCAAATGGAATTGTATTTTTGTTCACTGTAATACCAACTTCATCTAATACGTGCTCTGCTACTTTACCTGTGATTTCTAAGTTACGAACATCAATCAGGATTAAATGATTGTCTGTTCCACCAGAAACAAGTGTAAGTCCTTCTTTTTGAAGACCTTCAGCTAAGCGGTTCGCATTATTAATGATATTTTGTGCATATGTTTTAAAATCATCTTGTAGTGTCTCACCAAATGCAACAGCTTTTGCAGCGATTACATGCATAAGTGGACCACCTTGAATACCAGGGAAGATTGATTTATCAATTTGTTTTGCAAATTGCTCTTCACATAAAATCATACCACCACGTGGGCCACGTAATGTTTTATGTGTTGTCGTTGTAACGAAATGTGCATGTGGTACTGGGTTTGGATGTAAACCAGCAGCTACTAAACCAGCGATATGTGCCATATCAACCATAAAGTATGCACCCACTTCATCTGCAATCTCACGGAATCGTTTGAAATCGATAACACGAGGATATGCACTTGCACCTGCAACGATTAATTTTGGTTTATGTTCTTTCGCTTTTGCTAATACATCATCGTAATTAATACGGTGAGATTCAGCATCCACGCCATATTCTACGAAATTATATTGTACTCCACTGAAGTTAACAGGGCTTCCGTGTGTTAAGTGACCACCATGAGATAAATTCATACCAAGTACTGTATCGCCTTGCTCTAAAATCGTGAAGTATACTGCCATGTTCGCTTGTGCACCAGAATGCGGTTGAACATTTACATGCTCTGCGCCAAAAATTTCTTTCGCGCGATCACGTGCGATATCTTCCACTACGTCTACGTGCTCACAGCCACCATAGTAACGTTTTCCAGGATATCCCTCAGCATACTTATTCGTTAAAACAGAACCTTGCGCCTCCATTACTGCTTCACTTACGAAGTTTTCCGAAGCAATTAACTCAATCTTTGAACGCTGTCTTCCTAGTTCTGCCTCAATTGCAGCAAATACCTTTTCATCTTGACGTTTTAAATGATCCACCAAAATCCCCCTTTTCTGAACGAATTACATCGATTCCCAATAGTTTTTTCTCATTTATTCAGAAAAAACGAAAATTCAGGTTGTAATTCTTTCGAACCTTCATGTTTTCAACTACATTCTAACATGACTTTCTATATCATAAAAGAAAAAAAAGACCGAAAATCGGTCTTTTCTTTCTTCTATTATAAAGTCAGACTACATACCTTTTATCTTTCGATATAAAGCTATTATGCGACTTTATAATTTTTCATGTCTAACGGCAAGAGATAGTCTCTTCCTTCGCCGCATAAACAGCACGTGCTCCACCAATTAGTTTTCCACGTGTTGTCGCCATCGTTACATGCGCACTTCCAATTTCCTTCACACTTGTACGAACCGGAACAGCTACATGCTTTAAATGCATACCGATAAATGTATCACCAATATCCATTCCTGCATCTGCTTTAACAAACTCAATTACTACCGGTTCTTTCAAATTATGATAGGCATATGTTGCTAATGCCCCACCTGCTGATCTAACAGGCGTAACTGTTACAATTTCAAATTGATATTTCATCGCCAACTCTCTCTCAACTACTAAAGCACGGTTTAAATGCTCACAACATTGAAACGCCAACTCAATACCTGTTTGTTCTTGAAATTGTTTTAACTCAGAAAAAATCGCCTCTGCTACTTCCATCGTTCCTGATGTTCCAATTCTTTCTCCTAGCACTTCGCTCGTGCTACACCCCACTACAAAAATTTGACCACTTTGTAATGAAGCTTGTTCTTGGAAATTAGAAAGCGATATTTGTAACTGTTCTCTTACCTTTACGATTTCTGTCATTACGCCTCTTCCTTTCACAGGTTGGTTCACCAAATTATATTTCATACTGCTTCTAGTTAGAATCTATTACTTTGTTTCGTATGTTTTAATTTTTCCTACGCGGTTTTCGTGACGACCACCTTCATAGTCAGTTGTTAACCAAATTTTTGCGATGTCACGTGCTAGACCCGCACCAATTACACGCTCGCCCATTGCTAGCATGTTCGTATCATTATGCTCTCTCGTTGCTTTCGCACTGAAAGTATCATGAACTAATGCACAACGAATACCATTTACTTTGTTTGCTGCAATTGACATACCGATGCCTGTCCCACAAACTAAAATACCACGATCTACTTCGCCATTCACTACCATTTCCGCTGCTGGAAACGCAAAATCAGGGTAATCAACAGAACCAGCTTCACATTCACAACCTAAATCAATATATTCAATATTTAACTCTTCTAATAAACTTACAAGTTCTTTACGGATATTCATACCGCCGTGATCAGATGCTACTACTACTTTCATTTTTACCCCTCCAAAGTTTCAATCAATTATCTTCATTTCTCACTCGTTACCTTAATGGAACGAAGTGATCTCCAATATCGTATTATACACGAAACATCAACCCTCTGAATGTTTTTTCAGTAAAGTTTGTACAAGTTTTTCCATCTCTTCTAACGTTTCTTTATAAATAGAAAGTGCCCCGCCAAACGGATCTGAAATATCCTTACTTATCCCCTCAGTTACTCCATATAATGTATCTACTTTCTTTTCAACACTCGGATAATGCCCAAGTACAATTTGCTTATGGTTTTCCGTCATTGTTACTACAATATCTGCCCAATCGATTAAAGCTTCATTTACCTGCTGCGAAGCATGATTGATTGCAATTCCCTTTTCAGCTAAAGCTTCCTTTGCATATATCGACGCATCACTACCAGGATAGGCGAAAACACCAGCAGATTGCACTTCAAACTTACCTTCTCCATAATGACGAAGTAACGCCTCAGCCATCGGGCTACGGCATGTATTTCCAGTACAAATAAATAACACTCGTTTCATCCAAACCCACCCCTTTTCTTCTTTTTCCTACCTTTCATCATAACGTACATAAGAATAGAAAAAAAGAAATGTGAATATACAAAAGACGCATTTCTCTTATATTTTTTCTAAGAAAAATGCGCCTTATCCACATATATGTGAAACCCTATTTCCAAGTGCCTAGAGTATTTTAACATACATAGCAAGCGTACTACAAAACAAAATAAGGAATCCATTTCATACGAAACGGACTCCTCTTTTACAATAATTATTTCATTGTAACTTTCATTACTTCTGTTGAACCTTTTGTAGCTGTTACACCTACAGTTGTCTTAATAGACTCAGCTGCATCTGTGTTTGTAATAACGATTGGAGTAATTGTGCTTTTCGCTTTTTCACGAATTAATTCTAAGTCGAATGAGATTAATTTATCTCCAGCTTTTACAGCTTGGCCTTCAGAAACGTGAGCTTCGAAACCTTCGCCTTCCATTTTTACAGTTTCTAATCCAACGTGGATTAAAATTTCTGTACCGTTTTTCGCTTTAATTCCGATAGCGTGTTTTGTGTGGAATAATTGTACGATTTCACCATCAACTGGAGATACAACTACACCTTCAGTAGGATCGATTGCAACACCGTCACCCATCATACGACCTGCGAATACTGGATCTGGTACTTCTTCAATATTTTTCACTGCTCCAGTTAATGGAGCTACGATTGTTTCTTCATTTGTTTTTGAACCAAGACCGAATAATTTTTTAAACATAGGATAGTCCTCCTTATAATTTACCTAAAAGTTTATAGGGCAATCTCTATTAAAGATCGAAATAAACGTAAGACCTCATACTTCGAATATTATACTGTAAAAACGCTTTCGAAATAAATTACGTCATTACTACTAGACTCTTATTGTAGCGCCTCACAAAATTCCAGTCAATTCTGATTGTCTGAATAACAATAAGAAGTTAACTTCTACTTATATTTTCTCTTTTTTTACCCAGCTTGTCTAGAGGTCTTGACTACATTTTGTTTTTTGTCGCTAATTTGTAAAATTAATTTCAAACTTTTTTCGAAATCCGCTTGACTAAAGTAAGTAACTATTTTATTATTACTTACATAAGGTAAGTTAATAACTTTTAGGAGGTTTTTAAAAATGATGGATTTCGGTCTTCTTATTATTCGTCTTATTATAGGTATTACATTCATGGGTCATGGTGCTCAAAAATTATTTGGTTGGTTCGGCGGTTACGGTTTAAAAGGAACTGGTGGCTGGATGGAATCAATTGGTTTACGCCCTGGTGTATTCATGGCATTTATGGCTGGCGCAACTGAATTATTAGGTGGTTTCTTATTCGCATCAGGTATTTTCACTGCAGTTGGTTCATTATTTATCGTTGGTACAATGTTAATGGCAATCTTCACTGTTCACGGAAAAAATGGTTACTGGGTGACACAAAACGGGTATGAATATAACTTAATGTTAATTGCCGTTGCGATTGGTGTAGCTTTAATCGGACCTGGCGCATATGTGTTACTTTAATATGTCTCATTAAACTCTTAATCCCCCAAGAAAACAACTTGGGGGATTTTATCATTACTTACACTTATAATTTTTTATTAGAAAAATCCACCTCTTCTCATTGAAGAAATTTTTAAATTCCAATTCATAGGACAACCCCCAGTCACACTAAAAAACCAAACATATGCTATTTAGTAGTAAATATAATAGGAGGGAAAAATCTTATGAAAAACCATGATAAAAAACTTCTAGAAGAAGACATGGATCCAACTAACGAAAATGATAATGAAAGCAAAGTAAAAGCAAAAGCCAAAAACAAAAATAAGAATAAAAACAATAATAATCTTGCTAATCAAGGTGGACAAGCTGGTCTCGAATTAACAGCGTCTGGCGGTGGACAAATTAGCGGAAAAGGTGGAACAAACGTAAGTCAAGGTGGACAAATAGCTAAAAAAGGCGGACAGAATGCGAATCAAATGGGACAAGTGGCTAGAGAAGATAGTGAAAATATAATCAAGAAAAGCGAATTTGAAGCAGGTGTTGCCGACAGCGAAGAAAGCGCTGACGAAAATATTTCAACACCAGCGGAAGATGAGCTTTAAGCTGAGCAGAAAAAAAGATAGGAGCGAACATTCTTATGGCGAACCGTCGTTCTCAAAAATATAAAAACAATAGCACAAAGACAGAAACAGCCTCCTCCTTTAAACTCAGCAAAGATGACCTTCCAATTGAAATTCACATCCATGTCAACATTTACAACTATAATGATAATAACAATAACCTTGCAAATCAGGGCGGGAAGGCTGGTTTTACAATAACAGCGGATCGAAATGGACAGATCAGCGGAAACGCAGGAACAAATGCTAATCAAGGTGGACAGATTGCCAAAAAGGGTGGACAAAACTCGAGACAAACAGGACAAGCTACTAAAGAAAATAATGAAAATAAAATTCAAGAATCACGTCCTACACTTTTTTTACCACCGTTCTCTTAATTAGCAACACTTCCATTTCTAAAACTTTCGCTTTACCTTAGTTCCATCCTTGTTTGTCATTTATAAGTTAAATCCTTATTTGGCCTATAAATGACAAACATATTTTATGACTTCAAAATATTAATGCTAATTCTTCCGAGCTTATGTGTCTTTAGCCTATTTACAAAAATGCAAAAAAAATATTTTTCCAGCAGGAGTTTTCCACTAGCATCTTGTAAACAAACAATAAGTCGTCATATTCAGAAAGGGGATTTCAAACATGTTATCCATTAACCCAAACGAACAAACAGAAAAAGAGAATTACAAATTATTAACAGGAAGTATTATCCCACGCCCTGTCGCATTCGTTACTTCTGTAACAAAAGAAGGCGTATTAAACGGAGCACCATACAGTTATTTCAACATCGTCGCTGCAAACCCACCACTTATTTCCGTTTCTGTGCAACGGAAAGCAGGAGAAAGAAAAGACACTTCCCGAAATGCAATTGAAAAAGGTGAATTTGTCGTACATATTTCTGATGAATCTTACGTAGGAGCAATTAACGAAACAGCAGCTAATCTTCCGCCAAATGAAAGTGAAATTGAACTAGCGAAACTAACACCAATCGAAAGTGATGTCATCTCCGTTCCAGGTGTAAAAGAGGCAAATATTCGAATGGAATGCATACTAGAACGCGCAATCCCTCTTGGCGGAACAGAAGACTCACCAGCTTGCGATCTACTGATCGGACGCGTCGTTCGTTTCCACGTCGCAGAACACCTATACGAAAATGGACGCATCCATGCAGAAGGACTAAAACCAGTAAGCCGCCTAGCAGGACACAACTACGCAAAACTAGGAGAACAATTTGAATTGGTTAGGCCAGTTTAAAAGTGGAAGTAGCCCGTTTAGCGCTGACCAGCTAAGGTTCTCTCGCACAATAGGTGCTTTTTACCTTTCGTGCGGGAGGTTCTTAGATGCGAAGAGCTGGCCACTGGAACTAGATATCAACCTAAAAGCGGCAGCGGCTCGCAGGAAAACGCGAAGCCACGACCATTCTTGCCGCTTTCATCACCCAGACATAAAATCCCCCGCTAAAAAGCGGGGGATTTTTTTTTATAATTCTTCCTTTTTTTCCTCTAATGCAGGTAACTTCTCTTTTTTAGGTTTACCAAGCTTTATCACAAAGAAATATAAAGAAAGTAACGTAATAAGAAAAACAATTAAAAATGGATACGGAGAATAAAAGGCACGCGCCGCCTCCGTTTTTCCTGCAACAAACTTCAATGACTCAATATCTAAAAACTCAGCAAACATTTGTACACCGAGCATACTAAACCAAAAAACAAAAAAACTAATAATAATACCAAAAACTTGCTTCAATCTCGTCATTCATCTCATCCTTTCTATATGTGTAATTTTTTAGCGCAATGAGTATAGTACAAACAAAACTATGCACAGAAAGGAACCATCCTACCATTCGCGAATTAACTTCATCCAACCTAAAATTGAAATTTGCAAAATAATACCCAAAATTATAAGTCTTCTTATCCATCGAGGAAAGAAGGTTAAAAACTTAACATACCATTCCAATAACCTGTTCATAACGCCCCCCTCCTTAAAATTATATAGGAAAAAGGAGATATAATCCAAATCCAACCAAAATGATACCGCCTACTATCTCACCATATGTACCGAGCATATCTTTCGCATGTCTACCAATTAATAAACCAATCCACGCTAATAACATACTAACAAATCCAAAAAGTAATATCGTAATAATTGTCTGTGCTCCGTAAATACCAAGACTAAGCCCTACTGAAAAACTATCTATACTAACGCCAAATGCAAATACGAATAAGCTAATTCCAATAGGGGCCGTTCTAGTCTCTTCATTCTCCAAAATAGAGGAATATATAATATAGAATCCTAGTCCAATTAATAAAATAGCACCTGCAAAATGTGCAATGTCTCCATACTTCTCTGATAAAAAACGACCTAATACCATCCCTATAAATGGCATAATAATATGAAATATCCCTATCGTCATACCGATATACAGGATTTGTCTTACCTTTAAGGTCATCATTCCCATGCCAAGACTCACCGAGAACGCATCCATTCCTAAGGCGAATGCCATAATTATTAAAGGTATTAGCTGTTCAAACGTCATTCATGTCCCTCCTCGGACGTGCTACTTCACAATATGCTTATCCGAGGAAAAATATTCTGTTTGCTAATCGTACCTTATCATTCAGTAATAATATGATGTCCTGCTGCTTTTGTTAAGCGATTCATAATTGCATTCCCTATTCCGTCATTCGGGAACGACTCACTAAAAATAACATCCACTTCACTTGCATCAAACGTTCTAAGTACATCATATAATTTAGTCGCCACACTAGCTAAATCGCTTCGAACACCACAAGATAATACAACATCCGCGCTATATACATGCTGATACTCTTCTGTCGTTAATAAACCCACTTTGAATCCTTCTTCTTTCTTCTCATCCACAAGGCGCTGAATAAACTCACGTGATCCTTCAACAATACTAAGTGGCGCTTTCGGTGCATAATGTGTATATTTCATTCCAGGTGATTTCGGTTTTTCTTTCTCGTCCTTTAAAGCTGGATCTAAAGAAACCGTACCAATCACTGCTTCCAATTGTTCTTTCGTAATCCCGCCTGGGCGTAATATCGTTGGAACTGCGCTCGTACAATCAATTACAGTTGACTCAACACCTACTCCTGTTGCACCACCATCTACAATTCCTGCGATTTTCTCATTTAAATCTTCATATACGTGAGACGCTAACGTCGGGCTTGGACGACCTGAACGATTCGCACTCGGTGCTGCAACAGGTACATTTGCCTCTTCAATAAGAGCAAGCGCTACTGGATGATCAGGCATTCTTACTCCAACCGTATTAAGTCCTGCCGTCACCTTCTCTGAAATCCCTTCTTTTCTAGGTAAAATAATTGTTAACGGGCCTGGCCAAAAATGCTCCATTAACTTCTCTGCAACTGGTGGAATTTCCTTCACAATCCCATCTAACTGCGATTTTGTACCGATGTGGACAATCAGTGGATTATCACTCGGTCTTCCTTTCGCTTCAAAAATTTTCGCGATTGCTTCATCATTCATCGCGTTTGCACCTAGTCCATATACCGTTTCTGTCGGGAAGGCAATCGCCTCATTTTCCCTTAATAATTTTGCTGCTTCTTGTAACTGTGGATAATATTTTTTTCTTTCCACAACATTATCCACAACCCACATATTTGTATGCATTTTTTCCCACGTCCTTTTCTACCCTGAAATACTTGTCTATTTTTAGTTTACTATGAGATTTACCCAAAAGACAAACAAGGTTTATCCACAAAATGTGGATAAACCTAATTAATCCGTGGATAACTTTGTGAATAGCTGACAATTTAGTATTATTGCATTTGGCTCTTTTATATTTTTACAAAAGTGTTCTAACTGTCGAATTCCCTCTGGTACGTTTTCTTTCTCTATAGTAACAAAGTCAAAAAACTGAAAGATTGTTATAGATTGTGGATGATTTGTTAGTAAGTACAATTGTCGAATATTTTTTTCGTTCATATACTGCAAAAACATTTCAAAAAAATATAAGAAAGTCTGTTTATCCACATTAGGTGTGAATAAACAAGAACGAATCAGTGCGTGTTCTTCACTTTGTTCATATCCGATGACAGCCCGTATTTCTTCCGCCTCTTCCAAAATCATAAATTGCGCGTACAACTCATTTATTTTATCATCTTTTTTATTAGCTTGTCCGAAAAAAGAATGCAATCTTTCCACATCTGCTTTCGTAGCAAAATACACTTTCTTCATAATAAATCCCTCCTCATTTTTATATATGAGGAGGGGTTTATTAATAGTACTATTTAGAGAATAAAGATGTAAAAGCTTCTACAATAAACAATTTAACTTCTGGCTTTTCTTCTTCCTCTTCTACTTTTACATACTCATTTTTCTTTTCTTGTTTTTTCTCCACAGGTTTCTCCATTTTTTCCACAGTTTTTGTTTCTTCTTTACTTACAGGCTGCTCTTCGACTTTTGTTTCATTTTTTACTACTTTCTTTTCAGAAGCTGTTACTTTTTTTGCTACTTCCTGCTTTACAACTTTCGTTTCTTTTACCTTATCCACTTTCTTCTCTTCTGTATCTACTACTTCCTCATCTAGTTGTACCTGCTCCTCTTCAGGAGATTCCGCCTTCACAACATGTTCTTCCTTCCTTACAGCTGTACCACTTGAAAAATCTAAGAAACACATCGGCGGAAATAATACACACCACCAGTTTGCCCCTTCACCTTCCCCAATTGTAATTAATACGGCCTCATATTCCCCTGCTGGATAAATGAAATTCCCATATACCTTTGTAGGAAACTTTACATTCTTACTAAATTTCACTTGAAATGAATCTTTACTTCCTTCTTGTTTCAACGTATTCGCCACTGTTTTTTCGATTTCTGGAATATGACTTTGAATGACTTTACGTGCCTCCTCAAATGAAGTTAAATCCGCTACCCATCCATCAATTTGTGTTTTTACTTCATCACGCACTTTGCGCTTTAACGCCTGATCTTTATCTGAATCACTATTTGCTAAAATTCGTAATCGAACGGCCTCTTTCGGAATAACTGAAGGCCCTTTCGCATCAGCTTTCATATATCCAAACTGCACAAGCAACTGTGCACCAATTAATAATAGAAGAAGATAAGCAATAACTTGTTTTTTCATTTCCTCCACCGTCCCTTCTACAAACAGTGTGGACAGACTTTCATTTTTCTAAACTATTAAATTCAAAATCTATATAAATTTTCCCACAAAAAATAGAGTAAGGCGTGAACCTTACTCCATCTCTGCAAATACCATACGATCTTTTCCATTAATATCAAACACAATCTCAACATGAGCATGTGGAAAAGCTTGTTGTAACAGCCCTTTTACATCCTCACCTTGCCCTACTCCAATTTCAAATGCCACAATTGCTTTCTTCTGCAATACATTCGGCAACTCTTCCATAAAACGGCGATAGAAATCTAATCCGTCTTCACCACCAACAAGTGCTCTCTTTGGCTCATGCTCTTTCACCACAGGAGAAAGGCCACGCCAATCTTCTTCCGGTATATATGGAGGATTTGAAACAACAACATCTAACTTTTGACCTGTTTGATAAAATGGTGACAATAAATCACCATGATAAAACGTTACTTCTGCGCCCAAAGTTTTTGCATTTTCTTTCGCAACTTCAATCGACTCTTGTGCAATATCTACCGTATACACATGAAGATTTTTATTTTCTAAAGCCAGCGTAATAGAAATCGCTCCACTACCTGTACCGATATCCGCCACATGCAGTTTCTCATCATCAAAATGACGCTCGATTCTTTCTAACACTCCCACTATAAGCTCTTCTGTTTCCGGTCTTGGTATTAATACTTCTTCATTCACAAAGAATGACCGTCCATAAAACATTTCATAACCAATCATATATTGAATAGGAATACCTTCTACATGCTTGTGAATAAACTCCGTAAAACTTGTTTCTTGCTCCACAGTTATTTTTTCACGCATATTCATGAGCATTCCGGTTCTGTTCGTCTTTAATACATGACAAAGGACAATTTCTCCCGCATTTTCATCTCGTCCATTTTCCTGTAAAAAAGAAGAAGCCCATTTCAGGGCTTCATAGACACGCATTACTCAGCTGCCTCCATCTTTTGAGCTTGATCTTCCATCACTAAGGCATTGATGAAATCATCTAACTTACCTTGTAAGATTTGATCTAGCTTTTGAATCGTTAAACCGATTCGATGGTCTGTAACACGGTTTTGCGGGAAATTATACGTACGAATACGCTCTGAGCGATCACCCGTACCAACAGCTTGTTTACGGTTTTGATCATATTCAGCTTGCGCTTCTTGTCTAAACTTATCATAAACACGTGCGCGTAATACTTTCATTGCTTTTTCTTTATTCTTAATTTGTGACTTCTCATCCTGACACGATACAACTACACCAGTCGGTAAATGTGTTAAACGTACCGCTGACATCGTTGTATTAACACTTTGTCCACCAGGACCACTAGAAGCAAACGTATCAACACGAACATCTTTTTCATGAATACTAATTTCTACTTCTTCTGCCTCTGGTAATACAGCTACAGTTGCTGTAGATGTATGAATACGGCCACCAGATTCCGTTTCAGGAACACGTTGTACACGGTGAGCACCATTCTCGAATTTCAGCTTCGCGAACGCACCTTTACCGTTAATCATAAAGATAATCTCTTTATATCCACCTAGCTCTGTATAGCTTGCTTCGATAATTTCAGTTTTCCAACCTTGTACCTCAGCATAACGGCTATACATACGATATAAATCACCAGCAAATAAAGCTGCCTCATCACCACCAGCAGCACCACGAACCTCAACGATAACGTTTTTATCATCATTAGGATCTTTTGGAACAAGTAAAATTTTCAGACGCTCTGACAATTCTTTATCTTGTCCTTCTAATTCAGAAACCTCTTCTTTTACCATGTCACGCATATCAGCGTCTAACTTATCTTCTAACATTGCTTTTGCATCTCTTAATTGCTCACGAACATCTTTATACTCACGGTACACCTCTACCGTTTCTTGCATATCAGATTGTTCCTTTGAATACTCACGAAGCTTATTCGTATCGCTAATAACCTCTGGGTCACTTAACAATTCATTTAACTTCTCATAACGATCTTCTACAGCTTGCAAACGATCTAACACACCATTCACCTCTACATCCTAGTATCTAATACAAATAGTATATGGTACTTAATCAAAAAAACGCAAATTATATTTAAAAGCGCAGGTGGCTTGTTCAGAATCGCAGGCTATTTGGAACTCTCGACCTTGAAGCGCTCTTTGCTTCGAGTGAGAGAGTGAAGTGACCGGAGATTCTAGCCACTGGAGCTAGATAATATATTTAAAAGTGGAGGTGGCTTGCCCAGCTAAGGTTCTTTCGACCTAAAGGTTGTTTTTTACCTTTCGGGCGGAAGGTTCTTAGATGCGAAGAGCTAGCCACCAGAACTAGATATCATTTAAAAGCGCAAGCGGCTCGCTCAGCTCTGACTGCCTAAAGTTCTTAGCTGTACAAAGAGCTGGCCACCAATCTTCATCTATTTTGAAAAAAACCCGCTCTACATAGCGAGTTTCATTTATCTTTGTTTTGTAGGTACTGCATGACAATGACGACAACGTGGTTCATACGATTCTGAAGCCCCAACTAAAATAATTGGATCATCAAATGCTGCTGGTTCTCCATCGATTAAACGTTGCGTACGACTTGCCGGAGATCCGCATGCAGAACAAACTGCCTGCAATTTAGTTACATGTTCAGCAATCGCCATCAGCTGAGGAACTTGTCCAAATGGTAGACCACGGAAATCTTGGTCTAATCCAGCTACAATGACACGATAGCCACGATTTGCCAATACTTGCACCACTTCCACAATGTCCCCATCAAAAAATTGTACCTCATCGATTGCAATAACATCCATTTCTTCTGTTACATGGTTAAATATATCTTTCGAAGCTGAAACAGGAACTGCTTTAACCTTTAATCCATTATGTGATACAACATCTTCTTCACTATAACGATTATCAATACATGGTTTAAATACAATCGCATGTTGTTTTGCAAATTGCGTACGGCGTATACGGCGGATGAGCTCTTCTGATTTCCCAGAAAACATACTCCCGCAAATCACTTCAATCCAACCATTTTGATTCATTAAGTACATTGAGCTCTCCTTTCATCTACTTTCCTAATCTAAAGTAGGGTAAAGGTTTAATATTTTTGCAAAAAAAACAGACAAGCGAATACATACACTTGCCTGTTTTATGTTCTTTATTACTTGATACCGTATTTCTTATTGAAGCGGTCAACACGTCCGTCTGCAGTAGCAAACTTCTGACGTCCAGTGTAGAATGGGTGAGAATCAGAACTGATCTCAATTTTTAGTAATGGATAAGTGTTACCATCTTCCCACTCAACAGTTTCGCTAGAGCCTTTAGTAGACCCGCTTAAGAATTTGAAGCCTGTGTTCGTGTCCATAAATACAACTTTATTGTAATTTGGATGGATTCCTGCTTTCATTCTTTTCATCTCCTTCCGCCCTGAATCATTTTCGAAACAGAGTTTTTCATCTTCAGCTGCTTACACAACTATATTGATGAAACACATATGATGAAATTATAACAAGGCTAACTCCATTTTGCAACTACCTGTTTTTGTCTTTTTAAAAAATAAAAGCGCAAGCGTCTCGTTCAGAATGGGAGGGGGGTGGAGCTTCTGACGTAGAGGCGCTTTTTGCCTCGTAGGAAGACGCGAAGCCACCGACCATTCTAGACGCTGGAGCTGGATATAATTAAAGTGTAGGCGGCTCGTTCAGCTCTGAATGGCTAAGGTTCTCTCGTACAAAAGGTGCTTTTTACCTTTAGTGCGAGAGGTTCTTAGACACGAAGAGCTAGCCGCAGGAACTGGATAAAAATTAAAAGCACAAGTGGCTCGTTCAGAATCCAGAAAACTTCAAGCTCTCGACCCAAATATGATTTTCATCTCAAAAACAAAATTCCCCCATATATTACTCTCTTTAGCATTTCCTTAAAAAAACATAAAAAACTCGCTTACTACGAAATAAGCGAGTCCCAATCTTTTCCCTTTACTTAGTTGTTACATATCTTTTTGAGTCTGCAACAATGTTTTGTAAAAATTCTTCATTTGTCTTTGTTTGACGAAGTTTACGTAAGAAACCTTCGACAAAGTCTGGTGTATCACGCATTGTTTTACGAATACCCCATAGCTTGTCTAAATGTTCTTTCGGAATTAATAGATCTTCTTTACGTGTACCAGAACGGCGAATATCAATTGCCGGGAAGATACGACGCTCAGCTAATGAACGATCTAAGTGAAGTTCCATATTTCCAGTTCCTTTAAATTCTTCGTAAATTACATCGTCCATACGAGATCCTGTATCAACGAGTGCTGTTGCTAAAATCGTTAAGCTACCGCCTTCTTCAATGTTACGTGCAGCTCCAAAGAAACGCTTCGGTCTATGGAAGGCAGCTGGATCGATACCACCCGATAATGTTCTACCACTTGGTGGAATAACAAGGTTGTAAGCTCGCGCTAAACGGGTAATACTATCCATTAAAATGATAACATCTTTTTTGTGCTCTACAAGACGCATTGCACGTTCTAACACAAGTTCCGCTACTTTAATATGATTTTCTGGTACTTCATCAAAAGTAGAGCTTACAACATCTCCTTTAACAGAACGTTCAATGTCTGTTACTTCCTCTGGACGCTCATCAATTAAAAGTACAATTAATTCAGCTTCCGGGTGATTTGTTGTAACACTGTGTGCGATTTCTTTTAATAGACTTGTTTTACCAGCCTTTGGAGGCGCGACAATTAAACCACGTTGTCCAAATCCAACTGGTGCGATTAAATCCATGATGCGTGTCGGTAACTTTTTCGGTTCCGTTTCCAATTTCATTTGGCGATCTGGGTATAATGGTGTTAATGCAGGGAAATGCACACGCTCTTTTGCTGACTCTGGATCATCTCCGTTTACAGCTTCAACTTGTAATAATCCAAAATAGCGTTCATTTTCTTTCGGAGGTCGTACTTTACCAGAAACCTTGTCTCCATTACGTAAATCGAAACGACGAATTTGCGAAGCTGAGATATAAATATCTTCTGAGCTTGGAGAATAGTTGATAGGACGTAGGAATCCAAATCCTTCTGATTGAATAATTTCTAATACGCCTTCCATGAAGAAGAAACCTTCTTTTTCTGCTCGAGCTTTTAGGATAGCGAAGATTAACTCTTTTTTCGTTAATTTGCTATAATACGAAATCTTAAATTCTTTCGCAAGCTCGTATAACTCTTTTAATTTCATGTTTTCTAATGCTGCAATTGACAAATTCATTCAGACACCACACTTTAACGTTATTCTCTTTTCACATGGGTAAAGGGAAAAAATACGGAAGGCAAATAATTAATAATGAAAGGCAATAAGTTCAAGTAGGGTAATATTCACTATTGTAACCCTTTTATCTAGTTTTAATCAATACGTTGAAACACAAATACAAGAAGCGAAGACAAGAAAATTTGTCTTCGCTTTTCATATTTCTTTCTTTTTTCTACTCACCCTATTATGAGGAAGAATAGATAAGCCATTTTCGCTCTTACTTAATCCAGTTCCAGCAGCTAGAATCTCCGGTGGCTTCGCGTCTTCCTACGAGGCAAAAAGCGCCTCTACGTCAGAAGCTCCATCCCCCTACCATTCTGAACGAGCTGCTTACGCTTTTTACTTAATCCAGTTCCAGCAGCTAGAATCTCCGGTGGCTTCGCGTCTTCCTACGAGGCAAAAAGCGCCTCTACGTC